>NZ_JBKJHC010000002.1:0-464345 GCF_046613565.1 Flavobacterium sp. RHBU_3 | reverse complement strand
CCTTATATAAAAGGGTAAAAATAATTACGACATACAGAAAAATTGATAATATGATTGTTTTAAAAAATATTGCTTGTAAAAATGATAGTTGTGTGTTTCCCCCAACAATATTTATTCCAATTCAAAATAGCCGTAATTGTAATTTTTTAAACAGCGAAAATAGGGAATCAAAGACAATATTTGATGGACGTACATATTTAAGTAATTTTGATAAATATGGACAAGTCCCCAACATTGATGTTGATACTTTGTATATGTATGATAATAAATTACTTTTCTACAAAAAAATTGAAGGAGGAAATTTAGGATTTATATTTGAATAGTATGATAATATCCCCAAGTGGGTAATGTTTTAGATTAGGTGCTTTTAAAAAATAACACTTTAATAACCTGAAATATATACAATACCGAAATGTTAGATTTAATAACAAAGGCAACCTTAAGGTTGTCTTTGTTGTATAATGCCCCAACAGCCACAAAGCCAACAGGTGCGTTGCGCCACTGATGGTTGTGTATGCCAGTCATAAACTTGTTGGCCACAATATCTCCCGATAGCTATCGTATCTCATTTGGGTGCTGGGTATGCTATCGGTAATGAACCGATTATAAACAACAAGAGCTGCCCGTTTGGGCAGCTCTCTATTTTTGTGGGCAGGCTCTAAAAATCAGGCCTGCGACGCGATTGTTTTTTTTCGCTGTTTCGCGCTTTGTTATCGCGGCGTTTTTGCATTACCGCACGCGGCACCCTTGTAGCCTTTCGGGGTATTTCGGGTTTTATGGCCACCGCCATAAGTTGCATAAAACGGCGGGTAACAAGCTCTTTGTTGCGCAGCTGGCTGCGGTCTTCATCGCAGTGCAGCACCAGCTGGCCTTCGGCATTAATGCGGTTTGCCAGTCGGGCAGCTACCAGCAGCTTTTCTTCATCGGTTAGCGCAGCCGATGTGGCCGGACGAAAACTCAGCACCACTTTACTGGATACCTTGTTTACATTTTGCCCTCCTGCTCCGCTGCTGCGTACCGCTTTATACTCTAATTCAGCAAGTATCTTATCTGTGTCCAAAACATTTTCTGTTACACCGGTTTCTGGTGGGCCGGTTTCAGGAGGTCGTTTACAGTTTTTACAGGGTTAAAGGTTTTAAGCGGCACCTCTACAAACACCGTTACCCATCCTGCCATAGCCCCGTTCCACAGTCCCGGCAGTTCGTATGATTTTACTTCTTTGCCCATGCGGTTTTTCTGCACAATAAATCCGGTGTTATCGTCTACATACTGGCGCAGGTCAAATTTATTTCCTTTATAGTCCTTAACGCCGCACACCAGATCTACCGGGTTAAAGTGCGTGCTTTGACTAAATATGTGACCCTGGATTTTGTTATCCATGTCTATCTGCGAGCTTTCTACTATTTGCAGCGAAAGCCTGCCGCGCTTACCCTTTACCCAGAATGGCCCGCCACCCGGCTCGCCTTCGTTTTTTACCATACCACACACGCGTATAGGCCTGTTTAGTTGCTCTTTTACGTACAGGTATTTGTTTTCAAGGGTAAACTTATCAAAATCAGGAGATATATCCAGCAACAGTTCCTGCTCAGCAAAGTTGATAATTTCATCAAGCTGTGCTTCGGTAATGGTACCGTTGTCTATATCCTCAAGGTATTTAAATATCTTTTCCTGCAGCTTCACCAAAATTCCGCCCAGTGCCTTTTTGTATGTGGCTATGGTTTCCATTTTGGTATGCCTTACGTTGTCTATGTTTTTTATAAACACCACATCGGCATCCAGCCTGTTCAGGTTTTCTATCAGCGCGCCGTGTCCGCCCGGACGGAACAGCAGTTTGGTTTTTTCTTCCCTAAACGGCCTGTTATCCAGCCCTACCGCAAGGGTATCGGTTTCTTTGTGCTGATAGGTAAAGTTAAAGTGAATTTTAACCCCCGAATCTGTCTCTACCTTTTTACGGGCATCGTTTATAGCATCCAGGAAACCGTTAAGGTGCGCCTCAGATATGGTAAAGTGTACGTGTGTTTCGCCCTTAGAGTTTGCATAGGCCACAGCCTCACGCAGGTGCTCGTATACAGGCGTAGCCCTGCACTCGTTATACATATGAAACGGCAATATACCCTTTGGCTTATTAGCATAGTCAAAATGCTCTTCGCTCATCATGGTTTTTATAAAACTATAATGGCGGGCATCTTCACGCAGGTTTTCGTTCTCCATATCCGGACAACTGATGTGCTTTTCTGCTTCGGCCGCAATTTCCTTATAAAACGGAAAACGCTCCAGCCCCAGTAAAAATACCGGAAGCGAGTTGTCTTTTACCCGGTTTACGTAGCTGTTTATGGTTTCTTTGGCCGGATCGTACCCACTCATAAAATCGTGCAGGAACTTAAACATACGGGTAGCCGCACCCGATGCCGGTACAAACTTTTTCAGCTTGTAATTATCTTTCTTAGTATCAAAAAATTCGGCTAACGATTGTGCTTCCTCTTTTTGCAGCAGGGTTATACCATCGCCTATTACTGCCGGCCTGTCCAGGTTTATCTTGGCTATACCGTTAGTAAAAATAGATAGTTGGTGTTGCACCTTATCCATGCTAATACCCCTACGGTATATTTGCATAAAATCGGTGATTTCCAGTCCCAGTTCCAGTGCTTTTTCCAGCTCCTTTGCTATTTCCGAAACCTTTTCATACACGTTGTCGTACCCTGTAACAATGCGCAATCTCAGGTTTTGGTTGTTTAGCAGCTTAGTGGCAAGTTCATTTGCAGCCTTATTTTCTTCGGGCGCAATAACAATAGCCAGGTCGCTTGGTTTCGGGTTGTTTACAGTACTTATATCCTTAGCCTTAAAGTTAAGGCGGCGGTTATCTTTTTCCTGCGCAAAAGATTGTTTGTTAAGCAGTGCAGCCGTGGGCTTGCTTTCCTGCTCGGCATAGACCGTAATGTTTAGCGTGTCTACTTTTTGGCGTGTAAAATTTTCTTCCATGCTAGAAAGCCAAAAATGGCAATTACAGTTAAAACTACATTCAAAATACTTGTAAGGGTGTACCCCTTAAGATAGATGAGCGGAATTGCTATAACATCTCCGGCAATAAGAAAAAGCCAGTTTTCAAGTTTGCGCTTCGCAAGCTGCCATGTCCCCACAAAAAGCAGCCCGGTCATGATGATGTCGGCATACGCCCACCATCGGTCAAACTTGTCAAATGCAATATAAATCCCCGCAACAAATATAATAGAAAAAATGAAAATATATAACGATTTTACATAATCTTTATGAGAACTTTTTGTGATTTTTAGAATTTCATTGCTATTCTTATATCGTTTTGTCCACAAAACCCATCCGTAAATACTCATATAAAAGTAATACAAATTGATAATGAGATCGCCGTAAAGCTCCCAATTAAATAATAAATAAATATAAATTACAGTACTGGCAAGGCCGGTTGGGTAAAGCCATTTACTATTGAAACAACTAAAAATAACACTGGCTATTCCTAATATTACTGCAACAGACTCTAACAGAATCTGCACAAATGTATAGTCTTTATATTGCCTGAATAAAAAGTCGAAAACCTCAAACATTAAACAAAAGTTAAATTATAGCCCTAAACAATATACTAATGCAAAGCCCTCCAGCTCCATAAAAAAGAACGGCACCTGCGCCGAAACTCCTTCAAAACTATAGGCAGTTTGCCCTCCCCCATCAATTAACGTAAACGGAAGAACATCAATATTTTGCTTAAAACTCATACCGGGGCGCGATATCATTTTATACACCGCTTCCTTTACTCCCCATATTACAATAAGCCGGCGCAGGTAATCTTGCTCATCATTTGCATCAAGAAAACTGAATTCGCTTTCCACAAACTTATCTGCAATACGTACCACCTTAGGGCGCAGCATTTCCATATCTATACCTATTTGCCTGCTGCTTACTATTATAGCGCTGTACGCATATGAGTGGGTAATAGATATGTTTTTACCGTCCTTAAGGTGTGGCTTACCGTTTTCATCATAAAACAGGTCAAAGTCGGTATACCCTATGTGCTGAAGCAACATTCGTACTCCCAGGAAACCTTTTTTGTGCTGTTCACTCTTCATTCCGGCAAGGCGGGCGGCACATACTTCCCTTAACTGCGTGGCAGCCTGCAGCTCTTCAAGGCTTTCGGTATTCTTCCACACCAGCAGCTGGGTATCGGCATTTACGGTAAGCGATTTATATAAAGGCATTTATTATTGGTTGAGGTTCGGAATTAATTTTCCTGTTTAGTATCTTTGCAAAAATTTTTTGCTAATACAAATATACGTAATTAGGAATGAGTACAACAACGCTGCCGTATGTGGCATACAAAGTAAAGGATATTTCGCTTGCGGAATGGGGAAGGAAAGAGATACAACTGGCTGAAGCCGAAATGCCTGGTCTTATGGCACTGCGCGCCGAATATGGCCCAAGCCAACCACTAAAAGGTGCCCGCATAGCCGGATGCCTGCACATGACCATACAAACCGCTGTGCTTATAGAAACGCTTGTAGCCCTGGGTGCAGAAGTTACCTGGAGCTCATGCAACATATTTTCTACGCAAGACCACGCTGCTGCTGCTATTGCTGCTGCAGGTATATCGGTTTATGCATGGAAAGGTATGAACGAAGAAGAATTTGACTGGTGTATAGAACAAACCCTTTGGTTTGGTGAAGAGCGCCAGCCGCTAAACATGATTCTTGATGATGGTGGCGACCTTACCAATATGGTATTTGACCGTTTCCCTGAGCTTGCTGCCGGTATTAAAGGCCTTAGCGAAGAAACCACTACAGGTGTACACCGCCTTTATGAAAGGATGAAAAACGGCACGCTTGTAATGCCTGCCATTAACGTAAACGACTCTGTAACCAAATCTAAATTTGACAACAAATACGGCTGTAAAGAAAGTGCTGTAGACGCGGTACGCCGTGCTACCGACCTTATGCTTGCCGGTAAGCGTGTTGTAGTTTGTGGTTATGGCGACGTAGGTAAAGGTACTGCTGCATCATTCCGTGGTGCGGGTTCTATAGTTACCGTTACCGAAATTGACCCAATATGTGCACTACAGGCTGCAATGGACGGTTATGAGGTTAAGAAACTGGATACCGTAATAGGCAACGCCGACATTATTATTACCACTACTGGTAACAAAGATATTGTTGTAGGCCGTCATTTTGAGCAAATGAAAGACAAGACTGTTGTATGTAACATCGGTCACTTTGATAACGAAATTGACATGGCTTGGCTTAACACTAACCATGGCGCTTCTAAAATAGAAATTAAACCACAGGTAGACAAGTACACTGTAAACGGTAAAGACATTATCATCCTTGCCGAAGGCCGTCTTGTAAACCTTGGTTGTGCTACAGGCCACCCAAGCTTTGTAATGAGTAACTCGTTTACAAACCAAACCCTTGCACAGCTTGAGCTCTGGAACAACAGCGCTGCTTACGAAAACAAAGTATACATGCTGCCTAAGCATCTTGACGAAAAAGTGGCTTCGCTTCACCTTGCTAAACTGGGTGTAGAGCTTGAAACCCTTACCGAAGGCCAGGCTGCCTACATAGGCGTAGAAGTACAAGGCCCGTACAAACCAGAGTACTACCGTTACTAATTATAAAGGTTTTATAACAAACAAGCCCCGCTCTTTTCAGAGCGGGGCTTGTTATTTAAGCCAAAACTATCACTAATGCTTACGAAGTTTTCTAACACTGTTCAAGATGCTTTGAAAACAAAAGGTTTACTACCTCAAAAGTACAGCGAAAGTAAGGCTTAAAAAATACCTACATGTAGGTATTTTTTTGTTTCCGTTAAGGAATATCTCGGCCCTGTTTTACAGGGACAGTGTTATTTTTAGTGCATTAATAAATATTCCTTAACAAATACTTATTTTACTATGCAAGTGCTGCCCTTTTTGCAGATATTTTTGCAATAATAAAGTTAAACAGGGCCACAAATATTGAAGGGACACCTGCCACAAGTGCCGCAGTAGGATTATTCATCTTCGAGGAATAAATACCATCATGCAGGCTGGGCGAAATCGTATAGGCAATTATGGAAATTAACGCTACACCAGCCAATAGTATTGTAGCCATCTTCAGCCTTGGTATAAACATACAAACAGCCGCTACCAAGGTAAGAAGCCCCAGTACTACAAACATACACATTAAACCGTTTAAAAGTCCCGGGCTGGGTACTTCATCTACAGCTTTTTGCATGTCTTCAATTTTTGCAGTCGCTTCTGCTTTTGTAACACCCGAAAGTCCTTTTTCAATTTCTTTCATGGTTTCAATCTGTTTTACAGCAGCCTCACGTTCCGGTTGCAGTTTTGCCGCTTCTTCAGCATCTTTGTAGCTTAGCACTATAGCTACACTTGTAAACAATAAAGCGACAAGGAGTGTAATAACCCCAATAATCCTCAAAAAGATTTTCATGGTAAAAAAATGTTGGTTGATAAAAATGGTTGTTGCGTCAAAAATATAAAAAAATATTAACCTGCAACATATTTAGCAAAAAAAATCCTATAAACATACAGCCCCACCTTACGGCGGGGCTGCTTGCTTAATGAAAAAATAGATGATAAAAGCGAATCGCTTTCACGCTGCAAAGGTACAGTATTACAAAGGTATTGTAGTAACAACCACAAGGCTATTTAAGTTAAATTTAATATTGAACCGCCTCTTTTTTTGCAGTAAATTGAAAAAAGTTAATTTTGTAACACATCAAACTAAAAACTATGTATTTTTTATCACGCGAGCTGTATTTTCCGCCGGTGCACTACACTTCTCCTGAGGGCATTATAGCCATAGGAGGTGACCTTAGCCCCGAACGGATAATGCTGGCCTACCGCAGCGGTATTTTTCCGTGGTTTGATGATGATGAACCTATACTGTGGTGGGCACCGCCCGAGCGTATGGTGCTTTTTTTTCCGGAACTGAAGATTTCTAAAAGCATGCGCAACGTGATTAACCGCCGCATGTTTACCGTAACCTGGAATACCGCCTTTGAGCAGGTAATAAGCAACTGCCGCAGCATAAAACGCGACGGGCAAACCGGAACCTGGATAACCCCCGAAATGAAAGCGGCTTACATAAAACTGCACGAAATGGGCTATGCAAAATCAGTAGAGGTATGGCAGGATGGCGAACTTGTAGGCGGCCTGTATGGCATAGACCTGGGGCATATATTTTGTGGCGAAAGCATGTTTAGTACAGTAAGCAATGCCAGCAAAATAGCCTTTATAGCCCTGGCCAAAAAACTGCAACGCGAAAACTACCGCATACTGGACTGCCAGGTACACAACGACCACCTGGAGAGCCTGGGCGCCCGGGAAATTCTACGTAAAGATTATATGGACTTGCTTATTTCCTGAGGTGGAAATAAACGGTTTTTATAAATTCAGCACACCCAGCACCTGTAGTTTATTACTACGCGATAAACCACCCGGATTACAGCCCGGCAATCCTTCGGGTATGGGCATATCCAGCTTTTTATAATATTCTACCCATGCAGCAAAATACTCGTCGGTATCGGGCTGCTTGTACGTCATGGGAGTAAGCTTAAAAAAGGGCTTGCCGCCATTAGCGTGCTTAAAGGCATCGTATATCAACTCAGAGCAGTAGTAGGCTCCGTTGTCGTAAATGTATTCGTCGTCATAGGGAACGCCCAGCTGCTTTAACGAAAAATCAAGCGCAGACGGTATTAGTTTGGCAAATTTCTTTTTAAGGCGTGCCACCAGCATGGGCTTGGTGGTGTTTTTGGCAAATTTAGCAAGCGGGGTAAGGCGCACGGCACTACCGGCAGCCTCTACCACATACAGCGTGTCATTCCGGTGGAATACCATACCCATGTGGCTGAAGTCGGCGCCGTTGTAGCCTTCGGTTACGGCTTCTATGGCATCGCACAGTGGGCCGCAGTCCATATCCTGGAAAATGAAGTCGCCGTCTTTTAGGTCTTTTACAACAATATTTTGCGCATACAATGATGAGCAGGCTATAAAAAGTATAAGGGTAAATATTCTCATTTCGGTTTAAAACTTAGTGGCTTAGTTTTATAAATAACTTATTTCCGTTATGTAACGCTGATAAACACATTTCTTTCAACGAATCTAAAGCGGGCAAATCTAAGGGATGGGATGGAACCAAATTAGTTGCTGTGATTAACTGGTCGTAAAATTCTGAGAGACTTAATATTTCGGTAAAATCCCGGCCCCAACTAAAATCAGTATTAAATAGATAGACTACACTTTTAGGATTAGCTTCTTCGTTATAAGGAATCCAATTAATAATATTTCCAAAATCTCCATAACACAACCTCAACTCAAAAATTATTTCGTCGGAACTATCTTTCTCGATTATTGTAGTTTCTAATTCTCCTAAATAATGTTTCGAATATAGGTCAATTGTTTTCATAGTGTGGTTTATCCCTGATAATTTACAAAACTATGAAATTTTATATTACTCAGATTTTGGAGTAAGCGAGTCTTCAAAATCGTTAGGAGAAACCGCGTTTACCACATCAAACTCGCCTATTTTGGTACGGCGAAGTGCTGTAAGGTGGGCACCGCTATTTAGTGCCACGCCATAATCATACGCCAACGAACGGATGTAGGTACCCTTGCTGCACACCACCCTAAAATCTACTTCGGGCAGGGCTATGCGTGTCAGTTCAAACTCGTATATGGTGGTTTTACGGGCTTCTATTTCTACCTCCTCGCCTTTACGAGCGTGTTCGTACAGGCGCTTGCCGTCTTTTTTTATGGCCGAAAACACCGGTGGTTTCTGGTCTATTTCGCCCAAAAACTGTTGCAGGGTTTGCTGTAGCAACTCCTCAGTAATATGTTCTGTAGGAAAAATTTCGTTTATCTCTGTTTCCAGGTCATAACTCGGCGTAGTAGCCCCTATGTGGAACGTGCCGGTGTATTCCTTCACCATCCCCTGAAGTTCGGGTATACGTTTTGTAAACTTTCCGGTGCAGATAATAAGCAGCCCTGTAGCCAGCGGATCGAGTGTACCGGCATGGCCCACTTTCAGCTTTTTAAGGCCCAGGTGCTTTTTTAGCGCCCACTTCACTTTGTTAACCGCCTGGAACGAACTCCAAGTAAGCGGCTTGTCTATAAGCAGTACTTTGCCTTCGGTAAATTCTTCTGGTGAAGCCAATGATAATTATTTAAAATAAGTAAAATACACCAGCAGTAAAACGCCGGCTACAATACGGTAAATACCCCAGGGTTTAAACCCGTATTTTTTAATAACTCCTATAAAACCCTTAATGGCTATAATGGCCACCACAAAGGCAATTACATTACCCAGCAGGAACAGTTTCATGTTGTCGCCCTCCATAAGCATTTCGTAGCCTTTTACCTCTGCTCCGCCTACATCATACTTTTTAAGCACTATAGAGTACACGGTTACAGCAGCCATAGTAGGCACCGCCAAAAAGAACGAGAACTCAGCAGCCACCTCGCGAGTTAGCTTTTGCTGCATACCGCCTATAATAGAGGCTGCGGCACGGCTGGTACCCGGCATCATGGCAAGGCATTGCCAAAAGCCTATAGTAACGGCTTTCTTTATAGTAATGTCTTCTTCCCTTACAATCTCTGGGCTGTGGAAAAACTTATCGATGAACAGCAGCACTACGCCACCCACTATAAGCACTATGGCTATAGGAATGGGTTTGCCCAGCACATCGTCTATCATATCGTCAAAAATCTTACCCAGTACAAGGGCAGGGATTACTGCACAAACCAGCTTTATATAAAAATTAAGGCGGCTAAGGTCAAAAAACTTCCTCCAGTACAGCACCACCACGGCAAGTATGGCCCCAAACTGTATGGCTGTCTGGAACAGTTTTACAAAAGCATCATCCTGAATACCGTATGCCGAACTGGCAAAAATCATGTGCGCGGTAGACGAAATAGGCAAATACTCGGTAAGCCCCTCAATAATGGCAAGAACAATGGCTTGTAATAAATCCATGTGCTATTTTTTTGTTTTTATCGGTTGGTCTTCAGGAAACGTTTCAGTGCCCTTCTTTGGGTTTTTAAGGATGGCATAAATAGTAATACCATACCCTATAAGCACCACGGTAGGCGCCAGGCGTATCCTCCTGAAATTAAATATATCTTCGCTAAAAACCTTAGGATCGGTACTGCCACCGCCACTCATAAGCAGGTAGCCCAGCGCCACTACGGCAAGCCCTATAAATAATATCTTGTAGTTTACCTTTTCAAAAAGGAATTCGGTTTTCAAAGGGTTGTTTTCCATTTTTTAGTTTAAAGTTTAAGGTTTAAGGTTTTGCATCGGAAACACTCAAACACATATCATTTCTTTATTACTTCTTATTTGGAAGTCTTTCTCCAAATAATTTAAAATTCATCATTCAAAATTTAAAACAGACCTTAATAAAGATCGTCCGTCCTCAGGTTCAGGAACCTCTGCGTGGCAAAGAACGTGCTTATGGCGGCAATTATTATTCCCGTAGCCAGCACACCCGACAGCACTATGGCGGTAGGAATCCAGTCGGCCCACAGGTGCAGTTCCGGGAATACGCCATCCAGCCAGTAGGCCAGGCAGGTTACCGCAATCATACTGAAAAACGACCCCAGCAGCCCCAGTTGTATGCCTTTCCATATATACGGGCGGCGGATGAATGTTTTTGTAGCACCCACCAGCTGCATCGTCTTAATAGTAAAGCGGTGCGAATAAATACTCAGCCTTAGCGCGCTGTTTATAAGCAGCATGGCTACCACAGCCAGTACGCCGCTTATTACCAGTATCCAGTACGATATGGCATTAATGTTTTCGTTAGCCTTATCTACCAGTACATTATCATAGCTTACATCGCCCACGTAAGGGTCGTTGCGCAGCTCTATTTCTATATCCTTAATATGCTTCTTATCTACATAAGCGCTTTTCAGGTGAATTTCGTAGTTATCCAGCAGCGGGTTTTCACCTTCCAGGAACTCAGAGCCTTCCATAAGGTCGGGACTGTTTTTTACGGCATCTTCCTTGCTTACGTATTTATAGTCTTTAATATACCCGCTGTTTTTAAGGCGTTCGCCAAAAGCCTGGGTAACGGTATCGTTTGCCTCACGCTTAAAATACACCACCATAGGGATATTCTCCTTAACGTAGCCCGAAATTTTATCGGTATTAATTACAAAAAGGCCAAGTGCCCCCAGCAGGGTAAGCACTATGAAAATACACAGTACCACAGAGAAATATGACGATATTATCCTGCGCCTCTGGAACTTTTCAAAAGATGATGCCATAGTTATCCTGGAATTTAGGCGTAAAAATAAGAAAGTAATTTTTAAAAAGCCGCTGAGCCGCTGAGTTTCTTAGCTTCTTAGTTTTTTTAGCCTCATTAGTCAATGAATTACCAACCCTGTTACTATGTAACACAACGTATTTTCCACGACAAAATTGCCAAGTGGCTAAGCGGCCAACTGGCTCAGGTGCTTTCTCAAAAAAAACACTAAATTTGTGGCTCGGAAAAAGCTTCTAAGCTTCTAAGCCGCTTAGCCTCTAAGCTGCTCAGTAGCTCAGAGGCTTAGTAACTAAGTAGCTAAAATGAAATACAACCACAGAGAAATTGAGGCCCGCTGGCAGAAATTCTGGGCAGAAGACGGTACCTTCCGTGCCGAAAACATATCAGACAAACCCAAGTACTACGTACTGGACATGTTTCCTTACCCAAGTGGTGCGGGGCTGCACGTAGGCCACCCGCTGGGCTACATAGCCAGCGATATCTATGCCCGCTACAAACGCCACCAGGGCTTTAATGTACTGCACCCGCAGGGGTACGATAGCTTTGGCCTTCCGGCAGAGCAGTATGCCATACAAACCGGGCAGCACCCTGCCGTAACTACCGAAACCAACATAAACCGCTACCGCGAGCAGCTGGATAAAATAGGTTTTTCGTTTGACTGGGACAGGGAAGTGCGCACCAGCAACCCTGAGTACTACAAGTGGACACAGTGGATTTTTATACAGCTATTTAACTCGTGGTACAACTACAACAGCGATAAGGCAGAAAGCATCTGCACGCTGGTACAGCATTTTGAACAAAACGGCAATGCAGGCGTTAATGCTGCTGCCGATGATAATATACCGGCTTTTACCGCCGAAGAATGGAACGCCTGGAGCGCCGACGAACAGGAGCGTATGCTGCTAAAATACCGCCTTACCTTCCTTGCGGAAACTGAGGTAAACTGGTGCCCTGCACTGGGTACGGTACTGGCTAACGACGAAATTGTAAACGGCGTAAGCGAGCGCGGTGGCCACCCGGTTATCCGTAAAAAGATGACCCAGTGGAGTATGCGCATTTCGGCGTATGCCGAAAGGTTGCTACAAGGTCTTGAAACCATAGACTGGACAGAATCGCTTAAGGAAAGCCAGCGCAACTGGATAGGAAAATCAGTGGGTGCATCGGTTAAATTCCGTGTAATGCAAGCGGATGAAGTGAGTGCAGAGGGTAACGACTTAGCTGAGTTTATTACCGACCTTACAAGCCCGCTTGAAAAAGACACCTACATAGAGGTATTTACCACACGCCCTGATACTATTTTTGGCGTTTCGTTTATGACCCTGGCTCCTGAGCACGACCTAGTAGCCAAAATAACCACCCCGGCACAAAAAGCTGCCGTAAAGGCGTATGTAGAAGCTACTGCAAAACGCAGTGAGCGCGACCGTATGGCCGATGTAAAAACCATATCGGGGGTATTTACAGGGGCGTATGCCGAGCATCCGTTTACCAAAGAGCCTGTACAGATATGGATAGGCGACTACGTACTTGCCGGTTACGGTACAGGCGCCGTTATGGCGGTACCTGCGGGCGACCAGCGCGACTATGATTTTGCCAAGCACTTTGGCATAGAAATTCACAATATTTTTGACGGTGCCGATATATCTGAGGAGGCGTTTACCAGCAAAGACAACGTGAAGCTGATAGCGTCTGACTTCCTGAACGGGCTTAACTACAAGGAAGCAACCAAAGAAGCCATAGCCGCCCTTGAGGAAATGGGACAAGGCAAAGGCAAAACCAACTACCGCCTGCGCGATGCTGTGTTTAGCCGCCAGAGGTATTGGGGTGAGCCGTTCCCGGTATACTACGTAAACGGGTTACCGAAGATGATAGCTACCGAGCACCTGCCTATCCGCCTGCCGGAGGTAGAAAAATACCTTCCAACCGAAGACGGACAGCCACCACTGGGTAACGCTACCGAGTGGGCTTGGGACACTACAACTAACACCGTAGTAAGCACTGATAAGATAGACAACGTAGCCGTATTTGCACTGGAACTAAACACCATGCCGGGATGGGCAGGTAGTTCATGGTACTGGCTGCGCTATATGGATCCGTTTAATGACGATGAATTTATATCAGACAAAGCAGAGGCCTACTGGCAGAATGTTGACTTATATATAGGCGGTAGCGAGCATGCTACGGGTCACTTATTGTATAGCCGTTTCTGGAATAAGTTCCTTAAAGATCGTGGTTTTATCAACCAGGAAGAACCATTTAAGAAGCTGATTAACCAGGGGATGATATTGGGTACGAGTGCTTTTGTATTCCTAAAACGTGAAGGAGACAAAAACATCTTCATTTCTAAAGAAGAATATAAAAGCCTTGCAGATACCGATGCTTTGGTACAATCAATCCACGCCGATGTAAACCTTGTAAACGCTTCAGATGAACTTGATGTAGAAGGTTTCCGTAATCACCCATTGAATCAAGACTATAAAGATGCCGAGTTTATCCTAAACGAAAACGGTAAATACATAGTAGGCCGCGAAGTCGAAAAAATGTCGAAGTCAAAATACAATGTGGTTACGCCGGATAACATCTGCGAAGACTACGGTGCCGATACCCTTCGTTTATACGAAATGTTCCTGGGGCCATTGGAGCAAGCCAAGCCGTGGAATACTGCCGGCATTACAGGGGTAAGTGGTTTCCTTAAAAAACTATGGAAACTGTACTTTGACGACAATGGCATGGTGGTAACCGCTAATCCGCCGAGCAAGGAAGCGTACAAAACGCTGCATAAAACCATTAAAAAGGTTCAGGAAGACATAGAGAACTTCTCGTTTAACACCTCGGTGAGTTCGTTTATGATTGCCGTTAACGAGCTTCTTGCCATGAACTGCCACGAACGCCTTATACTGGAGCCGCTCGCGGTACTGATTTCGCCGTACGCGCCGCACATTGCCGAGGAGCTTTGGCACCAACTGGGCCACAGAACCAGCATCAGCACGGTAGCGTTCCCTAAATTCAACCCTGAGTACCTGGTAGAAAGCAGCAAGGAATACCCGGTGTCGTTTAACGGTAAAACCCGCTTTAAGCTGGAATTCCCGCTGGATATGCCGGTAGCCGACATAGAAGCCGCAGTACTTGCCGATGCCCGTACCAGCGAATACCTTAACGGTAACGCACCTAAGAAAATCATAGTGGTGCCGGGACGTATTATAAACGTAGTAGCATAAGTATCCGCCTACAGCGGGACACTTACACATACATAGCAAAAGCCTGCTTTAGTTGTTGTTTACCACAGCAATTAAGGCAGGCTTTTTTAGTATTTGCAATTCCTATTTCTTACTTGCCTTAGCAAACGGATTGTAATCCAGGCACAGTTGTATAAAACGGTTCAGGTCGCGCGCGGAAGCAAAGGCATCTTCTCCTACATATACATAGCCTTTCATCTTTTTGCCGGTAAAGTCCATAGGAGTTACCCCCTCCTCCCCTATTACTTTTTCGTAATCTTCGGGGCTAAGGCGGCACATCAGGCGGTCGGCTTTGGTAGATTTTTCAATTTTACAGGCGCACAGCATTTTGTCGTCTACCATAAAGCAGATACCGCCAAACATGGCTTTCTCGTAGAAGTTGGCTCCCTTTTGCTGTAGTATTTCGCGTATGCGCTGTATGGTGTGTTCATTGTAGGGCATTTTTTAATGTATTAAGTAGTAGGTATTAAGTATTAAGAAAGCCGGATGAACGAAGATAGGAATTTTACATTTAATGTGGTGTTGAAAGTAACTCAGAGATGCACAGAGGGAGCGCAGAGATACGCAAAGAAAAAGATTTACCTTCGGTATAGAGCACACAGAGCAAAGCGAATAATTTCGTACAGCTTTGCGAACTCGCGCCTAAGGCGCCACCTTAGTTACTCTTTTAAAACTCCGTGTATCTCTGCGCTCCCTCTGCGTGCCTCTGTGGTATAACATCCGCAACAGGAAAAACAAAAAAACGACACCTCCCGGCATGCTACAAATCTTGAAATTTCTCCACTCCGCTACGCTGCGATCGAAATGGAAGAAAAAAAACGGGCACCTTTCAGCGCCCGTTCCTCTATCTAAAATCAAAGAAAAAATTATTTTTCGTTAGCGTAGCGCCTTGCTACTTCTTCCCAGTTAATTACACTGAAGAAAGCTTCAATATAATCAGGCCTGCGGTTTTGGTAGTTCAGGTAGTACGCGTGCTCCCACACGTCAAGACCAAGGATAGGTGTACCGCCACAGCCTACTTCAGGCATTAGTGGGTTGTCCTGGTTTGGCGTACCACACACCTCAAGCTTACCGCCAGGGTGTACACAAAGCCAAGCCCAGCCTGAACCAAACTGCGTAGCAGCAGCCTTGGCAAACTTAGCCTTAAACTCTTCAAACGAACCGAATGACTTTTCTATAGCAGCCTCAAGTTCGCCTGTAGGCTCGCCTCCGCCTTTTGGTGAAAGGATAGTCCAAAACAGGTTGTGGTTGTAAAAACCGCCACCGTTGTTGCGCACGGCAGCATTGGTCATATCAAGGTTAATAAGGATGTTTTCTATGGTTTTACCTTCAAGATCTGTACCTGCAATTGCATTGTTAAGGTTTGTAGTATAAGCATTGTGGTGCTTTGTATGGTGGATTTCCATCGTACGGGCATCAATGTGCGGTTCCAATGCGTCGTATGCATAAGGTAGTTTCGGTAATTCGAATGCCATGATTATCGTGGTTTTATAATTAGTATTAAAATTAATACCAAATTTAGGAATTTTAGCCTTTACAAAAAATAACAATTTGTAAATATTTAGCAGGCAGAATAATAAAATCACATTTGCAAGTGCGGTTATTAACTTTTTGACAGAAACAGCAGCACTTTGTTAGCAATCTTCCCAATTTAAAAACAAAACCGCTACACCAATCGTTTTTTATTAATAATGATGTAAACCCCTGTTAACACACAAACCGTTGCGGAAAAATACATTTGTGTTTCACACCATTACAAAAAAACATAAATGAAAAACAACAAACTTATTGCCGCATTAGCCATTACAGCTACGCTACTGGCATCATGTAGTACAAACGACACTGATACTACCGAAACCACAAACCAGGCCACCACCACACAAACGGAAGTTAACGGCACTACACAAAAAATCACCTCAGCCACCGTGCTTTCTGCCCCTGTAGCGGAAGCCAAAATTTACAAACTGCTACCGGGCTACGACAGCTCAGACGTTTTTGAAGGCAGCGGCGTGCAGTACCTTAACGGTTATTTTTATGTAGCCTGCGACAATACCCAGAAAATAGCCAAGATAAAAAGCACACTACCCATAAACAGCTCAAGCAACTCGCTACTGAGTACAGGCGCGCCGGGTTCGGGGAGTTCTAACTACGAGGGTATAACCTATGAGGCAAACGGTACACCACATTTTTATGTAGTAGAAGAAACCGTAAAAAACGGCAGTGTGTACCAGCCGCGCATAAGTAAGCTCGATGATAGCATGACCTACCAAAGCAGGGACTGGGCCGACTACAGCTTTAGTTCGGCTAACAGCAACAAAGGTTTTGAAGGACTGGCATGGGTATCGCGCGACGGCAACAACTACCTGCTGGGCCTAGTAGAGGGCACGGGGAAAATAGCGGTGTTGCTAAAAGGCACCTCAAGCTGGAACCTGGTTACCGAAATTACCCTGCCATCGTCGGTAACATTTACTGATTATTCAGACCTTGCCATATCGGCCTCAGGTAAGGTAGCCATAACATCTCAGGAAGACGGACAGCTGTGGGTAGGGCAACTAAGCAGTACTTCATGGAGCATAACAGGCGGTACAGCATATACGTTCCCTCTGGGTAGTTCAAGCGGTGTAATAGGTGCCGGAACGCTACAGCTATACGGTAATGTAGAGGGCGTATCGTTTATTACCGACACGCAAATTGTTATTTGCTCAGACAAAGCCGGCAGCGACCAGCCAAGCTATCAATCCTACAAAGAGCAAACAGTATCGGTATTTAACCTGCCGTAATACGTTTTTATATAAAATAATGAACCCCGGTTGAGAGACCGGGGTTTTGTTGTTTTAGAGTTTACTATACAATGTTGCGCTGTCGTTTTTAGGTACAAAATGCGCAATGCCACCCCGCATACCTATGCAGATACTGAGTACTCTTTGTAATGTTTTCATACAGACTAGCCACCCCGGCGTTCCGCCACCCCTCCGGAGGAGGGGAATTCCACTCTGCTCATGGGGTGCTACAATTCCCCTCCTTAGGAGGGGTGCCCGCAGGGCGGGGTGGGTTTAAATTACGCGCTCCTTATATTCCTGGTTAAGAAAGATAGCCGCGCTCCGTACCTCCGCTCGCCATGACAGAGCCTGAAAACTGCGACTGAAAACTTTGCTAACTTCGGGTAATAACTTATCTGTGAAACTCAGGGCTCACTCCGCGAATCTCTGTGTTACTAAGCGCATGAGTAAACACTGAAAACTGCGACTGCGACTACAAACTGAAATCATAAATCCTTACCTTTACCCCTATGCCAAAAACCGCTTTTTCTATATACAACGCCTCGGCTGGGTCGGGTAAAACCTATACACTGGTTAAAGAATACCTGCGCATACTGCTTACCTCTCCTACCGATGATGCCTACCGCCGTATCCTGGCCATTACCTTTACCAATAAGGCCGTGGCCGAGATGAAAACCCGTATCATCCTTAACCTGTCCGACTTTGCAAAGGACGACCCGGGGCCGCGAGCCGAAATGCTTATGGAGGTACTGCACGTAGAAACCGGACTTTCATTGGCTACCATAAAAGACAAGAGCCGCGCGATAATTAAGAACATCATTCACAATTATGCGGCGTTTGATATTAGTACCATAGACAAGTTTACCCACAAGGTTATCCGCGCGTTTGCACACGACCTTAACCTGCCGGTGACTTTTGAGGTATCGCTGGAAACCGACCTGCTGCTGCAGGAGGCGGTAGATGCCGTAATAGCCAAAGCGGGTGATGATGAAACGCTGACGTCCCTGCTGGTGGATTTTTCACTGGACAAAACCGATAACGACAAGAGTTGGGACGTAACCCACGAACTGTTCAATACCGGGAAACTGCTGGTAGACGAAAACAACCGCACCGAGCTGGAACAGTTTGAAAGCAAATCCATAGCCGATTTTATTGTTATAAAAGATAAGCTGCGCCAAAGCACCGAAACCCTGGAAGCCGAATGTGTGGCTCAGGCCAATGAAATGTTTGCCGTACTGGAAAACAACGGGGTAGACTTAAAATCATTTTCACGGGGTACGTTCCCTAACCATATTGGGTACATTCGCGATAGTGCGCTAAAGCCTTCGCACAAGCGCTTTTATGAGATAGAGGAAGTAGCCATAAACAAGGCTGCAAAAGACCGCGCCATTATAGAGAACTTGTTGCCCGACCTTATAAGCCGGCTAAAGGCCATTTACAAAAACTACGAAAAGAAGAACTTTTACGAAGCCTTCCTTAAAAACATTACGCCCCTATCCCTGCTAAACACCATAGGCCAGGAACTAAAGCGCATACAGGAGGAACAGAACATACTGTCTATCTCTGAGTTTAACGCGATTATAAATAAAGAGATACAAAACCAGCCCGCGCCGTTTATATACGAACGCCTGGGCGAACGTTACCGCCACTTTTTTATAGACGAGTTTCAGGATACCAGCCACATGCAGTGGCACAACCTGATTCCGCTTATAGACAACGCCCTGGCGGGCGAAGATGCCCATGCCGGGCAAGGTTCGCTTATGATAGTGGGCGACCCGAAACAGAGCATTTACCGCTGGCGTGGTGGCCGTGCCGAACAGTTTATAGAACTGGGCAAGGAAACCTTTAACCCGTTTTCTAACCCGGACAAGCAAACCGTAACACTGGGCACCAACTTTAGGAGTTATAGCGAGGTGATTAACTTTAACAACGGCTTCTTTACATTTCTGTCAGACAGGTTTACCAATCCGGAGTACCGTGATTTGTATGCTGCGAGTCCGCAAGCGGTAAACAGCAAGGCTGGTGGTTATGTGAATATTTCGTTTATTAGCCCCCCAGCCCCCCAAGGGGGAGACGACAATGGCGATGAGGAAGAAATCACTAAAGACGATTTGTATCTTGAGGCTACGCTAACTACCATAGAAAAAGCCCGCGCACAGGGTTTTCAGTATAAGGATATTGTTTTGCTTACGCGAAAAAGACAGCCGGGGATTTTGCTTGCCAACTATCTTACCGAAAACAACATACCCATACTGTCCAGCGAAACGCTGCTGATAGACAATGCCACGGAGGTAAAGCTGATCCTTAACCTGCTGCGCTACCTTAAAAGCAACGAAAACAAAGAGGCAAAAGCGCACTTTTTGTACTTTGCCAGCGGTACGCAAACCACCCTTGCCACGCACGATTTTATAGCACAGGGTATGGAGCAGCCTGATGAAGAGTCACTTCAAAACTGGCTGGGGCAGTACGGCATTCATATTTCTTTTAAAGATTGCCGTAAAAAGTCGCTTTACGAAGCGGTGGAGAGCATTATTGATGCTTTTATTAAAGAGAAGGCCAACCAGAGTTACGTACAATACTTTTTAGACCTGGTACTGGAGCGCGACATCCGTACGCAAAGCGGTATCGCCGACTTCTTGGAATATTGGGACAAAAACGGTTATAAATTCAGCATACCATCGCCGGAGGGCAACGATGCCGTGCGCATTATGACCATACATAAGAGTAAGGGGCTGGAGTTCCCGGTAGTGATTTTCCCGTTTGCCGAGGAAGACTACAGCCGCGCCCGCCGCGATAAGCTGTGGCTGGAACTCGACGACGAAACCTTTGAGTTTGAAAAAGCCCTGATAGACAGCAGTAAGGCGGTAACCGAATACGGCGAAAAAGCCGCCGAACTCTACAACATAAAGGCACAGGAGGAAATGCTGGACAACATAAACATATTGTACGTAGCCCTTACCCGGGCCGAAGAACAACTGTACATTATAAGCGGGCGCAACTTTAGCAAAAGCGGTGCCTTGCCCGAAAATAACATGTCGACCTTCTTTATAGAGTACCTTATGCAGCACGCCAACTTTAACCGGGAGGTAGACCAGTACGCATTTGGTAACCCACAACGCTTGTCGGCTCCCGAACTGCATACGGCAGAGCAGCCAAAAATACAGGTGGTGAAAGAACGTTTTAACCCGCGTAAGGTAAAAATCGCGCAGCGCGAATCGCTTATGTGGGGCAGCACTCAGCAAAAGGCTATTGAGTTTGGTAACCTTACCCACGAGGTGCTTTCGTTTGTAAAAACCAAAAACGACATCGACCTTGCCCTAACAAAAGCCATAGAAAACGGACTCATAACCACCAGCCAGCGCCCTGACATGGAGCAGATTGTTACCCTGGTAGTAACCCACCCGGAGTTGGAAATTTTCTTTGCGGAAGGGAACACGGTTTTTAACGAACACAATATTATAGGTCCGGGCATCCCGAACCTGAAACCCGACCGCGTGGCTATTAACGGTACCTCAGCCTACCTGCTGGATTACAAAACCGGAGCGCACCAGGATAAATATGCCAAGCAGCTTGCAGGTTATGCTTTTGCCTTAAGGCAAATGGGGTATACGGTAGAAAAACAGACGATTGTGTATATAAGTGATAGTATTGAAATTGTGAATGTTTAGTTTGCAGTCCTTACTCCTATGTATTTTACCACAAAGTTCACAAAGTTTTTTCACAAAGAACACAGGACAAAGGCATCAAGAAAGAGCAATCTCTAAAGAGATTGAAGAACACAAAGCTTGGTGTTCTTTGTTACCCGGAACGGGTTTAGCACACACAGCTTGGTGATCGTCGTGAAAAAACTTTGTGAACTTTGTGGTAAAAATATAATTGTAAATTTGTACACAAACAATAAACTATAAACAACAAACTCATAAAATGTACGGAAACATTAAACAACATCTGGAATCAGAACTAGAGTCGATTAAAGAAAACGGCCTGTATAAAAAAGAACGCATCATCGCTTCGCCGCAGGGTGCAGAAATAACCCTTACATCGGGTGAAACAGTGCTAAACTTTTGTGCTAATAACTACCTGGGGCTTTCATCGCACCCGGAAGTAGTACAGGCAGCAAAAGACGCGCTGGATACGCACGGTTTTGGTATGTCATCGGTACGTTTTATTTGCGGTACGCAAGACATCCACAAAAAACTGGAGGAAACCGTAGCCAACTTTTACGGCACTGAAGACACTATACTATATGCAGCAGCTTTTGATGCCAATGGTGGTGTGTTTGAACCGTTACTGGGTGAGCAGGACTGTATTATTAGCGACAGCCTTAACCACGCCAGTATTATAGACGGGGTGCGCCTGTGCAAAGCAGCGCGTTACCGCTACGAAAACAACAACATGGCCGACCTTGAGGCCCAACTTATAAAAGCTACCGAAGCAGGTCACCGCTTTAAACTTATTGTTACCGATGGTGTTTTCAGTATGGATGGCCTTGTAGCCCCGCTGGATAAAATATGCGACCTTGCCGATAAGTACGACGCTATGGTTATGGTAGACGAATGCCACGCAGCTGGTTTTATAGGCGCTACCGGAAAAGGTACCCTTGAGGCTAAAGGCGTTATGGGCCGTGTAGACATTATTACAGGTACGCTGGGCAAAGCCCTTGGTGGTGCTATGGGCGGTTATACTACCGGTAAAAAAGAAATTATAGAAATACTTAGGCAGCGTTCGCGCCCATATTTGTTTAGTAACTCGCTTGCACCATCTATTGTAGGAGCCTCTATTAAGGTATTTGAATTGCTTGAGAAAGACACATCACTACGTGATAAGCTGGAATGGAACACTAACTACTTTAAAGACGGCATGAAAAAAGCCGGGTTTGATATTATAGACGGCGATAGCGCTATAGTACCGGTAATGCTATACGATGCCAAGCTGAGCCAAACCATGGCCGACGAACTGCTGAAGAAAGGAATCTACGTTATAGGATTTTTCTTCCCGGTAGTGCCTAAGGAAAAAGCACGTATCAGGGTACAACTTTCGGCGGCACACACCCAGGCACATTTAGACAAAGCAATAGCTTCATTTACAGAGGTTGGCAAAGCGTTGGGCATAATTTAACGATACTTTAAGTACGTTTGTAGGATATATTCTGTTAATTCGTTTTGCCATCTTGGGGGAACGATTTACTTTTGTAGTATATAACCTATATGTAATTTAAACAAAAAAGTATGAAACATCTAAACAAACTTTTCGTTGCTGCGCTCCTTGCAACGGGCCTTACTGCCCAAGCGCAGAATGAAGATAACCCTTGGGCTCTATCCTTTGGTGTTAATGCTGTAAGCAACAGGTTTGGCGCATCTTCAGAATTCGGCGACCAGTTTACGCATTTCTTCAAAACAGACGAATCTTGGAACGTACTTCCTTCAGTATCTTACCTTAACGTATCGCGCTACATCGGAAGCGGCTTTGCTTTCGGCGTAACAGGTTCGGTTAACAAAATCGACAAACTGGTAAGCCGTGCTCCCGGCACACTTGATTACACAGTATACAACCCTGGCGATGTTACTTACTACGCAGTAGACGGTATCATTAAATACAACTTCCTTGAAAAAAGCTGGTTTAACCCATACGTACACATTGGTGGTGGTTATACCTGGATGGATCAACAAGGTAACGGTACTGTAAACGGTGGTTTAGGTATCAACTTTTGGTTTACAGACAATGTAGGCTTTACTGTACAGTCTACTTACAAGCACACGTTTGAAGATCAGGCTACAGCAAATGTACCACGTCACATACAGCACTTTGCTGGTCTTACCTTCAAGTTTGGTGGTAAAGACACAGACGGCGACGGTATCTATGACAAATATGACGAGTGTCCGGATGTACCGGGTCTTAAGCAGTTTAACGGCTGCCCTGACACAGACGGCGACGGTATAATAGACAAAAACGATGAATGTCCGGATGTTGCAGGTCTTAAAGAATTTAACGGATGTCCTGATACAGATGGTGACGGTATAGCTGACAAAAACGACGCTTGCCCGGATGTAGCAGGTCCTAAATCACTACAAGGTTGCCCTGATAAAGATGGCGACGGTATAGCTGATAAAGACGATAAGTGTCCGGATGTTAAAGGTCCTAAAGAAAATGCAGGTTGCCCTTGGCCAGATACTGATGGCGACGGCGTTCTTGACAAAGACGATAAGTGCCCTACTGTAAAAGGTACTGCTGCTAACTTTGGTTGTCCTGAAGTAACTGAAGAAGTTATCAAGAAACTAAACGAGTACGGTAAAACTATCCTGTTTAACAGTGGTAAAGCAAGTTTCAAAAACGAAACTATGCCGGTACTAAACGCTATGCTTGCTATCTTTAAAGAGTACCCTCATGCTAAATTCAGCATTGAAGGACACACAGACAGCGACGGTAGCGATAAACTAAACCAAAAACTTTCTGAAGAAAGAGCTGCGGCTGTAAAACAATTCCTTGTAGAAGGTGGTGTTGCTGCTGACAGGCTTGAATCTAAAGGTTATGGCGAAAGCAAACCGGTAGCTTCTAACAAAACTGCTAAAGGCAAAGCCCTTAACCGCAGGGTAGAAGTGAAACTTGTTAAAACTGAGTAGTCTTAATAAGATATATACTAAGAACGCCTCCACAATGTGGAGGCGTTTTTTTGTATGTTAAAGTTTATTCCTTTAATTAGCGGGAATAAACTAATCAAACATGGAAATTAAGCCAACGAAAGTTCTCTTCATTAAGTTAGGCGAAGGCGGAAAGTACGAAAAAGATTGTATAGAGAATAGTCAGACTTTACGTTTAGGATACCAAGAATCTAATCACGAGACGTGCATGGCTAATGACTGGGATAGTTTACATAATTACTTTCAGCAACTTGGGCATAGTAAAGGCGTATCTACAAGTCATACAAATCAAATACGTCAGTTTTATACAGAGGATGAAAAAACACTTTGGGTTACGTTTTATGCCAACAAACTTTGGTGGTGTTTTTCAAACCCCATTATAACACAGTTCACTGATGGAAGTAAATCACGTCCTGTAATAGGAAAATGGTCTGATGAAGATATTTTTGGAAACAAACTATTAGCAAGTAATATTAGCGGAAAACTGCTCAAAACTCAAGGATTCAGGGGTACGATTTGCAAAATAGTAGAACATGAATATGCTTTACAAAAGATAAACAGAAAACAATCAAAAGATGTCTTAGATGTAGAAGACGCTATAACAAAACTCAAAGAAAAATTAGCTAACCTTATACAGAAATTGCAATGGAAAGATTTCGAAACATTAATTGACCTAATATTCAGACAGGCTGGTTGGCAAAGAGTAAGCGATAAGGGGAAGACCCAAAAAACCTTAGATCTTGAACTTTTTGCTCCTGTAACTTCGGAAAGATCAATCGTACAAATAAAGTCACAATCAGATTTACGGGAGTATATGAAGTATAAAGAAGATTTTGTTCCAATGAGCGACTATCATCGGTTCTTTTTTGTAGTACATACGGCTTCAAGAAGTTTGATAAATTATAAAGATGATGGCGATACTAATGTCCATCTTTACCTCTTAGATGAAATAACCGAATTGACAATATCATCAGGATTGACAGAATGGGTAATCAAAAAATCATCCTAAAACCAAAACCCTATAGCAAACCACGTATAGTGTTTGTGGGTTTCGGGGCTCCAGGTGTGCTTTATTTCCAGCGGGCCTATTATAGTTTCCAGGGCATAACCCGCGGCGTAACCCGAGTAGGTGGGCAACGAAAACATTTGGCCTTCTTCATACAGGTTATTACCTACATTGGCATAATTTGCAGAGAAGTTAAGGTGGTGCTTTTTATAAAACTCATAGTCGGCGGTAACAATACCCTTTATATAACTATTACCCGAAAGGCTCATAAAATCATAACCGTAAAAATGCCTGAAACTGTTCATTTGGTAAAACCCATAACCTCCTAAAACGAAGTCGAAAGTATTTACCCCATTTTCCCCAAAAGCCATACCGGTTTCACTCGCTATGTTTACCGTAAAGTTTTGAAACAGGGTTTTGGCCGTACCTATCTCCCCTTTTATAAGCGTAAACTTTTCAAACTGGTTGTTATAATCTGAAGAGTACCAAAAGCTTTTGGCCTCTCCCGAAAAGTAATACCCTTCAGACGGGAAAAATTTATCATCATAAGAGTCAAATTTAAGATAGCCGTAGGTGCTAATGTAATTACTCTTATCAAACACTGGGTTTATACCCGGTATGGTAGGCGATTCTATCTTAATGTTCTTCACCTCTAACCCTCCCCCTATAAGGAACCGCTGCGCAAATACAGTTTGTATATACACCTGGTTAGTAAAATCTTTATAATCCACACTCATGCTTTCCACGCCCAGTACTTCGCCCAGCATTTGCCCGGTATAGTCGGCTGTTACATTACGGTCGAACCTGTAAAAATGCGAATGAAAACCGTAGCTCAGGTAAAACCCATTGTCTATATAATAGTCAAAGTTATAACGGCTGTTATCACCCAGTATCATATCCAGCGAGGCTACGTCGTTTCGCTTCAGCAGGTTTTTCTGGGTAAGGTTTACCAGTATGGCACTTTTGGTCAACCCGTCATAGTGCAGCCCAAACTTAAGGTAACGGCTTATAGGGTTTTCCTTAAGCGTTAGCTTCAGTATCTCGCCCTTGCGTTCGCCTGCATCAAAACAGTACCCCATAGATGTAAAGTTTTGCGTGGCGTTAAGGGTACTAAGCCCTGCATTAAGGTCGGCATAAGTAATTACGGTTCCCGGCTTAAAATTCAGCTTACCTATAACGTACGACCTTGTGTAGTGGTTTAACCCGCTTATGCGTATCTGCTCTACGTATATAGAATCGTCTACCGCAAAGCGTTCACGCTCCACAGGCTTATCACTACCCAGTTTTTGCAGCGTGGGCAGTATCCTCCTGGCAGCATCCTCGCCCGCCTTAATAATCGATTCTCCGTCTTCAAATGATACTACCGTAAATCCCGAAATATCGGGTTTTATATAAATGTCGGTAGCTTCGCGCTTGGCCTCCATTTTTTGTATCATCTGGTAGTTGTTTATCTGCACCAGTATGCCGGTAGCACTGGTTATCTGGTCGCGGTTTTTTAGCGGATCCTGCACATCTACGCCTATAATAATATCGGCTCCCATTTTCTTCACCTCTTCTATGGGGTAATTATTTGTAACACCGCCATCTATAAGCAGGCGCCCGTCTATCTCTACAGGGTTGTACAACGACGGAAATGCCCCACTGGCAAGCAGCGCATCGGCAAGCACACCTTTATCCAGCACCACTTCCTGGCCAGTTTCTACATCGGTAGCTATACACACAAACGGAATGGGCAGTTCTTTAAAACTCCGCACATGGCGCACGTGGTCGGTAAGGCGGTTTATGGTAGTGTAGTTGTACAAACCCTTAGAAAGCGCCTTAGGCACACCTATCCTGAAACTTTGGAATGGCAACTGAAGGGCATACATTTCGTCGTTTCGCTTTTCAAAAAAGTTCTTGGTGCGGCGTGGGGTATAGTCGCGCAACAGCGCATCGGAATCGAGCGAACGAAAAATAGAATCGAGCTCCTTAGCCGAATAGCCAGCCGCATACAGCCCACCCACTATGGCACCCATACTGGTACCGCCTATGTATGATACTTCTACACCGGCTTCTTCTAAAACCTTGAGTACACCTATGTGGGCAAGGCCCTTAGCCCCGCCACCACTGAGTACCACACCCACTTTTAGTTTTTCCGGTTGCTCCTGCGCCGATAATGTGAGTGTAAAACACAGCAGCAGGAGGAGAAGGTTTCTCATCTCTTTTGTTTAAAGTTTAAGGTCAAAAGTTTGTCGCAACCTGCAAGGTTCCCAGAACCTTATAGGCTTATAACCGCCAGCCTGGATTATTTCGCTTTGTCCTTATAATATTCCGTAATCTTTTTGGCCTTAGCCGGGCCTACCACTTTGGCAATCTCCTCTTCAGGGGCGGCCGCCATACGCTTAACCGATTTAAAATGGGTAATCAGCGCTACCATCGTCTTTTCGCCTATGCCGGGTATACTTTCTACGCTGGTTTGCAGTGCACCCTTACTGCGCTTGTCGCGATGGTGCGTAATACCAAAACGGTGCGCTTCGTTTCGCAACTGCTGAATAATTTTCAGGGTCTCGCTTTTTTTGTCAAGATATAAGGGTACCGGGTCGCCGGGGTAAAAAAGTTCTTCTAGTCGTTTGGCGATGCCTAATATACTAATTTTCCCACGAAGCCCAAGGTCGTCCAGGCTTTTTAACGCCGACCCAAGCTGTCCTTTGCCTCCATCAATAATAATCAGCTGCGGCAAGGGTTGGTTTTCGTCGAGCAGGCGCTTATAGCGGCGGTACACCACCTCTTCCATACTGGCAAAGTCGTTTGGCCCCTCTACGGTTTTTATATTAAAATGGCGGTAGTCTTTTTTACTTGGTTTACCATCTTTAAAAACCACACAGGCACTAACGGGATTTGTACCCTGAATATTACTGTTATCAAAACATTCTATATGGCGGGGCTCTACCGGCAGGCGCAGGTCTTTTTTCATTTGCGCCATAATGCGGTTAGTATGCCTGTCCGGGTCTACAATTTTCATTTGCTTCATCTGGTCCATACGGTAAAAACGCGCATTGCGCTCGCTTAGATCCATAATCAGCTTTTTGTCGCCCATTTTAGGTACGGTAATGTTCACATTCTCGCCCAGGTTTATCTCATACGGCACCAGTACCTCGCGGGTATTAAGGCTAAAGCGTTCGCGGAGTTCCACCACGGCAATTTCCAGCAGTTCCTCATCGGGCTCGTCCAGCTTTTTCTTTATCTCCATGGTATGGCTGCGAATAATCGCACCATGCGAAACCTGTATAAAGTTTACATACGCCATGCTTTCGTCGCTTACAATGCTAAAGCAATCCAGGTTGTTAATCTTAGGGTTAAATACCGTACTGCGCGCCTGGTAGTTTTCCAGCGACTGTATTTTTTGTTTAATGGCTTCGGCTTCCTCAAAACGCATTTCGGCAGCCAGGTCCATCATCAGCTTTTTAAAATCGCGCAGGCTTTCCTTAAAGTTCCCTTTCAGGATTTCGCGTACCGCAGCCACATGGTTTTGGTATACCTCCAGGGATTCATGCCCCTCGCAGGGTCCTTTACAGTTGCCTATGTGATATTCCAGGCACACCTTAAATTTGCCCGAACGTATGTTTGTAGGCGTAAGGTCGTAGTTGCAGGTACGCAGCGGATACAGCTCCTTAATCAGGTCCAGCAGGGTATCTACGGTTTTGGAATTAGTATATGGCCCAAAATACTCCGAACCGTCTTTTACCACATTACGGGTATAAAAAATACGCGAAAAGGGTTCGCGCTTTATGCAAATCCACGGGTAGGTTTTATCGTCTTTAAGCAGTACGTTATAGCGGGGCTGCAGTTTTTTTATCAGGTTGTTTTCCAGCAGCAGCGCCTCGCTTTCGGTAGGAACCACAATGTGCTTTACCGTTACAATTTTGCGCACCATTATACGGATGCGTCCGCTGTCGTGTACCTTATTAAAATAAGACATTACCCTTTTTTTAAGGTTCTTCGCCTTACCTATATACAGCAGCTTTTCATCCTTATCATAGTATTGGTATACCCCCGGGCTGTCCGGTAGGGTTTGTATCTGAAGTTCCAAAGGCGTTTGCATACTACAAAGTTAGCAAAGTTTTTAGTCGCAGTAGCAGTTTTCAGTGCTTACTCATGCGTTAGTAACACAGAGTTTCGCGGAGGGAACTCAGAGTTTCACAGAGAAGTTATTACCCAAAGATTCTCAAAGGAAGCACAAAGTTTCGCGAAGTTTTTACTTTAAAGCGTACCGAGCATTCCTGCGGAATGTGAGAAGTGCGCAGAGTTTTTCAGGCGCGAGTGAAGCTGCTCCCCTCTCCGAGAGGGGTTGGGGGTGTGTTATTTTCATCGAAAAGTTTGTAACACAAAGTTTCGCAGAGAAGTTATTACCCAAAGTCAGCAAAGTTTTCAGTCGCAGTTGGCTTCAGTCGCAGTTTTCAGGCTCTGTCATGAGGACCGGAGGTACGGAGCGCGGCCATCTCATAACTTCGCGCCTCTGCGCTTTGCGTGAAATTTACTGTACAGAGAATTTTATCTAATACCCACCCCACCCTGCGGGCACCCCTCCGAGGGAGGGGAATTGCAACGACTTATAAGCAGAGTGGCATTCCCCTCCTTCGGAGGGGTGGCGGAACGCCGGGGTGGGAAAAATAAAACAATCCCTCCTTCATATTACCACAATTCCTTAAATTTATGGCTTTGTGTTGCAACCGCTTGTGTTGCCAATATTTTATGTGAATGACAGACCTACTTTTCAGCTATAAAAATGTTACGGTTACTAACGGCATAGAACCCATTTTAAAAGATTTCAGTTTTACCATACAATCAGGCCAGCACTGGGCGCTGGTGGGCGATGCCGCTTCGGGCATACCCGTACTGTTACAGGCTATGGCAGGCAAAACACGCGTAACCGGAGGCGAAATCATCAGTCCGAAAAATGTGGTGCTGGTAGCCAATAACGCCCACTTTAAAAACCGGTCGAATACGGGTGAATTTTATTTTCAGCAGCGGTTTAACAGTACCGAGGCCGGCGATGCGCTTTCGGTTTGGGAATACCTTGCTGCCGTAAAACCACTCCGCGAAGGTACTACCTGGTCGTTACCGCACACCCTGAAACGGATGAACCTTTGGCTCCTTGCCGAAAAACCCATTATACTACTGAGCAACGGCGAAACCCGCAGGCTGCTTTTGGCGGAAGCCCTGATTAAAAACCCCGAACTACTGCTGCTGGACAATCCATTAGCGGGGCTGGACGTGGCATCGCGGGAGAATTTTAACGACCTGGCGCAAGACATTGTAGCATCGGGGATTACGCTGGTACTTTCGGCGAAGGCCGACGAACTACCCGATGCAATAACGCACGTGGCGGTTTTTGAAAACCAGCAACTCACGGCTACACACACCGCTGCCGAATTTGCCCAACAAATAAACGACGACCTTAGCGCAGGTATCGATGCCCACCTCCTTTCGCCACTGATTGCCGGTTGGGATGTGCCCGCGTTTGAAACCCTTGTAAAGCTGGAGGACGTTACCATTCGTTATGGCGAAAAAAACATACTGGACACCATTAACCTCGATATTCACCAGGGCGAACACTGGACGATAAAAGGCCACAACGGCGCGGGCAAAAGCACCCTGCTGAGCCTGATTAACGGCGACAATCCGCAGAGTTATGCCAATAAAATTACCTTGTTTGATATAAAGCGTGGTTCGGGAGAATCCATTTGGGATATAAAAAAACACATCGGTTTTGTGTCGGCCGACCTGCCCCGGTTTTTCCCCACAGATCAGTCGTGCGCCGAGGTTATAGAATCGGGCCTGTACGACACCATGGGCTTATTCCGCAAATCGCAACCCGATAACCTGCGCCAAATATTAGAATGGATGGACCTCCTGGGTATTGAAGCCTTTGCGTGGTCTGGCTTTAGCACCGCACCGCTGAGTGTGCAGCGCCTTGCCCTGCTGATTCGCGCGTTTATAAAAAAGCCCGCCATGCTTATATTAGACGAACCCAGCCAGGGACTCGATGCCCAGCAGGTAACGCTTGTAAAAAATATTATAGACCATATATGCGCCCACACCGGCACTACCCTGCTGTACGTGAGCCACTACGAAAACGAACTGCCCGCCTGCATAACCCGCACCCTGCAACTACAGGCCGGTAGCATAACACACCCAAGCCTATGAGCCAGGAACTTACCATACTGGGAGAAACCATACTGCCGGGACAAGGCAAAACCATAAACATGGAAATAGCCCGCCTGCATACCATGACCAAACTAAAAGTGCCCGTAATTGTAGAACGTGCCAAAGCCGATGGTCCCGTGGTACTGCTTTCTGCCGGGCTACACGGCGACGAAATAAACGGCACCGAGATTGTACGCCAAATTATAGCGCGCAACATAAACAAGCCCAAAGTCGGCACCATTATATGCATACCTGTGGTAAACATTTTTGGGTTTGTAAACAAGTCGAGGGAGTTCCCCGATGGGCGCGACCTGAACCGGGTGTTTCCAGGGAGCAAAAAGGGTTCGCTTGCCAGCCGTTTTGCCTACAACCTGCTTAAGGAAATTATTCCGCATGTGGATTACTGTATTGATTTTCATGCCGGGGGAGCCAGCCGCTTTAATGCGCCACAGATACGCCTGGTACCAAACGACCCCGAACTAAAAGCCCTGAGCGATGTGTTTAACGCGCCGTTTACGCTGTACAGCAAAAACATATCGGGTTCGTTTAGGAGTGCCTGCGGTAAGCTGGGCGTAAAAATGCTGCTGTTTGAAGGCGGTAAGTCGCTGGATATAAACCCCGATATTACCTACCACGGCATACAGGGCGTAAAACGTGTACTGCACCACCTGGGCATGCTAAACCCCAAAAAGAACATGAACCCTGCCGAACGGCCGTCGCTGTGTATACAATCGTCGGCATGGATGCGCGCACGGGAGTCGGGCCTGTTCCAGAATCCTACCAAGGCGGGGCAGTTTGTAACCAAAGGTGAGGTGATTGCCTGTATTACCGACCCGTTTGGCAAATACGAAAGGAAGGTGAAAGCGCCCCACAGCGGCTACATCATTAACAGCAACGACTCGCCTATTGTATACGAGGGCGATGCTATTTTTCATATTAGTGTGAAGATGGGGTAGGAGATTTTGTTTCAGGTTGAAGGTTGAAGGTTGTGGACGCTCACGCCAACGGAAATAGGATAAAATTTAAAGCTATGAATTACAATTTTTTTGCAGACAAATCCGATAAATTAAAGGTCCTTGATTTTATATTTAATGAAACTGATTTGCTAGTTTATGATTTAGCTTCTCCCTATGGGCAGGAAATTTGTAGATATACAAGTGTTGAGGAAATGGAATCAAAGTTTGATTTTGAAAACGGTGATAAATTTTCAAATACATTCCAACTTTGGTCACCAAGACATAAAGGAGAACCCATTTTCAGAAAAGTAGAACTCAACCCAAAGTATTGTAACGGGTATACGTTCCGCTATGCAACTGAAGGCTGGGGGCTTATTCAATTATATTTTGGAGGGATACGTAATGATGAACTTAATCAATCCCACATAGGGCATTTCAGTGTAAAAGGGGCTTCAAAATGGGAAGATATAAACAATGACAAAGGCCCTGTTGATGCCTGGAACTGGAAAGAAATTGAAATAACATCCAGAAAATTAAAGCACTTTATCCGTAATAAATTAACTGTACGAAAAATCGGTAGTTTTGGTGTGTTACAAGGAGCCAATATGCTTGAAAAGCAAGGAATAAAATTCAGGTAACACTAACATCACAAATTTACCTAACATCGCGGATTTACAATCTGTGATTAATAAAGTCCACAACGCTCCGTCCTTCCACCCGCTGTGAAGAATACATATAAAACTTAGCACCTCTGCCGGCTTTGCGTGTAAATTATCTCGCAAAGCCGCTAAGCCGCAAAGCAGGAAATAAAAACTTTGAAAAATACCACAACCATAATTCAGCCCTAAAACAATCCTTTTTGTTATTAATATAACAATCCCATCAGCCCTAAAACGATTTACATTATCGAATATTTATTTTTACCTCAAAAAAGAAATGTAAAATTAAATTTTTACGATATTTGTTATATGAAACCGCAATGGCAGGGCTTACTATCGCATCTTAAGTTCCTTATTAAAAGGAACCCGGAATGATTTTGCCCCAAACTTCACGCTCATTGTTTCATTTAATTCACTAATTTTAAAACTGTTATGCCAATATATCATAAATTAGGAGATATTCCGCAGAAGCGCCACGTACAGTTTGAGAAGCCCGAGGGCGGACTCTACTACGAGCAGCTTTTCGGTACCGAGGGTTTCCACGGGCATTCGGCTTTGCTGTACCATGTGCACCGCCCTACGCAGGTAAAGGAGATACTGAAATCGTATTCGGTAGCCCCTAAAATTGCCATAGATAAAAACATTAAGTCACTCTTATTCAAAGGCTTTGAACTAAAACCCGAAGCCGATTTCCTGGACAGCCGCAAGGCCATGCTGGTTAACAGCGACTGTATTATAGGGCTTGCCGCCCCGCAGGAGTCGCTACGCAGCTACTTCTACAAAAACGCTGATGCCGACGAGATGCTGTTCATTCACCGTGGTACGGGTACCCTGCGCACGCTTATGGGCAACATTCCGTTTGAGTACGGCGACTACCTGGTAATACCGCGCGGCATGATTTACCAGATTGATTTTGACACTACAGACAACCGTATTTTTTACGTGGAGTCTACCGCACCTATCTATACGCCAAAGCGTTACAAAAACGCCAGCGGTCAGTTACTGGAGCATTCACCGTTCTGCGAGCGCGATTTTAAACTGCCTGTAACCCTTGAAACACACGACGAAAAAGGTGACTTCATCGTTAAGATAAAAAAGGAAGGCATGATGCACGAAGTGGTTTACGCCACGCATCCGTTTGACGTAATAGGTTGGGATGGGTACAACTTCCCGTACGGGTTTAGTATTCATAACTTTGAGCCCATTACCGGCCGTGTGCACCAGCCACCTCCGGTACACCAAACCTTTGAAACCAGTACGTTTGTGGTGTGTTCGTTTTGCCCAAGGCTATACGATTACCACCCGAAAGCGATACCGGCTCCGTACAACCACAGCAACATAGACAGCGACGAGGTACTGTACTATGTAGATGGTGATTTTATGAGCCGCAACAACATAGAGCAAGGACATATTACCCTGCACCCTAAGGGAATACCGCACGGACCAGCACCCGGGGCTATGGAACGCAGCATAGGCAAAACGGTTACCGAGGAGCTTGCGGTTATGGTAGATACCTTCCGTCCGCTTATGGTTACTGAAGAGGCTATGGGACTGGACGACGGACAGTATTATAAGAGCTGGGTGGAGTAAGCCTCACCCCCAGCCCCTCTCCAAAAGAGAGGACACTCTGCTGTTAAAGGTTAGAGTGGCATTCCCCTCCTTCGGAGGGGTGGCTGAAAGCCGGGGTGGAATATTATAAATGTTCTACCCACCCCACCCTACGGGCACCCCTCCGAAGGAGGGGAATTGAAGAAAAACTAACAACATGACGCTGACACCATGTCAGTTAACTGAATATTAAATTATGGCAAACGAAATAAAAAGTGTAGAATACGGCCTTGAAAAGATTTTTGAAGGCGCACAGGATTTCCTTCCGTTACTGGGAACGGATTATGTAGAATTTATTGTGGGTAACGCCAAGCAGGCTGCCCATTACTATAAAACTGCTTTCGGCTTTCAGTCGGTAGCGTATGCGGGCTTGGAAACCGGCCTGCGCGACAGGGCCAGTTATGTACTTAAGCAGGATAAAATTCGCTTTGTATTTACTACGCCGCTTACTGCCGACAGCCCTCTTAATGAACACATTGTAAAACATGGCGACGGCGTTAAAGTGGTAGCACTTTGGGTAGAAGACGCACGCAAATCGTTTGAAGAAACTACCAAGCGTGGCGCTAAGGTATACATGGAGCCAACGGTAGAAACCGACGAGTTTGGTGAAGTGGTACGTGCCGGTATTTATACGTATGGCGAAACCGTACACATGTTTGTAGAGCGCAAAAACTACAACGGTACGTTCCTGCCGGGGTATAAAGAATGGAAAAGCGACTACAACCCTGCCCCTACCGGACTTAAATACGTAGATCACATGGTGGGCAACGTGGGTTGGAACGAAATGAACACCTGGGTAAAATGGTACGAGGATGTTATGGGCTTTGTAAACTTCTTGTCGTTTGATGATAAGCAGATTACAACCGAGTACTCGGCACTGATGAGTAAGGTAATGAGCAACGGTAACGGCCGCATTAAGTTCCCGATTAACGAACCGGCAGAGGGTAAAAAGAAATCGCAGATTGAAGAATATCTTGATTTTTATGGTGGCCCGGGCGTACAGCACATAGCCATTGCTACAGACGATATTATTAAAACCGTATCAGACCTTAAAGCTCGTGGTGTAGAGTTCCTAAGTCAGCCGCCACAGGCGTACTATGACGCGGTTCCTATGCGTTTGGGCGCGCACAAAGATGCCTTTAAAGAAGACATACTTGAAATACAAAAACTGGGTATTATGGTAGATGCCGATGAGGAGGGCTACCTGCTGCAAATATTCACCAAACCGGTTGAGGACAGGCCTACACTTTTCTACGAAATAATTCAGCGTATGGGTGCCCGCGGATTTGGTGCAGGCAACTTTAAAGCGCTGTTTGAGAGCATAGAACGCGAACAAGCATTGCGCGGAACACTATAAAAACAGTCTAAAATTGAAATATCATCAATAAAGCAACCGAAAATAACTTCACTTTTAGCAAATTTGTGTTAAAGTGAAATTTTCAGAAAGAATTATGCAACAAAAAGCACTACTTTTGCACCGCGAAAGAGAAAGTGGTAGTTTATGTAATCTCTTTCGTAAGTAAATTTTCATAATTTATAGTTTTTGGTTGGTTAATAGCATAAAAACCCGGTCATACTTTTGACTGGGTTTTTTTGTTTTCTTATTTTTGGAACAGAAATTGCATTTCCCGTATCAAAACACCAAAGAAAAATTTACTATGAGAAAATTAATGGTTATTGTTTTGCTTTTTGCAACAGCACTGGGTTTTTCACAGAGTGCATTTAAAGCGGGAGAATTTTTTAAGTTCAGGATACACTACGGTGTGGTAAATGCAGGCTATGCTACCCTGGAGGTAAAAGATGCAACTAAAAACGGCAAAAAAGTATACCATGTGGTAGGCAACGGCTACACCACCGGCATGACCAAGTTCTTTTTTAAGGTAACGGACCTGTACGAAAGTTATTTTGATAAAGAAACAGGCAAGCCTTACCAGTACGTGCGTAAGATAGACGAAGGCGGCTACACAAAGGATCAGGAAGGTTTTTTTAACCAGGCAAACAACACTGTGCTGGTAAAAGATTATAAGCATAAAAAACAAAAAACAATTTCGGTAACCGAAAATGTACAGGATATCGTATCTACATTCTACTACCTAAGAAACCACCCCAAGGTAAACACTATGAAGGTGGGCGAATCTATAAACGTGGATATGTTTTTTGACGATGAAGTGACAAAATTTAAACTAAAATTCATTGGCAGGGAGGATATATCCACTAAATTTGGCACCGTTTCTACCATGATATTCCGTCCGCTTGTACAGGCAGGCAGGGTATTCAAGGAAGAAGAGAGCTTAACAGTTTGGATTTCAGACGACGACAACAAAATTCCCCTAAGGATAAAAGCCAGTCTGGCAGTAGGTTCGCTTAAGGCCGACCTGGAGTCGTACTCAGGGCTAATGCATCCGATGAAGGTAAAATAGAAATAACACACAATGGAGATTACATCCCCTATAGCTGAAAAACTGGACGAACTTGAAAAGAAGTTCAGTGCAATTAACCAACGTACCGAAACCCACCTGGAAGGACTGTTATGGGCAAAACCCATTACCTACTGGGACTATATACAAACCGATGCGCTGCTGAACCTGCAGATACAGCGCACTACCCTGCCCGACGAAATGGTGTTTATTATGTACCACCAAATCAACGAGCTGTTGTTTAAGATGATACTTTGGGAAATAGACCAGCTGTGCCATACCGATGTGCCTACAGCCGAATATTTTACCGAAAAGCTGCGCCGTATAAGCCGTTACTTTGATATGCTTACCACCTCGTTTGATATTATGGGCGATGGCATGGAAATAGAGCAGTACATGAAGTTCCGCAACACGCTTACCCCGGCCAGTGGTTTCCAGAGTGCGCAGTACAGGCTGATAGAATTTGCCAGTACCGACCTTATAAACCTTATAGACTACCGCTACAGACACAATATAGACCGCAATACGCCTTATGAGCATGCCCTGGAACACCTGTACTGGCAGGCGGCAGGCAAGGACTACCACACCGGTGAAAAGAGTTATCTGCTTGCCGAGTTTGAACGCCGTTACAAAGGCGAGTTCCTTCGCTTTATGGAAGAATACAATACCATAAACATATGGCGCAAGTTTAAGCAGCTGCCCGAAGACCGCCAGGCAAACCCTGAGCTGGTAGCAGCCATGCGCCACTACGACTATACGGTAAACGTAACCTGGGTTATGGGGCACCTTAACACTGCCAAAAAGTACATAGAAAGTACCAGCGGCCCACAGGAAGCTACCGGCGGCAGCGACTGGAAAAAGTACATGCACCCTAAATACCAGCGCAGGATATTTTTCCCGGAGCTGTGGTCTGAAGAAGAATTACGCACCTGGGGAGAAAATGTTTAAAACCGTACTATTAAATCATCAGCATTGAGATATCTTGTAGCCATACTTACACTACTAACACTAATAGCCTGCAAAGACAAAGAGCAAACTAAAAAGACGCAGCCTGTAGCCCCAAAGCCTAAAATAACTAAAGAATACGGCTTTGTTACTAACGATTTTGCCGTGGTGCATGATACAATAAAAAGAGGTGACACCTTTGGCGGTTTACTGGAAAAAGAGGGATATGATGCAGCCGCAATACACAAGATAACGGAAGCCATAAAGGATACTTTCGACCTTCGTGATATACGTGTAGGAAAACCTTATGCCATGTTTCGGACAAAAAAAGACAAGGCATTACAAATGTTTGTCTACGAACCCGATAACCTGAGCTTTTACGTAATAGACCTTCGCGACAGCATAGCCAAAGTAAGTAAAACGGTAAAACCCATAACGATAAAACGCAGGGTAATTGCCGCCGAAATTGAAGGTTCGCTTGCTGAAACCCTTGATAAAGCCGGAGCCAGCGCTGCAATGGTACAGGAACTTGCCGATGTGTATGCCTGGACCATCGACTTCTTTAAGATACAGCGCGGCGACAAGTTTGCCGTGGCAGTAAACGAGCGTTATATAAGCGACAGCATTTATGCAGGCGTAGAAAACATAGAATCATCGTTCTTTGAGTACAAAGGCAAGCGCATTTATGCATTTCCCTACAAACAGAACGAAAAATCGAAATCACAGTATTACGACGAAGAAGGCAAGGTACTTAAAAGCATGTTCCTTAAGGCACCGCTTAAGTTCAGCCACATTACGTCGCGTTTTTCGCCCAAGCGTTTCCACCCGGTTACCATGCAGTGGAAAGCCCATAACGGTACCGACTATGCCGCCCCTACCGGCACGCCTATTATGACCACCGCCACAGGTACGGTTATACAGGCGGGCTATACATCGGGTAACGGTAATTATGTAAAGGTAAAGCACAACGGCACCTACACTACCCAGTACCTACACATGAGCCGCATACTGGTACACAGGGGCCAGCACGTAAGCCAGGGGCAAACCATAGGGCTTGTGGGCAGTACCGGCCTTGCCACAGGCCCGCACGTATGCTACCGTTTTTGGAAAAACGGCGTACAGGTAGATGCACTGAAACAGAAGTTGCCCAACTCGCAACCAATGGACAAAAAATACATTCCGGCTTATCAGGAGCACATAAAACCGCTTAAGAAAGAGCTGGACGATATAGCAGACAAAAAATTTAACTCCTCAACAAATTAAGAAGAAAATGGCTTTAGAAAACATTAACCCTACCCATACCCCGGCATGGAAAGCCCTTGAAGGCCACTTTGCCGAAATAAAAGACGCCAAAATGCAGGACCTGTTTGCTGCCGACAATCAGCGTGCTGAAAAATTCCACATTAAGTGGGAAGACTTTTTGGTAGACTACTCTAAAAACATTGCAACCGAAAAAACATTTGAATTACTGCAAAACCTTGTCAAAGACGTAAACCTTAAAGGCGCTATAGAAGCGTACTTTGGTGGCGAGGCCATAAACCGTACCGAAGGCCGTGCTGTACTGCACACTGCACTACGCGCCCCTGAAAGTGCAGAGATACTGGTAGACGGCGTTAACGTAATGCCTGAGGTATATGCGGTAAAAAACAAAATAAAAGCCTTTACAGCGTCTGTAATCAGCGGTGAGTTTAAAGGCTATACAGGCAAAGCCTTTACCGATGTGGTAAATATAGGTATTGGCGGGTCAGACCTTGGCCCTGCCATGGTGGTAGAATCTCTTAAATTTTACAAAAACCAACTTAACGTTCGCTTTATCTCTAACGTAGACGGCGACCACGTTATGGAAAGCCTTAAAGGGCTTAACCCTGAAACTACACTATTTGTAGTAGCTTCTAAAACCTTTACCACACAGGAAACCCTGAGCAATGCCGAAACAGCACGCAAGTGGTTCCTTGAAAGCGCATCAAGCGAAGATGTGGCCAAGCACTTTGTAGCGGTTTCAACCAACATACAAAAAGTTACTGAGTTCGGTATCGCCGAAGAAAACATATTCCCGATGTGGGACTGGGTTGGCGGACGTTTCTCTCTATGGAGCGCCGTGGGCCTTACCATAGCCCTTGCTGTGGGTTACGATAACTTCGACGCCCTGCTAAAAGGTGCCAACAAAATGGACGAGCACTTTAAAACTGCTGAATTTGACCAAAACCTTCCGGTAGTGCTTGCGCTGCTTACCGTATGGTACAACAACTTCTTTGGTGCAGAGAGCGAAGCGCTTATTCCGTACACGCAATACCTGCAAAAACTTGCCCCTTACCTGCAACAGGGTATTATGGAAAGTAACGGTAAAAGCGTAGGCCGCGATGGCGAAATAGTAAACTACCAAACAGGTACTATCATTTGGGGTGAACCGGGAACCAACTCTCAGCACGCGTTCTTCCAGCTGATACACCAGGGTACTAAGCTTATCCCTACTGATTTCATTGGCTTTAGCCAGCCGCTACACGGTAATGCAGACCACCACGAGAAGCTTATGAGTAACTTCTTCGCGCAGACTGAAGCCCTACTTACCGGTAAGCCGGAGGCTACCGTACGTGCTGAGTTTGAAAAAGCAGGTACCGCTGCCGATAAGGTAGAATACCTTACGCCGTTTAAAATATTTGCAGGCAATAAGCCTACAAACACCTTCCTGATTAAGAAACTTACCCCGGAAACCCTTGGATCACTTGTAGCGCTATACGAGCACAAGATATTTGTACAGGGTGTTATCTGGAATATTTTCAGCTACGACCAGTGGGGCGTGGAGCTTGGTAAACAACTTGCCAACTCTATCCTTGACGAAATCAAATCGGGTGAAGTGAAAAACCACGATGCTTCTACAACATTCCTTGTAAAAGCATTCCTTGCTCAGAAGTAATTTTTACTGAAATGATATAGGGAACGCCTCACTTTGTGGGGCGTTTTTTTTTGTGCATCGTCTGTATCTTCCATGTCGACTGCAGCGAACCAGCACGAGGGCTTTGCCCGAACTGGTGAAGCAAATGGAAACATCTCCTTTTAAAAACTGAGATTTCTCGGCTCCGTTTCACTTCGCTCGAAATGGAAAACTCACTCGAAATGGAAAAAACCAATACCTCCTGACACACCCTTGTCACAACCCGCATGTACGTTTGCAGTAATTAATACTAAAAGCAACAATCATGAATCTCGTTTCAACAAGGATTATTACGTCAGATGTAAAACAACTGGTACAGTTTTACGAACAAATAACCAGTTTAACCGCCGTACACTACACCGAAGATTTTGCCAAACTGGTAACCCCTACCGCAGCCCTGGCCATAGGCAGCACACGCACGTTGCAGTTTTTTGGTGGCGACACCGTAGCACAGGCAGCACAAAACCGCAGCGTGATTGTAGAATTCCAGTTTGACAATGTAGATGACGTCTACGAAAAAATAGAGCTGTTTATAGAGCCCTACCTGGTACACCAGCCTAAAACCATGCCGTGGGGCAACCGCTCGTTACTATTCCGTGACCCGGATGGTAACCTGGTGAACTTCTTTACGATAGTTACCCAGTAAGCCGCCTCATAGTAATTTAGCCTGCATACTACAAACGCCTCACTTAGTGGGGTTTTTGTGGTTTATTCTCATTACATTGCAGTACCAAATCATCAATTTATGAATCCGAAAGTCGATCTGTTTCTGGAAAAAGCAACCAAGTGGAAAGAAGAAATGGTTTTGTTGCGCACCATAGTCCTTAATAATAGCCAACTCACTGAAGACTACAAGTGGATGCATCCCTGCTATACCCTGAACGGTAAAAACGTGGTACTGATCCATGAGTTTAAGGAGTATTGTGCGCTGCTGTTCCACAAAGGTGCTTTAATGAAAGACCCCGAGGGTGTGCTGGTGCAGATAACCGAAAACGTACAGGCCGCACGGCAGCTGCGGTTTACCAACGTAGGCCGCATAAAGGAGCTTAAAAACGTGATTAAAGACTACATTAACGAGGCCATTGAAATAGAAAAATCAGGAAAGAAAGTTGCCCTGAAAGAAACCGCCGACTTTGAGGTACCCGAAGAATTTCAATCGAAACTTGACGCTGATGCCGACCTCAAAAGAGCGTTCGCTGCCTTAACACCGGGCCGCCAAAGAGCGTACCTGTTTTATTTTTCGCAAGCCAAACAATCCAAAACCCGCGAGTCGAGAATTGAAAAATACATCCCGAAGATACTGGACGGCAAAGGCATGGATGATTAGATAGTATAGAACGCTTAACACTGTAGAGCGTTCTATACAAAGTGAATTTGCCCAAATTATTTTAAAAATTTAATTTTAGGCACTGAATATTTCCTTACCATCGCACCAAAGTTCAATTTCTTTAATGAAATTAGCTGTAAACAAATGATAACTCTCTAATCTATTATTATAATCGTATTTATCCCAAGCAGATATGTAACGCTCTAAAATTTCAATCAACTCAAAATCAATATTTCTTAAATCGTCGTAAAATGTTGCATAATTAAAGCTTTTATTTGGACACGCCTTCGCTGAAAAATATATTCCTATATACACATCAATTGCTTTATCCAAATAAACTTTTCGCCCATGATGATTAAAACAAAAGTAATTTTGTAATTGTGAGAATTGCTGATGTTTGCCCTTATTTATATTATAGTCATCTATGAACTCTTCTATTTCATATCCCAACTCTAAAAATAAATTAACCATTTTCATATGATTAAGATTATTTCCAATATTATCGATTAAATCCCTTGAGAAAATTTTTCTGACTTTAGGATTATTTGATGACAAAATCTCAATGCAACCTGCTACATTCACGCCACATTTTGATAAATGTATGTGTAATAATTCATGTGCAAATGAGGAACTTTTAAAGTCATTTAACGGCACTTCAATAGTGTGATGATTACTTTCAGAATATACTCCATACGATTGGTAGTCATCTACGGAAATTACAATTTCCTCAGTTTCTATTAGTGAATTCCACAACTTTTTATTCTTATCATCTAAAAGTTTCTCTAAATAAATACTGTTTGTCATTTGATTAAATCTTTAATTCATAAGATACTATTTTTTTTACTAAAAGTAAATCTAAATGACATCGGATTTTAACAATTTACTTAACAATAGATTTATTAACCCTACACCTTTACCGCTTTCCACTTCCCTTTCTTAAAAAGGATAAAGCTGGCAATGCTCATACAGGTTTCGGCAACGGGAATGGCAATAAACACCCCCACAGGCCCTAAATCTACCTGTATGGACAAAAGATACGCCAGCGGTATCTGGAACAGCCAGAAGCCTACAAAATTAACCCTGGAAGGTGTTTTGGTGTCGCCCGCTCCGTTAAATGCATTCATAAGCACCATACCCATACCGTAAAACACATATCCGGCACTGAGTATCCGTATGGCTTTTACCGCAATATCGTGCACATGCGGGTTGTTGGTAAAAAACCACATCATAGGGTCGGCAGCCAGCAGGGTTACACCCATAATAAGCGCCATGTAGGTTACATTAAACTTCGCCGTAACCCACACCGAGCGTTCAGCACGATCTACCTGCTGTGCGCCCAGGTTTTGCCCCACCAGTGTAGCTGCAGCACCACTAAGTCCCCAGGCAGGCAGCATAAAAAACATCATAATGCGCAGCGCACTCTGGTACCCCGCCGAGCCTTCGTCGTCGCCGGTTTCGGCCACCAGCCTTGCCAGGAAAATCCAGCTGCAACTGGCTATGACAAACTGCATAATGCCCGGAGCGGCAACTTTTACCAAAGCCTTTATCTGTTCCCAGTGCGGCTTAAAATACGCAAGCGAAACCTTCAGCACGCCCTTACCGTTAAACAGGTTGTACAACTGGTACAGCACCCCCATGCTACGGCCTATGGTAGTAGCCATAGCAGCTCCCGTTAACCCAAAGGCCGGTACGGGACCAAACCCTTTTATGAATAGCGGGCAGAGTAGGATGTTGGCAATATTGGCTATCCAAAGGCTTTTCATGGCAATGGCGGCATTGCCCGCCCCTCGGAAAACACCATTGAGCAAAAACAGCAGCATGATTACAAAGCTGCCGCCCATCATCAGGCGGGTAAACGGCGCACCAAATGCCGCCGAATGTTTAGACGAGCCCATAAGCACCAGTATATCCTGTGCGTAAATAACCCCTGCAACGGCAATTACCGCATTAATGGCTATGGCTACAATTACGGCCTGCATACCGGCTTTGGCAGCGGCTACAGGGTCCTTCTCCCCTACGCGGCGCGCCACCATAGCCGTAGCCGCCATGCTCATGCCTATGGCTATGGAATAGATTACGGTAAGCACCGATTCGGTAAGGCCTACGGTTTGTACGGCAAAACTGCTGTCTTTAAGGTGGCCCACAAAGTAGAGGTCTACCAGCGCGAAGACGGATTCCATCATCATCTCCAGCATCATGGGGATGGCAAGAAGGATGACGGCACGACGAATGCTGCCCGTGGTAAGGTCTATGTTTTCGCCATTGAGCGATTGTTTCAAGAGTGAGAAGAAACGCTTCAGGGCACTTGGTTTTTGTCCTGTCTGTGTCATTATTTTAAAAATGGTTTGGTGAACGATATGATTGTACAGGGCGCAGTATGCTCCCGGGGTCAACTAAAAAATTTCAGCCTGCATAGAGGCTTACAAAACAATCATATTCAAAAGAGTGGAATACAAATATAGGATTTTCCCGAAATAAAAAACAGATTTTATTAGCTGCCTGAAAATGTAAAATTTTGAACCACATAGGCACATAGTCGAAGCTGCGCTTCACATAGCTATATGAGGAATTATCTCTGCCTTTGTATTATTAAAAATTACTTCGTGGACTTCGCCGCTTTCCAAAGGAAAGCTTTTGTGAACTTTAAAGAGTAAAAGGAATTGTGAACTTTGTGAAAAACTTCGTGACCCTTGTGGTAAAAACAACACACCCGTAACCCCTTCTCCGGGAACAAAAATCTATGTAACTATGTGGTTAAACAAATTTAGCCTGTAGTAAACTAACTTTCCAGCAAAGAAGTACTTACCCTCGATGCCGCAATGCGCGATGCTATAACGCCCAGTATAAAAATGGTAGCAAGCACCACCACTACATTGGTCATAGTAAAGGCCGTAGGGTACGCCATGGTTTGGGTAATCATAACCAGGTTAAACTCCTGTTGCAGCCAAACCACAAGCACGCCAATAATCAATCCAAATATGGCACCTATACCGGTAATAAACACCCCTTGTATAAAGAAGATGTTGCGCAGGCTGCTTACTTCGGCGCCCAGACTGTGCAGGGTACGTATGTTTTCCTGCTTGTCCAGTATCAGCATAATCAGCGCACCGGCAAGGCAAAACAACGTAAGCACTACCACCAGCGTACAAAACAGGTAGGTAACCAGGTTTTCGGCATTCAGCATTTTGTAGAGCGAATCGTTTAGTTGCGCACGATTTTTTATGTCAACTTTACCCAAAAAAACCTTAGCCAGTTCACCCCTAATGGCTGATTCACTGGCGCCGGGTTTCATTTTCAGTTCAATGCCTGTGTATTGGTTCGGCTTGAATTGCAGCATATCCTGTGCTAATGACAGGGTACAAAACACGTATTTATTATCAATATCCTCGTTTACCGAGTACACGCCCATTACCACCAGTTCTTCAGTATTAAATCCTTCCTCCGGCGAGTCGATAGCGCCTTTACCGGGTTTTGGCACATACACTTCAAGAGCGTGGTTCAGGTTTAGCAATCCCAGCGACAGCCTGTGAAAAATGCCACCGCCTACCACTACCTGGTTAGTATGCGGAGCCAGCCATTCGCCGCCCAAAAGCCGCTTGGGGTCGTTCATAGACGTAACTTTGTTGTACAGGCTGTCTACCCCTTTCATGTATGCCACCTGCTCTTTGCCATTGTAATAAAACAGCACGCGCTCCTCGGCTATAAAGGTATAAGCCGCAACGCCCTCAGTCTTTTTAATTTCGGAAAGTTGGGCGGGACTCACCATAAACGATTTTCCCTTGGAGGGAAAAACCTTCAGGTCGGGATCGGTATCGTTAGAAAATGAAAGGCTAAAGTCTTTTAACCCGCTGAACACTGACATGATGATGAACAGCGCGGCGCTGCTTACCAATATACCCAATACGGCAATCCGCGTAATGATGTTTACGGCGGTGCTTTTACTGCGGCTTATGGTATAGCGGCCTGCTATGTACAGCGGAAATGACACGAATGGTTATATTTTTTTGCGTCGTGGTAAAAGTTCAGGATTAGCTATTGGGTTGTTTTCACCTTTTAGCTCTTTGTCAAGCGCTTCTATCCTGTCCAGCGAGTCGTCTATATAAAACACAAGGTTTGGCACTTTGCGCAGCTGAAGGCGTACACGTTGTGCAAGGTCGTGTTTAATAAGCGGCGCATTGCTTTTTACCGCATTCAGTATTTCGCCGCCCTTTTCAGACGGGAACACGCTAAGGTACACCTTTGCCAATGAAAGGTCGGTGGTAACCGCCACCTTACTTATAGAGATAACGAGGTTGCTGATGCCGTTCTTACGGATTTCGCCCTGTAGTATATCTACCAGGTCGTTTTGCAGCAAGGCTCCTATTTTTTTTTGCCTGTTTGTTTCCATCTTGCAAAAGTACTCAAATTATTAATAGGGTGTTACCAAATAAATTCAGGGCTTTTACCAACTAAGGGCTACTATCTAGACACATCCTTGCAGCTTGGCGTCTTTGCGCTAAATTTTCTACCACAAGGACCACAAAGTTTTGCACAAAGTCCACGAAAAACCTAAATTACACTTAACACGAACACCAAGGCTTTCCTTTGGAAAGCTGAAAAGAACACAAAGTGATTTATATATGCGATGGAGCATGAATTTGTGAAAATTAGTGCAATTCGTGGCTTAAATACCATACAAGTAGCCGGGTTTTTATTTTTTGCGCCGTAAATTTACCCCTCACATAAAAATTCGGAGTACATGACCTTACTCACATTTACCCTCATAATGCTTATCGGTGCCTTTGCGGCGGGCTTTATAGGTTCGCTTTCGGGGCTTGGCGGCGGCATTATCATCATCCCATTACTCACCATAGGCCTGGGAGTAGACATTCACTACGCCATAGGCACGGCACTGGTAGCCGTTATAGCCACATCGTCGGGCTCGGCGGCGGCTTACGTACGCGAGGGCATAACCAATATGCGCCTGGGCATGTTCCTGGAAATAGCCACCACACTGGGGGCTGTAGGTGGGGCACTCATATCAAGTGCGGCACCGGCATCGGCCATTGCAGTGATTTTCGGACTAACGCTGATTTTTTCGGCAATAAATTCGTTACGCAAAAAAACTGAGCACGTACTGGAAACCTCAAGCGCACTGGCACAAAAACTCGATCTCCCATCGGATTATCCTGCTACAGACGGCACCAAAATAAAATACGGCGTAAAAAACGTAATTGGCGGTTTTAGTATGATGGGGCTTGCAGGTATGATGTCGGGTATGCTGGGTATCGGTTCGGGAGCATTTAAGGTTATTGCCATGGACAACATTATGCGTATACCGTTTAAAGTTTCTACCACAACCAGTAATTTTATGATGGGCGTTACGGCAGTAGCCAGCTCAGTCATCTATATTCAAAAAGGATACATACAACCCACTATATGCATGCCGGTGGTTATTGGTGTACTGCTGGGTGCACTTACAGGCGCACAGGTACTTATAAAGGCTAACCCTAAGAAACTGCGCGTTTTCTTTGCCTGCCTTATCGTAGTACTGGCGTTGAATATGATTTATAACGGATTAATGGGCAACATATAATGGAACACAATATACAACAGGAAAAAGATTTCCAGCAACTGATAGGCAACCTGCTGCGCTATGGTGTATGGACAGCGCTGGGCGTGGCACTTGCAGGAGGATTAGTATACCTAAGCACTCACAGCCACGACACGGTAAATTATGCTCATTTCACCGAAAACGACCGCAGCCTTTTTGATGTTATACGCGATATTTTTATCGGTATAGCTAATGGCGATGGTAACGCCATGATATTCCTGGGGGTACTGCTGTTATTCTTAACCCCGGTGCTAAGGATGATACTCTCTTTATTCTCTTTCATAAGGGAGAAAGACCGCAAATACATTTTCATTACCCTGCTGGTAATGGGCATCATTTGCATGAGTATTGCCTTAGGGTTTTCGCATTAAACGAAGTGTTTTAAACAAAAATAAAATTATATTTGCCTTATATAACTACCAATCACAACTTATGAAACCGCTTTTATCTGCTATAGCACTTATTGCATGTTTTTTTGTCAATGCACAAAGCCTGGATCTTCAACTACGCGAAATCAATTATTCCGGGAACTGTTCCCCTGTAAACATTACAAAATTTGGTACTAAAATTTGCTTTAGCGGATACCACAATAGTTACCAGGAAAGCTTATGGCTTTATGATGAAGAAACCGAAAGTATTTATACTATAAGCAGTAGTGGTTCTTTCTACTTTTTAAAAGTAGTAGGCGAAATACTCTATTACATAAAATTTGAGAACGGATATGAACTATGGAAAACTGATGGAACAGAAGAAGGAACGACACTGGTTAAAAATTTTGGCTATAATATAGGCCTCAATGGCCTCACTGCCTATAACGGAAAGTTATACTTTATACGTTATACCGAAAATTACAATGGTGAAATTTGGGTCTCAGACGGGACTGAAGAAGGGACACACATACTTAAAGATGTTAACCCAGAAGGTTTGAATGACAATGTTACGAATTTGTTCGTGTTTAACAATATACTTTATTTTAATGCAAGCAGTTCTGAAAATGGAACTGAACTATGGAAAAGTGACGGAACAGAGCAAGGAACTACCCTTTTTAAAGATATAGCTATTGGCGCTGCAAGTTCAAATCCCGGAAAGCCAATAGTCCTTGACAATAATTTTTATTTCCTCTGCACAACACCCGAAAATGGCACAGAATTATGGAAAAGTGATGGAACACCTGAAGGCACAACCCTATTTAAAGAGTTTTTACCTGGAGCATCAGGCCTGTATTCTTATCCACCTGAATTACAAGGAATCGCAGTACAAGGGCAGTATTTTATTTTCATGGCCCAATATAGTGGTTATCTTGCCCTATGGAAAAGTGATGGAACCCAGGAGGGGACAACAGAACTTAAAATACTCAATCAGCAAACGGATAACATTAGCTCGTTTACAGATTTCCTGTTATTTAATAATGCACCATATTTTGTTGCTACAGCATTCGGGTCAACAACTCAAATATGGACTACCGACGGCACCTCTGAAGGTACAGTTATGGCTATAAATAGCTCTTCAGCAAACGCCGGAACCATCACTAAGTTCTCTGCAAACGAAAACTACCTTATATTTTCGGGACAAGAAGGATCTAATTTAAAACCATGGGTGTCTGACGGAACACAGAACGGAACACACTTGCTTAAAGATATAAATCTTTATTCATCGCCCGTACAGTATCTTGACTTTGTCCCGGCAGGTAATATAACCTATTTCCCCGCAGGCTTCCAATCAGCAAATGGTATAGAGCTTTGGTCTACAGATGGAACTGAAGCCAATACAAAAATGATTAAGGACTTATCTCACAGCAATTCGGGTATTTTAGATGGCCGTGGTTATTTATCATCAGTAGCACTGAATAACAAGCTCATATTTGTAGGAAATGATGGTTCCACAGGGAACGAACCCTTTATAACAGATGGGACTGAAGAAGGCACACACATAATAAAAGACATTTATACGGGCAACTACACCCATTCATGCGGTTTTACCAACGAACAAACAGGACCCATTTTTACAAAAGCAGGAAACAAAGTATACTTTAATGGTCTGTATAGTGAAATAGGACGGGAAATATATGTTACGGACGGAACCGAAGAAGGCACCCAACCGGTAAAAGACATAGCACCCGGCAACAGTAGTGGTGTAAGCGGCTATACCTATTTTATGGTGTATAACGATATTTTTTACTTTAAAGCTAACGACAACATCCATGGCGAAGAATTATGGCGCACAGACGGCACTGAAGAAGGCACATGGATGGTGAAGGATATCTATCCTGGCGCCCAGTCAGGAGTTATAACGAGCAATTGCACATATAACAGTATTAAAAACTATGCTGTACTTAACGGTTTTTTATACTTCGTTGCAGAAGACAGTACCGGCAAAGGAATATGGAAGACCGACGGGACTGAGACAGGTACAGTTAAAGTAATTAGCTCAATGAATAATGCACTGCCCCTTATAATAGAAGCTAATAACAATAAAATTTTCATAACCATAGTTGGCTCAAATTATTTATACAGCAGTGATGGCACACAGGAAGGAACTGTATTGATTCAATCCGGGATTATCTCAAACTACAATTTTCGTTTTATAGCTATCGTAGATAACCAATTATATTACAACTTAGAAACAAATACTACAGGCCTCAGCATATACCGTACAGACGGCACTATAGCAGGAACAGTCCTTGTTAAAGAAAACCTGCCTGCTAATATGAATATGAAATTCATGAAAGCTTGTGGGGATTATATATTTTTTGGTTTAGGTGATAATAACAGTTATTCTGAACCTTACGGTAAACAGATATGGAGGACAGATGGCACTGAAGAAGGCACATTTCATCTCGCCGAAGCTGAAAGCTATTACATATTTCGTGACTATGATTGCCTTGGCAGCAACCTTATCTTTGTAAACCAATTTAGTGCTCTCTTTACCGGTCTGTCAATTACAGATGGCACGGTGGCTAACACAACCTTACTGGATATTAACATTACTAATGCACCGCAGTTTGATTCTGAAAATTATACTAACGGATTAACCAGTATATTTGGTGTAATTGACAATAAATTATATTTAGGAGGCCGAACTTTCAAAGGAGGGAATGAGCTTTATGTAACAACTGTAGACGAGAATTATTTAAGCACTCATGACAATGATACAGCAGGCAGTAAGAAAGATTTAAATGATATTGTTTTATATCCTAACCCTACCAAAGAATGGGTAAACATTTCTTCTAACACTAAGAGTATTATTTATAGTGCGGAAATATATGATATAACCGGGAAAAAACTTAGTGAAACAGCAATAAACAATACCGGATACAAACTGAAAACAAACACATTGACACCTGGAATCTACTTAGTAAAGGTAAAATCTTCAAACGGTACATCTACACAAAAACTCATCAAATCATAAGCAGGAAAACTATCGAAAATTTGTTTAAAGTTTAAAGTTTCAGGTTCGGCAGAGTGGCAACCTGAAACTTTAAACCTTAAACTAAAACTTATGCTTCGTCGTTTAGCGCATTCCATCCCCTTGATTTAAGCGGGATTTTGGTATTGGCGCGGGTAATAAGGTGTATACCCTCACTTTCCTGCGTGGTATGGCCTATAACCGTAAAGTTAGGGTTGCCTTTTATCTTGTCGAAGTCCTCCATTTTTATGGTAAACAGTAGTTCATAGTCTTCACCGCCGTTAATGGCTACCGTGGTAATATCTATATTAAACTCCTCGCAGGCGCTTATCAGTTGCGGATCGGCAGGGATTTTCTCTTCATAAAGATTACACCCCACCCCACTTTGCTTACAGATATGTAAAATTTCAGACGACAACCCGTCCGAAACATCTATCATAGCTGTAGGCTTCACATCCAGTTCTTTCAGCAATTCACGCACATCAGTACGGGCTTCGGGCTTCAGCTGGCGTTCTATAAGGTAGTTGTAAGCATCGAGGTCGGGCTGGTTGTTCGGGTTCACCTGAAACACCTGCTTTTCACGCTCCAGTACCTGTAGCCCCATGTAGGCAGCACCTACATCGCCTGTAACCACCAGCAGGTCGTTACTAGCGGCACCGTTGCGGTACACTATGTCTTCGGCATTAGCCTCACCCAGCGCGGTAATGCTCAGTATCATTCCTTTTTGAGATGATGTAGTATCGCCACCTACTATATCTACATTGTACACGCGGGCAGCCAGTTTAATACCTTCATACAACTCATCAAGCGCCTCAACAGGGAAACGGTTGCTTACAGCAATAGAAACGGTTATCTGCGTAGGCTTGGCATTCATGGCGGCAATGTCGCTCAGGTTTACCACCACGGCTTTATACCCTAGGTGTTTTAGCGGCATATACGCCAGGTCAAAATGCACGCCTTCTATAAGCAGGTCGGTACTCACCACCACTTTTTTATCGGCAAAATCAAGCACAGCGCCATCATCGCCTATCCCTTTAAGGGTAGAAGGCTGTGTAATTTCTATATTAGCGGTAAGGTGTTCTATAAGCCCGAATTCGCCCAACGAACCCAGAGTGGTACGTTGCTGGTTTTTATCTTCAATCATTTTCTTGAGTTTCTGAGTTTCTTAGCTACTGAGTAACCGAGTGGCAAAGGTACGAAGATAAAGCAATATGCAATATTAGATATCCTTTTCGTGCCATATATCAGGATTTCTGGAAGTATGTATTACAGCAATAATGTCAACTACATTCTGTTTAATCCTGTAATGCAACAAATAAGGAAAACCCTTTATTTTTCTATAATGCACATCATCATACTTTACAGGATATAGTAATGCATCATCGCGCAAATCATTAATTTGGCTTTTAACTGCAATTTTATATCTGGTACCTAAGCCTGATAATTGCTCATTATACCAGTTTTCCGCTTCGCGTATATCGGCAACAGCGCGAACAGAAATTTGTATTTTATATGGCATTACAGAGATTCTGAAACTTCATCCCAGTCCAACAATAAATCCGGATTTGAATCAACTTCTTTAATACGCGCTCTCACAATTTGCTTATGCCACTCAGGCACTACATAAGATTCATCCCAAATCGCATCGTTCAGCTTTAGCTTATCTTCAGGCGATAATTGCTTTACGGCCTGGATAAGCTGATCAACGGTGAGGTTAATATTTACGTTTACAGATTCCATAGTAACAAAAATAATAAAAAAACCAACTCTCTATCAAGCACATCCGTTAAAGTATAAAACAAAAAAACACCCGGAAAACAAAATAAAGAAATACCTATCTTTGCCCCATAGTTCTTTACTTTATTTCTTTATCAAATGGTAGAGGTTTTCGGCGAAAGCCGGGATTAAAAGGGAATCGTGTGCAAATCACGAACTGTCGCGCAACTGTAAGTAACGCCAAAAGTTTTTACCCACAGCAGTCCACTGTCTTAACACGATGGGAAGGACGGTAAAAATGTTACAAGTCAGGAGACCTGCCTATACTTACTTGACAATGCTTTCGCGGTTTGAAGCAGTTGGTTTACTATAAGGCACCCGGGGATAACTATACCCTGCCCTAACTACCCCACCCACTTCTTAAGGCATTGTGAAATCAGGCAAAAGAGCTTTTAAATCATTTATTAATTTTTTAAAAGCACTAAAATGCGTACAAACAATCTTGGCTACCCGCGTATTGGGGGCAACAGGGAACTGAAAAAGGCCTGCGAAAACTACTGGGCCGCAAAAATTTCGTTAGACGAACTAATCGAACAAGGCAAAGCCATACGGCTGCACAACTGGCAACTGCAACAAGAGGCCGGCATCGACCTTATTCCTTCAAACGACTTCTCTTTTTACGACCAGGTACTGGATCTTTCGCTTGCACTGGGCGCCATTCCTCCCCGCTACGACGAACTTAGAAGCGAACCGTTAACCGACCTGTATTTTGCAATGGCACGCGGGTATCAAAAAGACGGGAAAGACATTACCGCTATGGAAATGACCAAGTGGTTTGATACCAACTACCACTACATAGTACCTGAATTTTACAACAATCAGGAGTTCTCTTATCAATCAAACAAAGCCGTTTCAGAATTTATTGAAGCAAAAAACGCAGGCATACTTACCAAACCGGTTTTAATCGCACCGGTGTCGTACCTGTTATTAGGTAAAGAAAAAGAAGAAGGTTTTAACAGGATATCGTTACTAAACAACCTGCTGCCTGCCTACCTTAAAATTATTGAGGCGCTGGTACAGGAAGGCGCACAATGGCTGCAACTGGATGAACCGTTTTTGGCTCTGGAGCTTACTGAGACTGAAAAAGAAGCAATATTAATTAGCCACGATGCCATACGCAGTGCGTTTCCGCAACTGAATATAATGGTGGCAACCTATTTTGAAGGACTGAACAACAATACGCAATTAGCATGCAGCCTGGGTACTAATGCACTACATATAGACCTGGTACGCGCACCGCAACAGCTGGAAGATGTATTACAGCACCTACCGGGCACCACCCTACTGTCATTAGGGTTAGTAGACGGACGCAATGTATGGATAAACGATTACACTCAGTCACTGCAAACCATTTACAAGGCGGTAAAAAAACTGGGCAAGGAGCGCATTATCATTTCACCATCGTGTTCGTTACTGCACGTGCCCTGCGACCTGGATTCGGAAACCAATGAAACATCGCTAACTGCCGAGGTAAAGCAGTGGATGGCTTTTGCCAAACAAAAGCTAAACGAAACCGTACTGCTAAAGCAATTGGCAAACAGCGAAAACATGACCATTGCGGCCAAAAAACTGCAGCAAAACATTGACGCAATTGCAAGCCGAAACACATCGGCATTAATACACAACGAGCTTGTTAAGGAACGTATAGCTAATATCACTGAAGCCGATGGTCGTCGTAACAGCAACTTTGCCATAAGGAAACCTTTGCAAAACGCCGCGCTAAACCTGCCACTGTTCCCTACTACGACCATAGGTTCGTTTCCGCAAACACCGGAGGTACGTTCATGGCGTGCCAAGCTGAAAAAAGAACAGCTAACCAAAACCCAGTACGATACCCTGATTAAAAAGGAAACCGAGGAAACCATACGTTTTCAGGAGGAAGTAGGACTGGATGTACTGGTACACGGCGAATTTGAGCGAAACGACATGGTGGAGTACTTTGGCGAACGCCTTAGCGGTTTTGCCTTTACACAAAACGGCTGGGTACAAAGCTACGGTAGCCGCTGTGTAAAACCACCGGTTATTTACGGCGATATAAGCCGCCCTGAACCCATGACGGTTTACTGGACACAATATGCGCAGTCGCTTACCCAAAAGACCGTTAAAGGCATGCTTACAGGCCCGGTAACCATACTGCAATGGTCGTTTGTGCGCAATGACCAGTCAAGATCGATTACGTGTACACAAATAGCCCTGGCCATACGCGATGAAGTTGCCGACCTGGAAAACGCAGGCATAAAAATAATCCAGATAGATGAACCCGCACTTCGTGAAGGGCTTCCGTTGCTAAAACAGCACTGGCCACAGTACCTGCACTGGGCCATAAAAGCGTTTCGCATCAGTGCCAGCGTAGTGCAAGATGCTACCCAGATACACACCCACATGTGCTATTCTGAATTTAACGACATTATTGAGGACATAGCCGACATGGATGCCGATGTGATTACCATAGAGTGTTCGCGTTCGCAAATGGAACTGCTGGATGCCTTTGCCCATTTTAACTACCCTAACGATATTGGCCCGGGTGTGTACGACATCCACTCGCCACGCGTTCCGTCTGAGGAGGAAATGGTGCAGCTGATGAAAAAAGCCGAAAGGGTAATACCGGCAGAACAGCTATGGGTAAACCCGGATTGCGGACTTAAAACCCGCCATTGGGACGAAACCAAAAAAGCCCTGGCGGCTATGGTAAACGCTGCAAAACAATTACAGCTTGCCTACGAACCCGAAATAAAACAGTAACCCATAATAGTATCACTGTGCAAAAACACGAAAGTAAATACTGCCCCAGATGCCAGGCCGAGTTTGAATGCAAGGCAGGCTCCATATCGCTGTGCCAATGCACTGCCGTAGTTCTTAGCAAAGAAGAAAGCGAGTACATAAGCCTGCAGTATAACGACTGCCTGTGTGCTAACTGCATGAAAGAAATGCAAGCGACATACCACAACCAGCAATTCCAAAACAGGCTAAAGGCCATACTGGGAGTATATTATAAAAGCAGTGATACTAAATAGCTACAAACAAAAACGCCTCCCATACAGGAGGCGTTTCTACTATTAACGATTTGACTGTGTCAAATTATTTTATGCTTGCAAAAAGGTATTCCCTGTTCATACGGGCAATGTTTTCAAGCGAAATGCCTTTAGGACATTCTACTTCACAAGCACCGGTATTAGTACAGTTACCAAATCCTTCTTCGTCCATCTGGCGTACCATGTTAAGCACACGCTGTGTAGCTTCTACTTTACCTTGAGGCAATAGCGCGTACTGAGACACCTTAGCACCTACAAACAGCATAGCCGAACCGTTTTTACAGCTGGCCACACAAGCACCACAACCTATACATGCAGCAGCTTCAAAAGCGCGGTCTGCATCGTGCTTAGGTACCGGGGTAGCATTAGCATCGATAGTACGACCTGAAGTGTTTACCGATACGAAACCACCGGCTTGCTGAATACGGTCGAACGCAGAACGGTCTACCATAAGGTCTTTAATTACCGGGAACGCTTTACTTCTCCATGGCTCTACATAGATAGTGTCGCCATCTTTAAACGAACGCATGTGCAGCTGACAGGTAGTAACCTTGTGAGCCGGGCCGTGCGCCTGTCCGTTAATATAAAGTGAACACATACCGCAAATACCTTCGCGGCAGTCGTGGTCAAAAGCTACCGGTTCCTGCCTGTTGCTTATCAGCTGCTCGTTAAGCTGATCCAGCATTTCCAGGAATGAACTGTCAGTAGAAACATTATCAAGCTTGTAAGTCTCGATACTTCCTTTTTGTTTAGCGTTTTTCTGACGCCAAATTTTCAGGGTTATATTTATATTTTTATTAGAAGCCATATCTGTGTATATTTTATTTGTAGTTCCTGGCTGCGATTTTAATGTACTCGTAGTTCAACACTTCTTTATGAAGTACTTCGGTGTTAATGTCGTCGCCTTTGTATTCCCAGGCACCAACAAAGTTGAAGTTTTCGTCATCACGAAGTGTTTCACCTTCAGAATCCTGGTATTCTTCACGGAAGTGGCCTCCGCAAGACTCTTTACGTTGCAGTGCATCGCGTGCCATAAGCTGGCCCAGGTCTATAAAGTCGGCTACACGTATTGCTTTTTCAAGCTCAGTGTTAATTTCGTCGGCAGTACCCGGCACATATACATCTTTGTAGAATTCTTCTTTAAGGGCAGCAATTTCGGCAATAGCCTCAGTAAGTCCCTGCTCGTTACGGGCCATACCCACCTTGTTCCACATAATGTGGCCCAGGCGTTTGTGGAACGAGTCTACAGATTTAGTACCGTTATTGTTAAGGAAACCGTTTATCTGTGCAATTACGCCAGCTTCGGCTTCGTCAAACTCAGGAGTGTTTGTAGGTATCTTACCTGTACGGATTTCTCCGGCAAGGTAGTCAGACACTGTATACGGAAGTACAAAGTAACCATCAGCAAGACCCTGCATCAGCGCAGAAGCACCAAGACGGTTAGCACCGTGGTCTGAGAAGTTAGCTTCACCCGCTACAAAACAGCCCGGTATAGAGCTTTGCAGGTTGTAGTCTACCCATACACCACCCATAGTGTAGTGTACCGCAGGGTAAATCTTCATTGGCACTTCATACGGGTTTTCGTTGGTAATTTGTTGGTACATCTGGAAAAGGTTACCATATTTCTCCTCTATCCATGCCTTACCAAGTTTTACAATCTCTTCCTGAGAAGGATTGTGGTTACCTTGTGCATAAGCAGTCTGGCGGCCTTTGTTAATGATCTCTGAAGAGAAGTCAAGGTAAACACCTTCGCCTGTTTCGTTGTTTTCGATACCGAAACCTGCATCAGAACGCTCCTTGGCAGCACGCGAAGCTACGTCGCGCGGTACAAGGTTACCAAAGGCAGGGTACCTTCTTTCCAGGAAGTAATCCCTGTCTTCTTCTTTAATATCGGTAGCTTTAAGCCTTCCTTCACGGATGGCCTGAGCATCTTCAAGTTTCTTAGGAACCCAGATACGGCCCGAGTTACGTAATGACTCAGACATCAGGGTAAGCTTAGACTGGTTAGTACCGTGTACCGGAATACAGGTAGGGTGAATCTGCACGTAGCAAGGGTTAGCAAAGTAAGCACCTTTTTTGTGGATTTTCCAGCCGGCAGTAACGTTACTACCCATAGCATTTGTAGAAAGGAAGTATACGTTACCGTAACCACCCGAAGCAATAATTACTGCGTGGGCAGAGTGCCTTTCTATAGCGCCGGTAACAAGGTTACGGGCTATAATACCACGTGCCTTACCGTCTACTTTTACAATATCAAGCATTTCGTGGCGGTTGTACATTTCTACACGGCCAAGGCCTATTTGCCTTGAAAGCGCAGAGTATGCACCCAGTAGCAACTGCTGTCCTGTTTGTCCCGCTGCGTAGAACGTACGTTGTACCTGAGTACCACCAAATGAACGGTTATCAAGCATTCCGCCGTAATCGCGTGCAAAAGGTACACCCTGGGCCACACACTGGTCTATAATGTTAGCCGAAACTTCTGCAAGACGGTGTACGTTAGCTTCACGCGCACGGTAGTCACCACCTTTTATAGTATCATAAAACAGCCTGTATGTACTGTCGCCGTCATTCTGGTAGTTTTTAGCGGCGTTAATACCACCCTGCGCAGCAATAGAGTGCGCACGGCGTGGTGAATCCTGGAAGCAAAACGCCTTAACGTTATAGCCCATTTCGCCTAGAGAGGCGGCAGCCGAAGCACCGGCAAGACCGGTACCTACTACTATTATATCAATCTTTGGCCTGTTGTTTGGAGCAACAAGTTTAAGATGGTCTTTATATTTGGTCCATTTTTCGGAGATGTCCCCCGCTGGTATCTTAGAATCTAAACTCATATCGGTAGACGTTGGAATTATTTAAGCTTAAAGTGAATGAATAGTGGTATTATAGCAAATGCAAACGGCACTATAACAGAAAAACCATAACCAAAGCCTTTTATAAGGCCATTGTATTTTGGATTGTTAAGCCCCAGCGACTGGAATGCGCTGCTGAAACCATGCCATAAGTGGAACCCAAGCACAGCCATAGCCAGTGCATAAAGTATTGCAGCTATAAGCCCGAATTGATCATTTGTAAAGAAAGCTACAGTAATCCTGTAAAGGTCTTTATAACCTTCTTTTATTTTAACATTGGCCTGAGCATCATAAAACGATGTCCTGTCTTTTATAACAACAGCACCGCCGTCTACCTGGCCTTTAGGTATATAACCACCATCGGTAGTAACATATAGTTCCTGGGTTTGGCCCTGTATGTTAATAGTTACGGTTTGCAGCGGCATTTGCTCTGCGTTACCAAAGTGCATTACTGCCCAAAAGTTTACCATGTGTGTAACAATGAATACAAGCACAACTGTACCAAGTACCGCCATGTTTCGAGATGCCCACTTAGAGTTTTTAGAAGGCTGGTTCATGGCATAGCCTATTGGCCTTGCCTTCTTGTTCTGTATGGTAAGCAGTATACCGTCTACAGCATGGAAAAGGATTGAAAAGTAAGTAAGCCATGATAGAACCTTAACAGCCGGGTTAGTGGTCATGAAAAGCGCGTACTGGTTGAAGTGAAGTGCAGCGTGCTCGCCGGTAGCCAGCAGCTGTAAGTTACCCAATAAGTGCCCCGTAAGGAACAGGCAGAGAAATAAACCTGTTAAAGCCATCCAGTATTTTTTGGCGATGGACGACTTCAAAAATGCAGATTTTGCCATAATGTTTGTTTAAAAGTATAAGGTTTTCAAAAAAAATCAAACAAAAGTAAGGCTAAATCAGTTTTACCGCAACCTTTCGAAGCTAATTTATAATCAGTTTAAAGTAAGATTTTTTTAAAGTATTTGCAGAGATAAAATAAATAATGCATTTTTTTTACCTAAAAAAATCTCAAATAACGCAAAGAGTTAAGAAATTCCTACTTTGGTGTTTTGGTACACCGTATTTTCTACAACGGTTTAGTGGATTAAAAAACGCCTGAACTTTCAAAATTTTTGAAAGCTCAGGCCGAATTAATTTATAAGGGAATCCCAGACTTGTCTTGGTAAAATCAATTGTATAAAAGCATCATAATTTCAGGACACACCCCTAACCCCGAAAAATTGTAATACCTTAGTACGTCTTTGTCATATTATCATCAACCACTATAATAAAGTCGGCTTTTTTAAGGTGTTCCGTTTCCAGTTTATCCAGGTCTTTTTGCGAAACAGCCGCTATGGTAACAATCTTCAGCCCCGGTTTATACTGATTTAAATACCAACTTATACCCTCGTAATTCTCGCTGTGGTACGACCCGTTATAGTGGATAAATGTACTGCCCGGCTTTATGTTTTGGCTTATAAACCACGCCATAGTAGCATCTTTTATAGCCTGTGCTTTAGGCAGGTTGTCGCCACCGTGGCCACCGCCCATTTCCAGCATGGCTTTATACCCCGGCAACGAAGCATCATAAGCTATAGGCAACGGGGCCATCCATGCTTTTTCGTCGGCAGGCAGGGCTTCAAGCGATTCCAATCCTTTTTTGTATACCTGGCTGGCATACCTACGCGGCACATTGGCCGCCACAAACGGCAGCTTGTTTTCTTTAGCAAAATCAACCAATGTCTTATAATCCGTTTTATGGTTTTGCCACAGGCGCGCCAGGCTGTCCAGCTGCTTTTGGTTTATTTCACCGGCCAGATAACGGTTCAGTACCTGCTGGTTATCGGCCTCTATCATTTCAGCCCCCAGTATCACAGGCTTTTGCTTAATAACATCGGCAGCCAACTCGTACTCCAGCCAGTGCACTATGCTGTTATCATGCAGTTCGCCAAATAGCACTACATCAGCACCGACGTTAGCTTTCACCAGGGCTTTATAAGTAGTCTTTTTTCCATTTGCGGTAAAAAGTTGGTACCCCTGCTTATCCTGAGCAGCGGCGGTAAAACCAACAATAAGCAACAGTACCAATAGGTGTTTTTTCATATTATTAATAATGATTATAAATAACAAAACGAAGGTACTGATACTTTGCTAAAAAAACGCCTATGCAGGGAAATAATTAAACATATCAAAATAAAAAGCGCATTAAACACCAAAGGAGCATCATCTTCTCAATTAACCTTTTTGCTTCCCTGTATGTATTATGAAATTGAATAAATTTGCATTCTTTCAAACCATGAAACAATAATGAACACCGGAATTGACGCCATAGCATACGATATTGCCAAAATACACCTTCCTATAAAAGACCTTGCCATAGCAAGGGACATAGACCCCGACAAACTGGAAAAAGGCCTTGGCCTGCTAAAAATGACCCTGCCCGATGTACATCAGGATGCCGTTGTTTTTGGCGCTAACGCACTAACCAGGCTAATTGACGAAAACCACCTTAACCCCGCCGATATAGCCCGCATTTATGTAGGTACCGAAAGCGGTATAGACAACTCTAAGCCTATAGCCTCATTTATTGTGGCACTTATGGAGCAGAAGTACGGGCACAACAGTTTTCTGCACACCGATGCGGTAGACCTTACCTTTGCATGTATAGGTGCGGTAGATGCCCTGCAAAACTGCATCGACTTTGTACGCCTTAACCCGGATAAAAAAGCCGTGGTTATAGCCAGCGACATAGCCAAATACGACCTTGAAAGCAGCGGCGAATACACCCAGGGTGCCGGAGCCGTGGCGCTACTGGTAAGTGCTAATCCTCGCATTATTGCTTTTGATAACACCTGGGCAGTAAGCACACGCGGCGTGTTCGACTTTTTTAAGCCGTACCGCACGCTTGCCAAAAAAGAGATTACCAACATAGAGGCAAACGAACCGTGGTTCGGTAACCTTGAAGCCGAGATAGAAATACACAAAGACCAGCCGGTTTTTGACGGTCAATACAGCAATGTGGTATACACAGAGCGTACTAAAGAAGCCTACTACAGCTTTAAAAAACTGAATAACATACAAGGTTCGCTATACGATACATGGGACAGCATCATTATGCACCTGCCATACGCTTTTCAGGGCCGACGTATGTTTAGCGAAATTTTTGCGCTCGACGCAAACGAACCGCTGCTTACCGGCAATGAAGATGCTGCCGATTTTGCAAACCGCGTTAAGGAAATAAGCAAGAGTGACGATTACAAAGCATTTGTATCCCAAAAACTACAACCTGCCGAACCTGCTTCATCGCTTATAGGCAACCTGTACACCGGCTCTATTTTTATGGGCTTACTGAGTGCGCTGGTAGTAAAAGCAGAACAGGGCGCCGAACTTGAAGGCAAGAAATTTGGGTTCCTGGCATATGGAAGTGGCTCTAAGAGTAAGGCATTTCAGGGTACGTTGCAAAGCGGCTGGAAGGCCGCCGCCGAAAAAGCACGCCTGTTTGAAACCCTTGGTGCAAGCACTGTCATTGATTTTGAAACTTACAACAAACTCCACAAAAAGGAGCAGCACTACAGCGTGGTTGCCCCAATGAATGAGTGGATTTTAGACAAAATAGAAACCGAACTGCCTAACCTTACCGGTGCCCGCTACTACCGCTGGGTAGAGTAATCCTGGTTATATGGTAATTTGGTTATTCGATATATCCCCAGGCCATTTAGCCTGGGGATTTTTTTTTACCTAAGTCGAACCTCTTGTCTTCTGCAAGTATAAAAAACAATTTCTCGCAAAGCCGCTAAGTCGCAAAGTTTCGAAACTGTAAATATTGCGCAGCAATACCTTGGCGACCTTGCGGCTTTGCGAGAAATTGGCACTGTAAACATAGATGCACAGTCGGCACAAAACACAACAAAATATAGCTGTAGGTTAATTCCCGAAAATTCGTGAACTTCGTGTCAAACAAAAAAGAAATGAAAGTATCCCTTATACAAACCACCCTCGCGTGGGAAGATGCCGCCGCTAACCGCGCGCATTTCACTTCGCTTATAGATACTATAGAAAGCACCGACCTTATTGTATTACCTGAAATGTTTGCGTCTGGTTTTACCATGAACCCGGCAACCGTAGCGGAAGCCCCTAATGATGCCACTGTACAATGGATGCAGCAAACCGCCAAAGCAAAAGATTGCGCCATTACCGGGAGCCTTGCCATAAAAGATGGTGAAGATTACTACAACCGCCTGTTTTTTGTTTTCCCTGACGGAAGTATACAAACGTATAACAAGCGCCACCTTTTCTCCTATGCCGATGAGCACAAGCACTACACTAAGGGTACCGAAAAGCTGATTGTAGACTACAAAGGTTGGAAGATTTGCCCGCTGATATGTTATGATTTGCGTTTCCCGGTTTTTGCCCGAAACGTAGAGAACTACGATGTGCTGCTGTATGTAGCCAACTGGCCTCAGGTACGCACCTTTGCGTGGGATGCCCTACTAAAAGCCCGTGCCATAGAAAACCTGAGCTACACCATAGGCGTTAACCGCGTGGGGCAAGACGGTAACGGCCATGCTTACAGCGGACACACTCAGGTACTGGACGCACTGGGCGCCTACCAGCTGGAACCGACAGAAGCCGACGGGGTTTTTACCGTTGAACTAAATAAAGAAACCCTGGAAGCCACACGCGGCCGTTTTGCATTCCTGAATGACAAAGATGAATTTGAGATAAAGCTGTAAAGAGAAGGGACTGTCTCAACAGTACTAATTACAGTGGAGTGTTCCATTTGCTTCGCCTGTTCGAGCATAGCCCTTGGGTCGACGATAGGAGAAATCTCTACTACAAATTTTGAGATTTCTCTACTCCGCTAAAGCTTCGCTCGAAATGGAACCCCAGTTCACGCCAGTGAGGAAAAAGCAATAAAAAAACTGCCGGAACATCCGGCAGTTTTGTATAATTCGTAATTCTAAATTAGCCCCCTACGGGGAAATCCTGTTCCACATCCCACATGGCACGCACATCTACTGCGCCGGGATAGTAAATAACCTCCTCGGGTTGTTGTTTTTTCAGGTAATCGCCCGTATCCCACTCCCCGTTTTTGTTATCGTCGTAAATAAGGCGCAGGGTATATTTATTAGGTTCAATAAGATCAAAATGCAGTTCAGGCTTCTCTGAAGCAACCGATGCATACACTGTCCCTTTTTCGTCTGTAAGTTCTACCACTACCGGCCAGCGTTTTACATCCTTCAGCCGCACCGTCATGTTACCATAGTCGTTAAACGACCTCGTGGTAAGCTTGTATGAAAGTGTGTCGTTCTGTTTGCCGTAAAAATCGGTTAAGGCACCGGGCAGCAGTTGCACTATGTATTTGTCGTTTTCCTTTTTTTCAAAGTCGAAAGTAATCTGCTGCTGAAAGTCATCATACACATGCGTAAACGGCACCGCAACAGAGTCTTTATTGATTACTGTAATTTTAGCCAAATCAATATTATCAAGCGGCGTGCCGGTCTTTAACTGGAATTTTTCCCTAAAGTGCAGTCCGCCCTTTTGTACGGCTTCTACCCCCAGCGAGTCGGCAGCCTTCATCTCCTTAAGCTTTACCAGGTAACTTTTCTCACCCGAAGGCTCGGTTACCTGTACTCTTAGCGAGTCTTTCAGTCCCCGGGGAAGCCACAGTTGCAGCGAGTCCTTATCCTTTACGGCGGTAAGCCTTGTTTTTATATCCTCTTTGGTAACGGCGTTTTTCACCGAGGCCTTCAGCTCCTTTGCACCACTCTTACCTTCGTACGGCAAAAACAACCTGTTAGACGATGCTTGAAAAGGCTTCTGCGTTTTTACAGGTATCTTTTCCTTAAACAGTTCCAGCAAAAATATTGTATCGTTCGGTACGGTAAGCGGTGCCCCAAGGAATGCTATCTTATCCGATTTCGGGTTGTAGAGGTAGTTGTTACCCACATCCTTTACGGCAAAAAGATGGTACTTACCCGCCTTTATGTTTTGTATAGAATACAGCTTAATACTATCCAGCGTATTGGTTACATAACGCGGTTTTTCCTTGTAAATGGTACTATCGTTAAAGGTTTCATTGGCCTCATACAGCATTATGGTTACAAAGTTATCGGTCTTCAGGTCGTGAGCGTCCTTAATTTTACCGTTTACAGAAAGCGAATCGATATAATCTCCGGTAGAGAACACAAACCTGAACTGCGAATACGGGTTGCCCTCATTATTATCGGTAATACTCTGCCCAAAGTTAAAGCTGTAGGTGGTATTTTCCGGCAGGGTGTCCCTTACTTTTATGCTTATGTATTTGCTGGCGCTACCCATAGGCGTAATGTCGGGCTGGTACTTTAGCGGCGGCGAAATAATCAACTGCTTATTAATATCTTTAACCTTTACATACTCGTCAAAATCGATACGGATTTCCTTGCCTTTAAAGTTGATTGTATTGTTCTTAGGCGAACTGCTTACCATAACCGGGGGAATGGTATCTTTAGGGCCGCCGGTAATACCGCCCCTTTTGGCGCAGCTGCTCATAAGGGCCAGCAGGAATATATAGATAAGAAGGTTACTCTTAGGCATAATTTTTTACTGATTGTAACGGCAAAATAACGATTATATTTACTGATGCGGAAATGTTTTGCCGAAATTTAGCTTTGCGCGTAGGCAATGGTAACAATACTAAGCCGTGCATTGGGAACTTGCAGCAGCAGCTTACCGCAGGCCTCCAGGGTTGCGCCCGTGGTAATTACATCGTCTATCAGCAGGAAATGCGGAGCCTCCCCGGCATTTTCAGGGCGTACGGCAAAGGCGCTGGCTATACCTGCCCTTTTTTCACGGTCTTTTTTGGTTTGAGTTTTGGTATAGGCTTCACGTACCAGTATGTTATCGGTATAGGGGATGCCTAACCCCTTAGACAATGCCAATCCAAATTCAGTTACCTGGTTGTAACCCCTTTCGCGGAGCCTGCGCGGGTGCAGCGGCACAGGGATAATATCGGTCACACTTTCCAGTTCCGGCACCTGCTGTAGTAGTGAGGCGTACCATTGCCCCATAACACGGCCAACGGATTGCTGCTTGCGGTACTTAAGGTTATGAATGAGCTGCTGCACCATCCCCTCTTTATGGAAATACACCAGCGCCGAGGCATGCTCCAGCGGCAGGCGCCCGTAGAACTTTTGTGCAGTTTCGTTGCCCGGGTTCAGGTAATGGTGCGTAAGGGGCATATCGTGCCGGCAATGGGTACACAGGGTATCTTCATACTCCAGCAGCAGGGCATCGCAGCCGTTGCAGAGTGTAGGGTATAGTAGGTTGATTAGGGATTGGAGCATTGGTTGGTTATTTTTTATTTTTTAATTGATAGGTTTCCAATAAATATATTGCTAAAGTTGAAGCGGCTCCTACTGCAAGTTTGGCATGACGAGGCTGTAGCCCTATAAATTTACTATCTTTTCCATGACCGCTGCCATATTCATTCCGAACTTCCGCAATCCCGTGAACAACTGATGAAAGGCTTCCTAAAATTTGCTTGATTGAAGCAGCAGCCTTTACTTCATTTGGAATATTATCAGGCGTTAATTTTAATAACTTAGTTGTTTCTTTCATAAGCTTTATTAAATCCCAATTCTTATCATATTCAAGCCCTAATTCTTGAAGTATCGATTTACAACAAGTCTCGATTAACTCCTTTGCTAAACCGATAGAAATATGAGGAGCGACTTCTATAGACGTTTCCATTTGATTAATCTGCTGAGTTACGTAATCTGCATTAAAAATTTCTCGTATTTCATGTGCTCTCTTCGTATATATTTGATTTCCGACAATTGCAAGCCTACCCATGAAAATTGGTCTTCCTGAGATATTAGTTTTTTCCACGATTTCATAGTTATCTAAACGCAAGTTATTATTATATATTTGGATTAACTTACTTACTTCAGCCATATCAGGGCGAACAATTGGATGCACTGTTTCACATAAAAAATTTAGAAAATATGAATCTTCGCATCTCAACAAATTAAATCTATCATCATAAAAAATCCAATTATCTGGCCAATCGTAGGGATTGTTTATTCTATGTTGCCAAATATCTTCCGCTGCATTTACAAACCTTGTATCTAATGAAGGAATTAATTCGAGATTAAACATTCGCGAAAGGAAATCGATTTCACTGATTCTTCCCGCCCAGTAAATATTTTCGACCTGTATATAATCAAAAATATTTCTTCGTGTGATTTCTGTAATTTTATTATTCATTGGTTAAAATGTCAGTTTATATAAACCTACAAAAAATATCCTAACAAAAAAGAGATGGCCGCGCTCCGTTCCTCCGCTTGCCATGACAGACCGGATTGAGAGTGCTTTCTTCACGCGCTGTCATTGCGAACGCAGCGTAGCGGAGTGTGGCAATCTCAAACAACTACAAAGATTGCCGCGGTCGTACCTCCCTCGCAAAGACGGATCGCATAATCACGACCGAGGGAAGCTATGGCCTTAAACTTCGTTGCGTTAAGCAAAATAGCGGTTGAAGCGTTAAGAACGATTTGCTGTTTGAGCGAAGCGAGTTCAAATCGTTTAGCTGAAACCGGTATTTTGTAGCATAAGAAGTTACAGCCTTGACTTTTTGGTTCTTTTGTGTCAAGACAAAAGAACATTCCCAAACAGTACAGACACACCCCTAACCCTTCTCAAAAAGTGGAACAGCTTCACTCACAAGCTAAAAAAGATGGCCGCGCTCCGTTCCTCCGCTCGCCATGACAAACCGGATTGGGATGCTTTCTTCACGCGCTGTCATTGCGAACGCAGCGCAGCGGAGTGTGGCAATCTCAAACAACTACAAAGACTGCCGCGGTCGTGCCTCCCTCGCCATGACAAACCGGATTGAGAGTGCTTTCTTCACGCCCCGTCACTGCGAGGCACGAAGCAGTCTCATAAACACACCCCTAACCCCTCTTGTACAAGGGAACAGCTTCACTCAAGCCTACAAACACTCTTGCTCAGCCGCTATACGCCCAGAAACTAAGTAACCCTAATTTATTTATGAAAAACTTTGGCGCGGGATTTGTATTTTTGCGTGGCAATATTGTATCCATGAAATATTTAAAGATAATAACGTTCAGCCTGCTGGCATTACTGGTGTTCTCCTGCAAAGACGATGACCAACTGCGTATAGCGGAAACCCAGCGCACAGAGAAAACGAACGACTCTATACTAAAAGTGCTGAGCCGCAACTGGCACTTTGATGTTCCGCCACCCGCCCCAAAGGTAGCCCAGCGCATAAGCGGCTGGAACGAATGGGAACAGTTTAACAACGAACTGCAACAAAAACCTACCGGTACCCTGGAAGCCTTTAAGCGCAAGGCGAAGGTAATGGTAACCAAAGCCAGCGTGCTTAGGGACAACATTCCGCCGTTTTTTAATAAGCCGCAGGTACGCGCCCGCCTGGATGTGGTGGTGACTAACATACAGATGATGTATACGTACATGAACCTGGAAACCATACCCGATAAAAAAATTATATCGCTTATAGGTAATGTAACCCGTGAGCTTACTGCCACACAAAACCAGTTTGACGAAATTATCCGCTTTAGCGAAATACCTAAGGAAGAAGGCGAAGAGCAAATGCTGCGCGCCCTGGATACCACAAGGCTGGCCAACCCCGATGATATACCTATGGAGGAAGGCAGGCCCCTGCCTCAGGCACAACCGTTAACCCCTAAAGTAAACCCATATGCACCGGCAGGCCATGGTGCGGGTTATAACAGAAAACGTCTTGGAAAACGAAATAATCCGTAAATACCACGAATCGGGCAAAATAAAACAAATAGCCCAGGCCCTGCAGCAACCCGGCAATAAGGTGCTGATAAAGGGACTTATAGGCTCATCGTTGTCCTTTGTTACCGATCCGCTTTTCCGCGAAAGCGAACTGCCCTTTCTGCTTATTTTAAAAGACAAGGAAGAGGCTGCCTATTACCTTAACGACCTTGAAGCACTGGTGGGCCAGGACGATGTACTGTTTTACCCGGGCTCGTACCGCCGCCCCTACCAGATAGAAGATACCGATAACGCTGCCGTGCTGCTGCGTGCCGAGGTGCTGAACCGCATCAACTCGCGCAAGAAGCCCGCCATTATTGTTTCGTACCCCGAAGCGTTGTTTGAAAAGGTAGTTACGCGCCAGCAACTCGACAAAAATACCTTGAAGATAGCCGTGGGCGACCAGGTGAGCATCGACTTTATAAATGAGGTACTGTTTGAGTATGAGTTCCGCCGTGTGGATTTCGTAGCCGAACCGGGCGAATTTAGCGTACGTGGTGGCATACTGGATGTGTTTTCGTTTAGTAACGACAACCCGTACCGTATAGAATTCTTTGGTAACGAGGTGGAAAGCATCCGTACGTTTGATGTGGCTACCCAGCTTTCGGTAGAGAAAAAGAAAAAAATTACGGTAATCCCAAATGTGGAAAACAAGCTGGTGAACGAAACGCGCGAAAGCTTTTTGGAATACATCAGCCCAAATACCGTACTACTGCTCGAAAACACCGAAGCGTTGTTTTACAGGCTGGATAACCTGTTTGAACGTGCTACCGATGCTTTTAGCAAGCTGAGCACCGAGATAAAACATGCCACTCCCGCCGAGTTGTTTGTAAACCAGGAGTCTTTTATAAAAAAGGCGCTTGATTTTACCATAGCCGAAATAGGCAGCAAAGCCGTGTTTAAGGCAAAACAGACGTTTGAATTCCAAACACGTCCGCAGCCGTCGTTTAACAAGCAGTTCGACCTGTTGCTGAACGACCTGAACATTAACCAAAACAATGGTTATACTAACTATATACTGTGCAGTAATGAGGCCCAGGCAAAGCGTTTTGCCGACATATTTGAAAGCCTGGACAGCGCCAACCAAAAGGACGCTAACAAGCAGTACAAAACCATTGTTTTCCCAATATTCGAGGGATTTGTAGACGAAGAAAACCGGATAGCCTGCTACACCGACCACCAGATTTTTGAGCGCTACCACAAGTTCAGCATCAAAAACGGGTACAGCAAAAAGCAGGCAATTACCATAAAAGACCTTACCTCGCTGAGCGTGGGAGACTACGTAACCCACATAGACCACGGTATCGGTAAGTTTGGCGGGCTACAAAAAATTGAGGTCGACAACAAGCTTCAGGAAGCCATAAAACTGGTGTATGCTGATAATGACATAGTGTACGTGAGCATCCACTCATTACACAAAATTTCGAAATACAACGGCAAGGACGGCGTAACGCCAAAAGTGCATAAAATAGGCAGCAGCGCCTGGAAAACCCTGAAACAGAAAACCAAGGCGCGTGTAAAACACATTGCCTTTAACCTGATTCAGTTGTATGCCAAGCGCAGGCTGGAAAAAGGTTTCCAGTTTGGGCCCGACAGTTATTTGCAGGCCGAGCTGGAATCGTCATTCATTTACGAAGACACGCCCGACCAGGTAACCGCTACCGCCGACGTAAAGCAGGACATGGAAAGCGAACGCCCTATGGACCGCCTGGTGTGTGGCGACGTGGGTTTTGGTAAAACTGAAGTTGCCGTACGCGCCGCATTTAAGGCGGTAGATAACGGTAAGCAGGTAGCCATACTTGTCCCTACAACAATACTTGCATTTCAGCACTATAAAACCTTTAGCGAGCGTTTAAAGGATATGCCTGTTACGGTAAGCTACCTGAACCGTTTCCGTACCGCAAAGCAGAAATCGGAAACCCTGAAAGGGCTTGCCGAAGGTAAGGTGGACATACTCATAGGCACGCACCAGTTGGTTAACAAAAATGTGCAGTTTAAAGACCTGGGGTTACTTATTATAGATGAGGAACAGAAATTTGGCGTAAACGTAAAGGACAAGCTAAAAACCATAGCCGAAAACATAGACACCCTTACGCTTACCGCTACCCCTATACCGCGTACGCTGCAATTCTCGCTGATGGCTGCGCGCGATCTTTCGGTAATAAGCACACCGCCGCCTAACCGTTATCCGGTAGAGACTAACGTGGTGGGCTTTAACGAGGAAGTTATCCGCGATGCCGTGGCCTATGAGATAGAACGCGGCGGGCAGGTGTACTTCATCAATAACCGTATAGAGAACATTAAGGAAGTAGCCGGCATGATTCAGCGCCTGGTGCCGCATGCCAAAGTGGGCATAGGCCACGGGCAAATGGACGGCAAAAAGCTGGAAGAACTGATGCTTGCCTTTATGGCGGGTGAGTTTGACGTGCTTGTAGCCACCAGTATCATAGAAAGCGGCCTTGACGTACCGAATGCAAACACGATTTTCATCAACAATGCTAACCACTTCGGGCTTAGCGACCTGCACCAGATGCGTGGGCGTGTGGGCCGAAGCAACAAAAAGGCGTTCTGTTATTTCATCACCCCACCGTACAGCGCCATGACCGAGGAAGCACGCAAGCGTATACAGGCGTTGGAGCAGTTTAGCGACCTGGGCAGCGGGTTTAACATTGCCATGAAAGACCTTGAAATCCGTGGGGCGGGCGATATACTGGGCGCGGAGCAAAGCGGTTTCATTAACGAGATAGGTTTTGAAACCTACCAGAAGATAATGAACGAAGCCATTGAGGAACTTAAAGAGAACGAGTTCAAGGACCTGTACGACGAGGTAGAGGGCGACACCGAAAAAGAATACGTTAAAGACCTGACTATAGACAGCGACTTTAGCATGATGTTCCCGGATGAGTACGTGAACAACATTAGCGAAAGGCTGAACCTGTATAACGAACTGGGCACCCTGAAAACCGAGGAGGAGCTAAAAGCCTTTGAGCAACGCCTTATCGACCGTTTCGGGCCATTGCCAAAACCTGCGCAGGCGCTTATTACAAGCATCCGCATTAAGTGGCTGGCTACTAAAATGGGCATTGAAAAACTGGTGCTAAAACAGGATAAAATGGTGGGCTACTTTGTAGGCGACCAGAACAGCCAGTTTTACCAGAGTGGTAATTTCCACCGCGTGATAAAATTTGTACAGCAGTTTCCTACCCTGGGCAAAATGAAAGAAAAACAAACCAAGAACGGCCTGCGCCTGCTGCTTACCTTTGAGAATGTACGCAGCCTTAAAAGGGCGCATGATTTGTTGGGGATGGTTTTTGAGTAAAGCCGCTGAGCTACTTAGCTACTTAGCCGCTGAGTTTTTTCTGCGATTGTCATTGCTCCGTCAGTTTGGGCAAGCCCTCGTGTGCGAGGGAGGCACGACCGTGGCAATCTTTTTTGATTTGAATATTTTTTGTAGGTTTACCTTATCTATTTCCATTGACACTTTTGAAAACGATATTAATTTTAAAAAAACAATATGATGCTTAAAGATTTTTTTGAAATTGAACATAAACAGAAAAACACCCTTCTAATTTTTATCGGATTAACACTCATCAGCTTCCTCCAGTTATTTATTTTTAAAAAGAAAATCTTTGAAGGAAATTTTCTGATTTTGATTGGGCTATCGCTATCTATAGCTCTATGCTGGACTATATTAAACATTATCCCCCTTTTTATAATACTTAGCGTAACCCTGAAAAAAAGTAAATTAGTTTATGAAAATGTAATACCCGGCTTCGGGACTGCAATAATTGGTCTACAAGTTGTTTTAACATACATTGCGTATAAAAAAGAAAATAACTTCGAAGAACTTATTGATTTTGTTTGGATTTCAACTTTATCATTATATCTAATGATATTTATTTCTATTAAAATATCTGAAAGACTTGAAACCAGTCATAAAAATTGAGTCATTAACCTAAACTTGATGCCCACCCATCAAATCCACACCTACATAAACTCCCTGCCGGAACCCAAGCATACCGATATGGAAACGCTCCATAATACCATACTGCAACTCATGCCGGGGTGTACACTGTGGTTTTTGAGTAGTGTTATCACTTAAACATAATTATTTGTATCTTTACAACACTGTAACAGTCTAAAAAACAACACAAATGGAAGCTGCACAAAAATTCTCAACGTTTGAAGACCTCAAAAAAAATGAGGAAACTGCTACACGCCCACGATTTACTTACGAAGTAAAACAGTTTTTGGAATTGATGCGCCAGGGAGAAATATCTGAAGGAAATTTTGGAACTAAAGAAGATTAAAGATAAAAATCTTGATAATTTCTAACCTTTGCACACCCACCACCATACAGCACCACAACCCCCCGGGACAAATACAACTACTTAATAAGATGACGCGCTGCGTTCGCAAACACAGACCGTGAAAAAAGCATCCCAGGGATTATATGGATTTAACACTCACCCAATTTGGCTATAAGGTAATTCGATTATTTGTTAATTCGTGTCCTCAGAACTTTTCGTAGCTGCTTTTGACTTTTACCTTTAAGACTTTCGACTTAAAGGAGTACCTTTGCAGCGCATTATGGAAAAGACTCCCCACCCTATTTACAACCTGCAATTTGGCCTTATGTGCCTTAGCTCGCTATTGTTTTCGGCAAGCTTTAACATGCTGATACCCGAACTCCCGGCCTACCTTACCAGCCTTGGCGGTGCCGAATACAAGGGGCTTATTATAGCACTGTTCACGCTTACGGCAGGTATATCGCGCCCATTTAGCGGCCGCCTTACCGATACCGTGGGGCGCATACCCGTTATGGCGGTGGGCAGTATAGTGTGTTTTGTGTGCGGGTTGCTGTACCCCGTACTTACATCGGTAGCAGGGTTTTTATTCCTGAGGCTGATGCACGGGTTTTCTACGGGCTTTAAGCCCACGGCCACTGCGGCCTACGTAGCCGACATAGCCCCTAAGGAACGCTGGGGCGAAGCGCTGGGCATACACGGACTGTGCTTTAGCACCGGTATGGCGGCAGGCCCGGCACTGGGCGGACTCATAACGCTGCACTTTAGTATCAACGTGTTGTTTTATGTATCGTCGGGATTGGCGCTGCTTAGCGTGCTCATCATTATGAACATGAAGGAAACTCTTAAAGAAAACCAGAAGTTTACTCCATCTTTACTAAAAATAAATCGCCGGGATATTATACTCAAAGCTGCCGTACCGGCTGCCTTTGTAAACCTGCTCATTTGTATTTCGTACGGTGCGATGCTTACGCTTGTACCCGACGAATCGGAAGCACTGGGTATAAAAAACAAAGGGATGTTTTTTATGGTGCTTACCCTAACCTCACTGGCCATGCGTTTCCTTGCAGGAAAGGCAAGCGACAAATACGGACGCGTTACGGTACTGCGTTGGGGACTGGTAGTATTATTTATAGCATTGGTACTTACGGGAATTGCCACTACAAAATTATTTCTGTTGTTTGCGGCGGGAGTATACGGCATAGCCCAGGGCATACTATCGCCTGCTATTAACGCCTGGATGGTAGACCTCAGCAGTCCCGAACATCGCGGTAAAGCTGTAGCTACGGGCTATATGGCTATGGAAACCGGCATAGGTTTTGGTGCCGCCATAGCGGGCTGGTACTACGCTAATGACCTGGTACGAATACCTATGGTGTTTTACTTTGCGGCGTTTGCAGTGGTTATTGCCATAGTATATACCATGATGTGGCAGCGGAGGAATAAGGCGGTGGTTTAACCCACCATTAACTCAATTACAAACCACAGTATTGTGGCTGCAATTATGGGCAGTATAAATAGAGAAATGCAGTAACCTATATAGGTTTTAGGTTTTTTCATTATTAAGCGTACGATTACAACCAGGTTTGCCATGCAAACAATGCCAAACCACAAGAAGTAATAATAAATACCTGCCACAGGTTCAATCACCAATAAAAGCCCCAGGAGGAATATTATGGCTTCAAAGAACAACAAAAGCTGTGTATTGCGGATAAGTTTAGTTTTCATCGCCTAACATTGAATCTTACTTAACTCGCCTAACACCCACATAACAAGAATAAACAGTGCCGTTATAGGTAGCGATAAACCCGCAACATAAGCGATATATTTTGGCGGTTTGTTTATAAACAGGCGGACAATCCAGAATATGTTTACCGTTATTGAAATAAGCACCAATCCTACCGCTATATATACTGTAAAACTGTTCCACAGTGCCAATCCGTAAAACGCAATGAACAGCAGGAACTCTGTAATCATTATGTGCTGTGCCGTTTTTATATCAGGGTGTATATCTTCATTCATGTTTTATCCTATTTAACAATAATACCCCGAAGTAATAATTACCGCCATAAAACTACAACCACCTAAAACAACAGGTAACAATATAAGAAATAAGGCATAAAGCAGATACAATCGTGGGCGTTTTAAAAAAAGCGACACAAGCACTACTACGTTTACAATTGTAGACAGCAGCCATAACAGTGCCAAAATAATTGCTATTGCTTCACTATCTTGGGTAGGAAAAACAAAGCACCATACCACACCCAAAACAAACAACCCCAATTGCCACTGCATAACACGTTTTGCATAAAAATCAGGACGGAGAAGTAATTGCGAAAAAAGATGTTTCATTATCAGGTCGGTTTACACCAAATGTACACAATTATAGCCAATAAAAAATCCCGCCGTGGCGGGAAGCAGGAACTATTAAAAAAAATCAGAAAATCGTTACCAGCGTGGCCTGTCTATATTTTTTACAGACGGAATTTCAGCAAGTTTCTGGCGTACGTGTGTGAGGTCACGTACCAGATCCGGCACTTCATTCCAGTGGTTCACACGCTGGTGGTGGTCTTTATTTACGTTATGGAAAGCCGTAAACATAAGCGGCTTACCCGGGCAGTTGTCAAGGTTTTTACAGTGGTCGTCTATAAGGAAATCAGTATCAATTACGCTTTTATCGCCGCAAAAAATAATGTTTTTCCATGAAATGAACGGGAAGTGTTCTTCCAGCCACAGCTTTTTTTCGTACAGCGACAGCGGAAACTCCATAGCTGCCGATACTACATACACATCATAATCTATCATCAGGTCTTTTACCGCTTCTACCGCGCCTTCCATAACCGGCAGCGTGCGGAAGAACCCCGGCGTAACCAAAAATTTGGCTATGGCTCCGTTTGGCAGGGCATCACATTCCATCAGGCCCAGCATGCTTTCGCGTTCCGGCCTTGTTCCATACTCTTTTTCGTACCAGTTAAGGTACTGCGTCTCCACATCGGCCAGTACGCCGTCCATGTCGATAGCAATTGTTTTACGTTTTGTTTCTGAGGTGCTCATGGGGTTATTGCATTTATTTGCAGCGAAGATAGCAACATTTTGCAATATACTGCAAATATTTGCAAAGTTTTGCAAGGTTAAATTTTTGTATCTTTGCGGTAAACAAATACACATCATGGTTAAAGAAGAGCGTTTGCAGCTGATACTGGAACATTTAACCCGCGACAACCGTGTGCAGCTGGGTGAAATGAGCCGTTTGCTGAATGTATCTGAAGATACCGTACGACGCGACATTAAGGAACTCGATATACAAGGCCTGCTAAAAGCCGTGCGTGGCGGCGCCATAGCCACCAGTACTATACCGCAGCACTACCGCGACCGGGAGAAATTTGACATTTCCCTGAAAAAACGCATCGCCGAAAAAGCCATACCTTTTATAAAGAACGGACAAACAATATTTATGGACGGAGGTACATCGGTACTCGCAGTGGCGCAAATGATGCCGAAAGATCTGAAGGTTACTGTGGTAACAAACAGTTTCCCTGTGGCTGACGTACTGGAAGACCACCCGAATGCAGAAGTGATTTTTGCCGGGGGAAGGCTTTACAAGACCGCTTTTACTACCATAGGCCAGCAGGCTATAGATACGGTGCGGAATGTGCGTGCTAATATCTACTTTTTTGGGGTGAGCAGCATACACACCATAGGCCTTACCGCACGAAGCTACGAGGATAGCCTTGTAAAACGTAATATGGTAGAAAACGCTGCGCAGATCATTGCGCTAAGCACCTTGCAAAAAATAGACACTGCCGAAGCGTTCTTTGTATGCCCAATAACCAAAGTAGATACCCTGGTTACCGAAGCCGAACCGGATGATGAAAAGCTGCAACCCTACCGCGACCTGGGGCTGAATGTGGTGTGATTTCCCATCACTGCTGATATTTTATTAGATTGCTTCGTAGTACTCCCTCACAAAGATTTATAGTGTGGACTAACGTTATTTTGTGAACTTTCCAGCTTTCCAAAGGAAAGCCTTGGTGTTCGTGTTAAGTATAATTTGGGGCTTTTGTGGATTTTGTGAAAAACTTTGTGGCCCTTGTGGTAGAAAATTTCTCGCAAAGGCGCCAAGCCGCAAAGGTGTGTACACACGATAGGAGACATATAACGTAAATCCTAACACGAGATTTTTCTACTCCACGCGTTTGGCTCAAAATGGAAACAAAAAAAACAGGCCATTCCCGTACGGGAACGACCTGTTTACCAACCTAAAAAATAAGAAAAACCTTTAATTTTTATAAGCCCTGCTTACTGTTTTACAACACGTAGTGTAGCTGTAGCACCTTTATCAGACGTTACTTTTACAAGATACGTACCCGCAGTAAGGGCAGAAAGGTTCAGCGTGGTACTGGCACCATTTGCAGACTGCACCAATACCTGCTGACCCAATATGTTATGAACCGATACATTAGCTATTGAAGTACCTGCGCTTACCGTAACAGCGTTACCCGCAGGGTTAGGATATGCTTTAAGGCCGGCAAGGCCAAAGCTATCAGTACCTGCTACCTGTGTTACAGTTACAGCCAGGTAAGTACTTGCACAGTTGTTTACTTCCTGAGAAACATAATACGTCATGCCGTCTACAAGAGCAGTTGTGCTCTCTATGGCCACATACACGTCTTCATCAAAAACATACCATTGTACATCGGCTCCTACAGCAATACCTATCATAAGGTCGGCTACGGTTTCACCGGCTGTAAAAGTTTGCGTAGCGGCACCTGTAGGGGCATCCGGTATTGCGCTCACCATTACATCAACAGCAGTTGTAGCACTTTCGCAGTTATTAAGCGTTTGGGTAGCATAGTAAGTACCTGTGCTAAGCGCAGCAGTAGGTGCCAGTGCTGTACCTCCCTGTGTAGCATACCATTTTACGGCAGTACCTATAGCACTTAGTTCCGATACGGTAGCCGAACCACAAAATGATTGTGCAGCCGCACCCGGTGCAGCGGTAGTATTTATAGTAACGCTTACTGCTAACCTTTGGCTAGAGCAGTCACCTTGTGTTTGGCCTACATAGTAAGTACCGCCATTAGTAAGTACAGTGGTAGATTCCAGTGCAAAAGGCTCGGTTTCGGCACCATACCATATAACGGTAGCACCGGCCTGTCCTGTAGCGGTAAGATCGGCCACGGTAGCAGCATTACAAAATGCCTGTGTGGTAGCCGCTGTAGGCACCGGAACACTAGTAACGGTTACCGCTACCTGTGTACGCGCGCTTTCGCAGGCGCTAAGTGTTTGAGATACGTAGTAGTTACCACTGCTTAGTGCAGTTGTAGAAGCAAGTGCAGTACCTCCTGTTGAGTTAGTATACCAGCTAAAGCTGGCACCGCTACCGCCTGTAGCTGCAAGGCTGGCTACTGTAGCACCCGAGCAGAACGACTGTGCCACTGCTGTAGGAGCATCTGGCGGCATACAGCTAAACGACTGGTTTATTTTGTAACCCCTGTTACCACTACCGTGGTTGCTTAGCGTATAGCTGGCACTGCTGCCCTTAGCCCATGCAAAGTCAATATCAGTATTACTGTATACAAAAGTGTAATCACCTGTACCACCTGTAAATGCCCTTGTGGCCACTATAGTACGGGTGCTTCCGCTTACTGTATTGCTGGTTACTGTCCAGTCGTTAGTATCGGTTATAGGGGTGGCGCCTTCACCATTCATATGGCAGTCTACAAGAGTGGTTCCGTTGTAGTACACCATATCCATACCGGTAGCCATACCCTGGGTATTGGTAAATGAACCAAACTGTAGCGCTATCCAGCGGTCCTGAGGCCCGGTAAGGGTAAGCGTAGCAGTTGATGTGTCGTTGTTCAGGTCCACCTTAGCGGTCATTCCCGTAGTAAGCGTAACCGACCCCGTGGTTTTGCTCTGGGCAAAAGCACCGGTTGTTGACAGCGCAACAATTGCGGCGAGTAGCGTTTTTTTCATAAGCGTTTTTTACTTTTTAAATAGTTTAATGATTTCTTCGTTTTTGCTGAAAGCTGCATGATCGTACACGCTATGCCCCTCGTTGTCCTTAGCCGTAGGGTCAGCCTTGTACTGCAATAGCAGCTTTATCAGTTCTATGTTTTCAAACTGCACAGCATATACCAGTGGGGTTACCCCTGCCGGATCGGCAATATTGGGGTTAGCTTTATGCTCCAGCAGCAGTTTGGCAAGCTTTACATTTCCTTTTACTACAGCTGCAGCCAGTGCAGTACCGTTTGATGTATTTACATTAACATCCTTTACGCTGCCTATAAGATATTCTGCCACGGGCACATTACCGCGGTAACAGGCCAAAAGCAGCGGAGTATACCCCATAGGGCTTACCGCATTTATGGTATCCTTGTTTTTTTGAACCAGTATTTTCATTTGGTCTACGGTGCCGCTACGGGCAGTATCAAAAACATCTTTGCCCTGTGCCAGGCACATAGCCGGCACTATTACAGTAACCAGGAGAATTAAAAGCTTTTCCATATGCTGTTATTTATTAAGTTGAAATGTGTAACTAACTTTTATTTTATCAGCAATTTTTTTACTTACCAACGAAGGAATTTCAATATCAAAATCGGCCGGAACCACCTCAAAAGCACCGGTAATAACTAGTGTGTTTCCTTGGCGGGTAATCTTAGCCGAATCAGTTATGTGCTTGGTTTTTCCATGCAGGGTAAGGTCGCCGGTTATGGTATAGTTTTTACCGTCGGCAGTAACCTTGCTAACATCAAATCCTTCAATCTTACCTTTAAAAGTGGCCTTAGGGTACTTGTCGCTCTCCACATAGTTTTCGTTAAAGTGCTCCTCCATAAGTGCCACCTTAAAGCGAAACCCTTTCATAAGTGCCAGTACGGCAATGTCGCCGGTTTCGCCCACCACAACAGCCGATGCGGTTTTGTTTTCGGCAGCAACCTCCTCAAACGAAGGCATGCTGGCTTCAAACTTTATATTACCTGTTTTTGTAGTATACTTTTGGGCATACAGTGCTGTAACCATCATAAAGGCAAACAGCAGTAGTGTGTTCTTTTTCATAAGCATTTCTCCCATATTTTAGTTTTCAAGTAATCCGTCGGTGTTCCATTGCAGGATAACATCAATCTTCGATTGCGCCATACGCCCGGTTTGAGGCATAAGGCCATCTTCCCCATTTTGCAGCTGTATACGGCTTAGCAAATCAGTAGTTTGTACTGCCGTTTTTACCTCATCATAGTTTGTAAGCGGCAAATACGACGCTGCTCCACCATCGGCGTGGCAACTGATGCAGTTGTTGTCAATAATGGTTTTTACGTGCGCGTCGTAGGTAACATTACCTACTATTACCGTATCATCCTGTATGTCTTCGTACGTATGCGATTCGCAACTCGCAAAAGCAGCCGCAGCAACAAGTATAAAAAGTGTGTATTTTTTCATGTCGTTAGTTCCTTAAAATTAAAATACCCTGTACAGGTTAAACCCAAAAAAGAAATCGCCTTTACCCCAGTCGCCGGCAGCATTAGTAAGGTAGCCGCTTTCGGTCATGGCCTGCGAGTTAGTAAACACCAACTGGAAAACGTGGCCTCCTGTTTCTATATCAAGCCCCACAGACAGCGGATTCTTGTAATAATCAGGCTTATCAAAGTTGTAACCATACTCCAGGTTTAACGACATACGGCGGGTAAGCTTCATGCGTCCGCCCGCTGCAACAGATACCTGGTTTTCATTTTCCAGTACTGCATCGTGCAGGTTACGGTGAATGAATGACGGCACTACTTCCAGCGAAAGCACATCGCATACCTTGCGCGATACTATAAGCTGCTGTACATAGGTAAGCCTGTCGGTAAATTGTAATTTAGGGTAATCGTCTTTTTCAAGGAACGAGTTAATATCTACTGTACTGTAACCCACTACGTCTACCGGAAAATCCTTGCTTTGGCGTGCCAGCCTGTACTTGGCCGATCCTTCGTATACCTTAAGCATGGTATGGCGCGAAAAACCCAGCGAAAGCCAGTTTGTAACACCATAAATACCACCCAGCTTGGTAGTGGCATTATCCAGCCCGAAGAAGGTATCAAAACCATTCTTTACGGTACCAAAACGGTGCGACACCACCATGTACCACTCATTAGCGGCAGGCATTTTAGTAGATTGCAGTGTAACTACCTGAAGCCCTTTAAAAGCGGCGGTAGCGTAAGTGTCCTGCACCTGGGTAGAGTCGAGCTGGTTAAGCAGGTCATCCTGTGCATGGGCAAAAAGTGTGCATGCAAAGCATGCGGCAAATAATAGTTTTCTCATTTTATAAGGCGTCGTTTAAAATACACTGGTCCAGTTTAACCTCCCCAAAAAGCTCGTCGTAGCCTATGCATCGGCCCTTAACGGTTATTTCCCTGCCTTCGGGTTGTTTTGTTTTTTCTCCAAAACTGCAAAACACTCTTCCATTCAGCGTTACTATAGAGTCTTCAACCGCGGTAACTATACCGGTAATGGCTATGGTTTTGTTCAGGTACTTGGCATCGGCTTTTTGCTGGCCCGACTGGTATTCCGTAGAAATGGCCTCAGCCGAAACCGTATAAGCAGGAGCCTCCGTACTTACATTGCGCCCGCCTTTGTACATCCAGGCATACACCACAGCAGCGCCCACCAGGATAATAACAACTACAGCCCCCACGATAATGCGCACGCTCTTTTTCATATTTGCAGATTTAGGTAATTAATGCAACTAAAGTAATTATTGACCCGAAACCCCACGCGCGTATAGGGATATAGGTGTGTTACGGGTTAGAATTTGCAGGGTTTGGGTTAGAATTTGATTTTTGAGGAAAGTAGGGTAAAAAATAGGGGAGCTCACTACATAATAAACTACAAATCAAATTAATAATTCCGTAAATTTGATGCAATAACCAATTCACTTTAAAAACCACCAATATTCTGAAAATATCCAGGATTAACTCCCAGTAGTGCATTGCCATAACTGCATTTGTACCATGAAAACAATAATTTTACTTATACTAATTTCTACTAAACTTTTTAGCCAGGACTTAAATTACCTGAAGTCCCAGGATACCTTGTATATCGTGTTGAAAAGAGTTAATTCAGGTGTTGTATGCCATAAATATCCGAAAATGGATATAGAGATGTCTGGCAACGTGTACCTTAATGAATACAAGTTTGTTGAACATGAGAAATTTAAGCGATTTGTGTCTGCTGAAATCTATGACAGTATTCCCGGAGGCAAGCTAAACCCTAATAATATTACTGTAACCAGGAAAAAATTTTTAAGGAAGAACAAGAAAAGAATTATGACAGAGGATTTCATTAGCCGGTTTAGTCCCAAAGAACTTTTTTTTGGGTATTTAGGTGTTACTACCACAAAAACTCATAAAGTTATATATATAATAGACGAGGAGAGCCTTAAGAGGAAAGATAAGCATATCGTTTTGCGAAAGGCTACCGTACTGGGATGGACATATACTCAGATATAAGCCTAAATACAGAATTAATACAAGCAGCCTTCGGGCTGCTTTGGTTTTTTTATAACAACCACTAAAAATAAGCCCTTAGCTGCACACTCCCTGTATGTATGGTTTTGCTGGTTTCACTTTTACGGCCCTGGTAACTTATGTTCATATCCAGGAAACGGGTAAGGCTTTTTTGTAATAACAGGCGCCACGTAAGGTTTTGCCCGGCAGTAAGCCCCTGTAGCATTTGGTAACCCGCAGCGGTGGTTTGTTCACCCGTAAAATCATTTTTGTACAGTGAAAACTCGCCGTTCGTGGTAAAACTACCCTGTGGTGACGCGTAGCTAAACGAAGTACCTATACGTTTCTGGTCCAGCTGCTCCATACCGGTTATGGTGTTCTTGCGGTTTTGGTATTCAAAAAAGATATCCAGGCTGGCATTTTTAGAGAAGATGTACGACAGCTTGGGTGCCAACTGGTAACTATCTATGTCGTAGTTTTTACTTTCGTAATTTTCGGCAGCCGAGGTGTTATTACTCTCCTGTACAGACAAGGATGCCAGCCATGTTTTTTGTATCAGGTGTGCGTACTGTAGCTGGTGGGTTTGCAGCTTGCCGTCCTGCGAGCCAACCGACAGCAGGCTGCGGCTGCGGCTGTTCAGGTAGGTGTAGGTAACCGAATGATCCTGCTTGCCCCGGTTATAAAAAACACTGTTGCGCAGCGAACTGCTCAGCCCCAGCAGGTTTTCATCGGACGAGGAAAACGGGTTAAGGTCGAAGCCATTACCCGAACGCTCTATCTTCCGGTCAATGATATACGATGCCTGGTCGTAAAAATACGACAGCAGCTTTTTAAAGCCGGTTTCGTTTTGCCATTGCACCGGGTTAAAGGTAACCGACTGCGAAAACTTGTTTTGGTGGGTGCCTATATACACCTGGCTGGGCAGGTACACCCGCACGTATATGGCCAGGTCTGAATACGGAGCCACTTCAAACTCCTGTAGCTGCTGTATGCCGTCGCCGTTATAATCATTCCACATGTATACCCCCTGCCCTGGTGCCACCTCTACATAGGTAAATTCCTGCTGGGCTATGGTACCCGAAGCCGTTTCGTAAGCCGTGGTAACCTGCAGCAGCTGCCCCCAGTAACGGTCGTTGTACAACAGGCGCGAGTTTAGCGATGGCTGGTCTTCATACGCCGGGTCGGTAAACTTCAGTTTGCGGTAGTTTACAAAAACGGTAAGGTCGCTCTTATCGGTTTTCAGCAGGCGCGATTTCAGGTAGTACGACCGCGATGTGTTTACACGTTTTAGCAGCCCCTCTACAAGGCTGTCGTTTGCACGTTGCAGGTAACCCAGTTCCACATATACCTTGGTACTGTCGCCACGACCTATAAAGGCACCGTATTCGGTAAAGCGTTGGCTAAGGGTACTGTAAGCACCTGTTTCCTTCAGCTTTTCCTCGTTGTTTTCGGCACGGAAACTGCTGCCTGCCCAGTTTTTCCCAAAATGGTATTTGGCCAAAGCCTCATTCCGCACAAAAGACGACGTGCTGTAATTACCATCACTTTTCAGCATGCTGCCCGTGTTTTGCACATACAGCTTTTTAAAGGTCATTTGTCCGTTTAATACGTGCCTTGTACCGCTAAACCCGCTACCAAAATCGAGCTTTTCGGCCTGGTAGGTTAGTTGTCCGTTTTTAGGCAGCCTCAGCGTGGTACCTGCCACCAGGTAACTCTGGTTAAAATCGGTAGTCACCACATTGGTAAGGTTCCAGTCGCGGCTAAATTCTATATTAAACAGTCGCTCTATGGTGCGGAAATCCTTTTGCACAAACTGATAATTTGCAAAGGCATCGAGCATCCATTTTTCCTGTGTAAAAATGCGTTGCTTGGCATTCAGCCGCAGGGCAGTACCCTGGTTGTTATTATCGTCTATGGGCGAATACAGGTTCAGGTCGTTGTTACTGATGCCTGCCTCAAAATCGATTAGCGTTTTTTCACCGGGATTGTACTTACCCATTACGGTAGCTATCTGAATTTTGGCAGGGGCAGTAAGCTTTATTACAGGCTCATAACTACCCTGCGGCACACCCGCTATAGGTGCCACATATTCGTATATCCTGCTTACCGATGCTGTAGCCGAAACTACATAGTTCCCCAGCCCCGTGCCTACATTGGTAAAAGTAACATTGTACAACTCGTCGTCGGGGTTATTGCTGTATACGTATACTTCTATACCGTCTATGGTTTCTTTTTTATAGAGCACCTTGTTTTCGCTGTACGTATCTACATACCCCGACGGCGCCACCATAAGGCTGCTGTCGTCGCCTGCACCCTGTAAAACAGCTACCTGTTCGGCAGTAAGGCTTTGTTGCTGCGGCTGGTTTTTCATATCGCTTTCGCTGTACACGTAGGTGCCTATGCTCCAGTCTTCCTCGTCGTGGGTAACACCACCGTAAGTTACAAAGCGCGAAAAATTCTGGTTGCTGTACTGGTATTCCACATTAATACGCATTTCGCTGGTAATAGGAAACAGGGAAGTAAACGTAACCTCGCCCGCATTGTAGTCTATAACATAGTCGTTGCTTTCGCCGCGTTCCAGCAGCACACCGTTTACATACACCCGCTCCGAACCCGATATAACCAGCACGTAGAGTTCGCCGTTGTTACCCGTTAACTTGTACGGACCCTGGTTGCCCTCGGTACCGGTAAAGGTGCTGCGCGCGTACTGCCCGCGTACCAGAGCGGCTGCAGCTGTTATGGTTGTTTTGTGTTCGGGAGTACCCAATACTACTGTAGTATTAAGCCCCTGCACTTTTTTGCTGAAATTAAGGAACTTCGATTGTCGGTTTTCCAAAAAGAGGTCGCCCGCGCGTACCGCCCACTTATCGCTGAACATTTCTATGAATATCTGATCGAACTCATCTAGCTTTTGCGAATAGCCACCATCCTGTATGGGGATGTTAGTGTCCTGTATACTGGCGCGCAGGCTCACCTTGTCTGACAGCTTTCCTGTAATTTGCAGGTCGAGATTCGAGTTTACCACAGCATTCTGGTTGTTACCCACGGTAATGCCGCGCGTAATGCTACCCGAAGTATTAAGCCCGCTCAGTGGTTTCAGTATGTTATTTGTACCCTGGTCAAAACTGTAACGCTGGCCCGCAACGGCATCATTTGGCACCACACGGCTGCGGTCGTACAGCGAGTACTTTTTGGTAAGGAAATCAGGATATGCCAGGTAGCCCATTTGCAGGCTGTCGGCAGGTGTATAGCCATTTTTAAAGACCACAATGGCTTTGGCAAAATCTACGCTGTATAATGTGCTGTCTATTTCTTTACCGGCGGCGTCTTTAAGGGAGAATTGCCCGGGGTTTACCGACACGCTGTCTATATGTATGGTGTCGTGTACGGGGAGTACTCGGCGTGTTTTATAAGGCGTGTTTACCTGCTGGGCATGCACAGCGGCAGCACAGAACAGCAGTAACCATAAAACCGCGTTTTTTAGCATCTTAACCCTATAAACCCAAAAAGTACAAAAATAGTGTGTTTTAGGGGAATGGTTGTTGGTTATCGGTTGTTAGTTATTGGCAGCTTTACCGATACATTTGAGGCGAAATCTTAAAAAGAAGGGAAGTTAAATTAACACTTACCGAATACTATCCTCTTTTCTTCCAGCTTTTAGGCGAGCGCGATGTATGAAAAACACCAATTACTATAATCATTTCGGCTGTTTCAATATAGTGTATACCAAAGGGGAAACGCTTAATAAAAACAATTTTTACATTTTTATACCTACTTTGAAAAGCCTCAGGGTTCCGGATTATCTCACTAACAGCCACCTCAAGGCAGAGTTCAAAATCAAAAGACAGTCCGGTTCGTTGCTCTTCATACCATAGTATAGCCTCTTCAACATCCTTTACAGCATCATCTGTAAAACGCAAACCGGCCACTATCGTATCTGTTTTATCCTGTCTTTTACCTCCTGCCAGCTGTATAGCGGGGTATTGCCCTCTTCAAGTTTTTTAAGTCGGACATCTATTTCGTAAGCAGTTTCCTCAGGTATGGCAAGGTTTTCCTTTGCAACACTGTCCCAAAGGTCTTCTGCCATCAATATCTTTTCGGCATCACTATACTTATTGAGGTCTTTTGTATTCATTGTCCCTGCTACTTTTCTATAAAGATATTAATAAAACCCAAAAAGTACAAAAATAGTGTGTTTTAGGGGAATGGTTGTTGGTTATCGGTTGTTAGTTGTTGGTAGCTGGAAGCTTCACTCAGATGGATAAGTTTTTCGATTTAGCCGGTTTTCGAGATTTTTTTTACCATAATAGATACAAACGATGTTCCGGTTGATAGCTAACTCCTGATAGCCGATCGCTCACAGCTATTCATTAATCTTTAGTATATTGCAGTATTAAAACTAATAACCACACCATGAAACTTACCGAAAAAATACTGGGCTTTATTATACTTATTGGTTTAACCCTAAAAGTGTTCTATATACCCGGAGCTAATATGCTCCTTGTAGCCGGAACTTTTTTACTGGCTAATTTCTACCTGGTATTCTCATTTTTGCTGCTTAATAATGTACCGTTGACTAAAATGGCGAGTAAAGGTGCCTTTGCGCATACTAATTCGGCACACATAATAGGCAGTATTATTACCGGCTTCACATTGATGTTGGCCATTATTGGCATTACCTTCAGGATAATGCACTGGCCGGGTTCGCTTCCCATGCTTCTTGCCAGTGTACCACCGTCACTAATAATAGCCCTGATTTGTTTTGCCAAACTAAGAGGCTACGCCCGTACCTTTTATATAGGCATACTCATACGCCTGGCTATTTTTGGCATACCAGCGCTCATATTTACAGTTCTTGGCTTTGCCGGCTATGGTGAAGGAATAAGAGGTTAAAAAACCAAACGGATGACTCGCAGGTTTTACATCATCAAACCTATACATAATAAATAAGAAAATCCCCTCGTGAAAGGGGATTGCCTAAACCTGATGGTTAGTTGTTCTTAGAATACTTGGTCGATTAACTGTTGCTAAATTATGTTACTCCATATCATTAAAAAATACCTATATGTAGGTATTTTTCATTTTTTTACAATTATGTTTTTGCAACAAAAAAACAACTCTAAAAATCACAATATCAATATTTTAACATTTGAGATGTTAATTTTAGCAAACAAAAACTTACAAAAACTAAAAATCAAATTCTGCGCGACTACCCATATTTTTCTTTTTAAGTCTTAAAATCACATACACCAAACTACCCGAAATAATCAGCTTAGTGGTTCAAAGAAAAGCCACAACAAACAAGGATGCATAAGCATACAATGGTTGCACCAAGCTAAAAGTCTCGAACCTATTTGTATGTCTATAGCTACATACAGTAGGTAATTACAACTACTTTATATTCCTTAAAAAATCAAGGGTTTCCTTAAGCAGGGCATCACGGTCTTCTATATGCACCATATGCCCATCGGGGTAAGTAATAAGTTTTACAGCAGTACCTTCAATTTGCGGGGCATGTTCGGCATAGACAAGGCTTTGGTCTTTTAGGCCTAAAACCAGCAGTACAGGGTAGGGCGCAAAGTGTAGCAACACCTCACGGTCTTTACGCACCTTCATACCTTCAAGCGCCGCCACTATACCCTGTACAGGAGTTTTCACAGCTTCATCACGCAGGTTTTCTATTTCCGGGGCAAATTTTTCACGGTTCTCTTCGCTAAACAGGTTGGCTATACTCATCCGCACAAAAGCAGTAGCATTTTGTTTTACGGCAGCAATGGCCCGATCGCGATTGGCCTTGCGTTCATCGCTATCGGCAAGCGAGGTACTGTTTTGCAGGATAATGCCTTTTACCATATCGGGGTACAGTTCGGCGAAAGCCAAAGCCACATAACCGCCCATACTATGCCCCATAAACACAGCCTTGCGTATGCGCAGCTCATGCAGTACAGCCTGTGCGGCATCGGCCTGGTCTTCCATGGTGTGCACATAACCCAGGCAGCCGGTAGCACCGTGGCCCAGCAGATCCAGCGTTATTACACGGTGTTTTTTGGCAAGCTCAGCCACAAAAAAATTCCACATCCCCTGGTTTTCAAGAAAACCATGCAGCAGTACTACAGCAGTGCCTTTGCCGGTATCGGTATAGCTTATGGAGATGTTTTTGTAAGTGAGCTGTTTCAAGTCTGAAGGATTTTAAGTGCTGCAAAATTACTAAAAATGGTGTTTATGAGCTTAGGATTTAGAAAGGTTTAAGAAATTTATCCGGTTTGTATAAAGAGTAAAAATCCCTATTTTTGGAAAACCAAAAAACAGACATGAAGATAATTTCGTATAACGTAAACGGCATCCGCGCCGCATACACCAAGGGGTTTATAGACTGGCTTAAACAGGCCAACCCCGATATTATTTGCCTACAGGAAACCAAAGCTAACGTAGACCAGGTAGAAGTAAACCTTATAGAAGAAGCAGGCTACCCCTACCACTACTGGTTTAGCGCACAGAAAAAAGGCTACAGCGGTGTGGCCATTTTCAGTAAACATAAGCCAAACAATGTAGTATACGGCACCGGCATAGAGCACATGGATTTTGAAGGGCGCAACCTAAGGCTGGATTTTGACACCTTCAGTGTCATGAGCCTGTATCTGCCCAGCGGCACTAACATAGACCGCCTGAGCCATAAGTTTAAATACATGGACGATTTTCAGGAATACATAAATCAGCTGAAACTGGAGCACCCTAACCTGGTAATTTGTGGCGATTATAACATTTGCCACGAAGCCATAGACATACACGACCCTATACGAAATGCCAAGGTTTCGGGCTTCCTTCCGGAAGAAAGGGCGTGGCTCGATGCGTTTATTAAAAACGGCTTTGTAGACAGTTTCCGTCATTTTAATAAAGAACCACACCACTACAGCTGGTGGAGCTACCGTGCCAATGCCCGCAACAATAACAAAGGGTGGCGCATTGATTATGCGCTGGTTACAGAACCCATGCGCGAACGCCTTACCCGCGCAGTGATTTTGCCCGAGGCAAAACATAGCGACCACTGCCCGGTATTAGTAGAATTTGACTAATAAAATTACCATTTTTGTAAAAAATCAGCGTATATTTAGCGCGACCACTAAAATAGTTACACGATGAGGATTAAAATGATTTCGGTTGCAGTACTGGCCCTGGCGCTTACTACTACAAGCTGCGTTTCTAAAAAAGTTTACAAAGACCTTGAAAATAAATACGCGGACCTGAAAAAGGAAAACCGCGATATGGCCGACCAGAATGCGGCACTTACCAAAGAAAAGAACGAGCTGGACCTGAAGGCGAAAGACCTGGAAAGCAAACTGGCCAAAACCACTGAGGACCGCGATAAAAATGCTACCGAACTGGCTGCCACCAAAAAGAGCCTTGATGCCCTTAAGGCAAGCTATGCTGCACTGGAAAAAGACAGCAACAGTGCACTGGAAAGCAACATGAAAAAGAACCGCGAGTTACTGGCACAGCTGGAAGCTAAGGAAAAAGCCCTTGCGGCAGAGCAGGAACGCCTGCTAAAACTAAAAACCGAACTACAGGAGCGCAGCGCCCGTGTAGACGAACTTGAAGGAAAAATGAATGCCCAACAGGCAAGCATGGCTGCCCTTAAGGACAAGCTGAGCAAAGCGCTGAATAGTTTCCAGGGGAAAGGCCTTACCGTAGAGCATAAAAACGGCAAGGTATACGTAAGTATGGAAAACAAGCTGCTTTTTGGCTCAGGGTCATGGACTGTAGGCACAGACGGACGTAAGGCTGTTGAGGAAGTAGCAAAAGTACTTGCTGATAACCCGGATATATCTGTACTGATAGAAGGACATACTGATAATGTACCGTATAGCGGCAACGCTCAAATTAGCGATAACTGGGATCTGAGTACCAAGCGCGCTACGGCTATTGTAAACATTATACGCGAAAACAAAAACGTAGATCCTAAAAACCTTACGGCTGCTGGTCGTGGGGAGTTTGCACCAATAGCACCAAACGACACCGCCGAAGGCAAGAGCAAAAACCGCCGTATAGAAATCATCCTTACACCCAAGCTGGATGAGCTAAACAAACTGCTGAACGAAATTTAATAAGTACTGTATAGTATTTTTTTGAGTAACCCCGTACTACAACTGTGCGGGGTTTTTTATTAGCAAAATCAGGCTACCCATCTCAGTTGTGATGAGTGATGCACTTAAAAACACCTCATCCAATCACAATATTGCAAAAAAATGTTACATTTAGCCTTTAAAAAAATAAAATTCGTAATTTTATTACGTATATCTTTGCACCTATAAACAACACTGCCTAATGCCTAAAATTCTGATTATCGGTGCCTGTGGGCAAATTGGTACCGAACTGACGAAACAACTACGCGCCGAATACGGTACTGATAATGTTATCGCTTCGGATGTGCGCAAAACTGACCCTGAGTTTGTAGCTTCGGGACCGTTTGAAGTGGTAAACGCTCTTGACTTTAACCAGATAGAGCATACCATAGAAAAGTACGGCGTAGACGAGGTATATCTTATGGCAGCCCTGCTTAGCGCTACAGCCGAAAAGAACCCTGCCTTTGCATGGGATCTTAACATGAACTCCCTGTTTCATGTACTAAACCTGGCTAAAGCCGGCAAGATTAAAAAAATCTTCTGGCCAAGTAGTATTGCAGTGTTTGGCCCTACTACACCTAAACAAAACACCCCTCAGTATACCGTTATGGAGCCCAGCACCGTATACGGCATAAGCAAGCAAAGCGGTGAGCGCTGGTGCGAATACTACCATAACATTTATGGTGTAGATGTACGCAGTATACGTTACCCCGGCCTTATAAGCTGGAGTACGCCTCCGGGGGGTGGTACTACTGATTATGCTGTAGATATATACCACAAGGCATTGGAAAATGGTGAATACACCTGTTTCCTAAGCGAGGAAACCCGCCTGCCCATGATGTACATGGACGATGCCATACGCGCTACTATAGAAATAATGAAGGCTCCTGCCGAAAACATAAAAATACGCAGCAGCTACAACCTGGCCGCTATGGACTTTACCCCGAAAGAAATAACCGAAGCCATACAGCAGGAGTTACCGGAGTTTACCATAAGCTACGAGCCCGACTTTAGGCAAAAGATTGCCGACAGCTGGCCACAAAGCATTGATGATACTTGTGCCCGTACCGACTGGGGCTGGAAGCATGAGTTTGACCTTGCTACCATGACTACCGATATGCTGGTACACCTGAGAGAATTGAAACACAATGACTAAACTACGCATAAACTAACACACTTCTTTAACTATTAAACCCGGACGAAAGCCCGGGTTTTTTATTAGCCCACCCGTACACAAAAATTACCAAAAAATTATTACACCCATAACGGCACTGCACTATCTTTGTAGTGGATTAGGGTGTGTATAAAATACGACCTTGATTTTCCGAATAACCACCCGAGGGCTTTGCCCGAACAGACGCAGTAAATTAACGTATAACCGAATCACCTGAAAAAAAATGATAATATATAACGTTACCAGCGCCATAGACCCATCAGTACACGAAAAGTGGCTGCAATACATGATGGACAAGCACGTGCCTGAAATAATGGCAACAGGCAAGTTTAGCAAAATAAAGATTGTAAAGGTACTGGGCGATGAGCATCATCATGGCGGGGCTACCTACTCAGTACAATATACTGCTGACAGCCGTGAGAAACTTGATGAATATTATCGTGACCACTCGCCCGCCTTCCGTGCCGAAATGAAACAACTTTTTGGCGAAAGCATACTACAGTTCCGTACTGAGCTGGAAATAATCCAGGAGTTTTTGTCTGTATAAAAATATAAAGTGCCCTACAGGGTTATTCCCCATAAACAGCGATATTTGCAGCATGGATAAAGTAAAAGCCAAAAAGCACCTGGGGCAGCACTTTCTGAAAGACGAAAGCATAGCCCGCGACATTGCCGACTCGCTAACCCTGCAGGGCTACAGCAAAGTACTGGAAATAGGCCCCGGCATGGGTGTACTTACAAAGTATCTTTTGGAAAAAGACATAGAAACCTTTGTTATAGAAATCGATACCGAATCGGTAGAGTACCTGCATGCGCACTACCCTAAGCTGCACGGCCACATTATCAGCGAGGATTTCCTGAAATACAATATTACCACTACCATGGGCGACAGCCCGTTTGCTATTATAGGGAATTATCCATACAATATTTCGTCGCAAATTGTGTTCCGTGCGCTGGAAATGCGCGACAGGATACCGGAGTTTTCGGGTATGTTCCAAAAAGAGGTAGCCGAACGTATTTGTGAAAAGAAAGGCAGCAAAACCTACGGCATACTATCGGTACTGGTGCAGGCATTTTATGATGCCGAATACCTGTTTACCGTACCCGAGCACGTATTTAACCCGCCACCAAAAGTAAAGAGCGGGGTGCTGAGGCTCAGGAGGAAAGAAAACTACCACCTGCCGGTAGACGAAAAACTGTTTTTTGCCGTGGTAAAAGCCGGTTTTAACCAGCGCAGAAAAACACTGCGAAACAGCCTGAAAAGCTATATAACCTCTGATAGTTTAAAGGAAGATAGTATCTTTGACCTCCGTCCGGAACAACTTTCGGTGGAACAGTTTATAACCCTTACGCAAAAGATAGCCGCCAATGGAGTTTAAAATCAGCAGGGAGTTTATTACCCAGATAGAACAATATGTAAGCGAAAACCGTGAAAAGGAACTGATAGACCTGTTCCATGAACTTCACTACGCCGATATTGCCGAAATTATGGGCGAACTGGACGATGCTGATGCCATTTACCTGTTCCACATCCTGGATACCGAAAGGACAGCCGAGATACTACTGGAGCTGGATGAAGAAGTGCGCGAAAAAATCCTACGTGGCCTTTCGCCAAAGGAAATTGCCGAGGAGCTGGACGAGCTGAGCACTGATGACGCGGCGGATATCATTGGTGAACTTCCCGCTGATGTAAAGGAGGAGGTAATCTCTGAAATACTCGACGTAGAGCACGCCAAAGACATTGTAGACCTACTGCGCTATGACGAAGATACAGCGGGTGGTCTTATGGGTAAAGAGCTAGTGCAGGTAAACGAAAACTGGAGTGTACTTACCTGTGTAAAAGAAATGCGTGAACAGGCTGCTAATGTGCAGCGTGTGCATTCTATTTATGTGGTAGACGACGAAGGCAGGCTAAAGGGCCGCCTCTCTTTAAAAGACCTGCTGGTAACCAGTACCCGCAGCATGGTTAAAGACGTATATATTCCTAAAGTGGATTTTGTAAAGGTAAGCACCCCCGATGTAGAGGTGGCGCGTATAATGCAGAAGTACGACCTTGAAGCCATACCGGTTACAGACGAACTGGGCAGACTTGTAGGCCGCATTACCATAGACGACGTTGTAGACGTAATTAAGGAAGAAGCCGACAAGGATTACCAGCTGGCAGCGGGTATCTCTCAGGACGTAGAGGCCGATGACAGCATCCTCGATCTTACCCGTGCACGCCTGCCGTGGCTGGTGCTGGCACTACTGGGCGGATTTGTAAGTGTAAAGCTCCTTAACGGATTTAGCGGTGCCATGAACAACCATAAGGAACTATTTTTCTTTACACCCCTAATTGCGGCTATGGCCGGGAATGTGGGCGTACAATCGTCAGCAATTATTGTACAGGGTTTGGCTAATAACAGTATTAGCGGGTCGCTCTGGAACCGCCTTATAAAAGAAGTATTACTTAGTTTACTTAATGGTGCACTGCTGGCAGCCATACTTATTGTGGGCAGCCACGTATTGCTCGACGTAAGCTATGTTGTGGGCATCACAGTAAGTATATCGTTGGTATCGGTTATTGTAATAGCATCACTCATTGGTACGTTTGTACCTATATTGCTTAACCGTGTTGGGTTTGACCCGGCACTTTCTACAGGGCCATTTATTACTACGAGTAATGACATTTGCGGTATCTTAATTTACTTTTCTATTGCCAAAATAATCCTTGGGTTTTAAGCTGCAGTGCTTTCACATCTATTTGTAACACAGAGATACAGAAATAGATTGCGTTCAAAGCTTTTACGCTGCGTCACCTAAACTCCACCTCTATTTTATCGACCTTTTTGTTCTTTATATAAAAGAGCACATAACCCTTATCATCCATGAGGTGTACGGTGTAGTAATAGTTGTCGCCCATGTTGTAAGGAGAAGCGCCCCAGTTACGGTACTCCAGCGAGCAGGGGAAAGCCAACGCAAGTTTTTCCTCGCTGTCTTCCAGTTGTATGCCTCCGGCGGTAAAAACGGCTTTATTTGGGTAATCGGCACCGGGTAGTACCATGGCGGTAAAGTTTTGCAACTTACCTTCAAACTTTATAACGTAATTGTTTATCCAGAAGGTTTTATCTACGACAATCTTCTTTTTATCAAAAATTGAGTCGGTAGACACACGGTCAAACTTCTGCACGTTCTTCTCAAAACCCTTACGGGTATACCCATAAATCCCCTTACCATTTAGCAAGAGTTGCGAAACCGGCAGCGAATCGTTTTGGTGGGTAATAAATTCATCCTTAAAATTACGCTCCGCCAGGAAACACAGCTTTTCAGTAAGCGCCCCGTTTATAAAGTTGCCGGGATCTATGTACTCCATTTCCTCCTCTGGGAAATATATAGAAGCATTACCGGCGGTGGTGTATATGGTATCGCGGAAACGGTTTACCTGCACCACATACATATTAGGCACCTGTAGCCGGGTATCGTAACCTTTTGGCACAAAAGGCATGGATTTAGCCTGCCAGTTTTTCGCTTGTTTTTTAAGGGCCAGTAATGCAAAAGCCAGCGCCTCGTCCTCCTCTTGTGCGCCTTGTATGCGCGCACCTATACGGTCACCTTCCTCCACATAACCTTTAACCGTCATATTGCCCTCGCGGGTAGGGTGTACCATACGTATGGCGGTAACTTTTGTGTAATTATCATAGCTTTGGGCAAGGCATAACAGGGGAAACAACAGTAGGGATAGTAAGAGTTTTTTCATTTCAGGTTTTGGTTTGTGTTACTAAGTAACGGAAAACCAAGCAAAAAACGTATGCAATAGCATTACAATGTTAACAGGTAATCATATAAATCGGTTTTACCGGCAATATCCAGCTTGTATGCTATACGCTCTTTGCGCTTTTTACAGGCTTCGTTAGATATATTAAGCACCAGGGCTATTTCCTTAATGGTTAGGTTCATGTACACATAGGCTATAAACCGCATATCGTTAGACGACAGCAACGGATGCCTGCATTTTAACTTGGCTATAAACCCGGGGTTCACCTCCTCAAAATGCATAATAAAGCTACGCCAGTTGCGCTCTATGCGCAGGTTTTGTTTCAGGAAATCCAGGTGTGCCGTAAGCTTACGGTTGGTCTTCAGGTTTGGTCTTTCCATAAAATACCCCACTATCTGCTCTATATGGCGATTCCTCTCATTAGTGTACAGCAATGTAGCTGATAGTTTGCGGTTTTTCCTTTCCAGGGTTTGTGTCAGCTGTTCCCGCTCACGCTGTATCTCAACTAACTGTTTTTGCAGCTGTATATTTTCTCTTACTGTAGTATGCAGTTTTACCCTGTAGAGCGCTACATTACGCCACGGCAATGCCTTTTTGTACAGCCGGGCTATTACACCTATAACATCCTTTGCAGCCATCTTCATAACGTTTTATATATAAAGGACAATAACGATTAAAAAAACCCGCCGGCACTGTATGCTATTTTTCCGGCGGGTAAACGAAAAACCATCATCAGATAATCAAAACAATTAGCATACTATAGATTACACGCGCTTAAATACTAGCTGAATATCGGCACCGCTTTCATCGGGCAGGTATACATACAACTGGTTGTTCTTAAAGTTGTACTGAAACTCTTTTACACCTTTATCTTCAAAGCTGGCCTCTATGTAGTTCTTGGTTTCCTTTTGTGTAAGGGCAAATTTCCCTGAGCGTTCTGCATATCCCAGCTTAATTTTTACACCATCTTTTGTAAACGTAAAACTGTTACCTGAAAAAGGTGCAAGTTGTTCTTTTACCTGCGCAGCTAAAAGGTTAAGGTCGTCTTCGGTAACTTCCTGCCCCTGCGTAAGGCTTGCATCGAGCAGCAGTACCTTACCGGTATTAATATTATAGTTTATACCGCTAAAGTTAACGGCGTCTACTTTCCACTCGCCTTGTAGTGTGGTGGCTGTAGTAGCCTGGGCAAAAGCTATGGTTGTAGAAAACAATACCGCCACAGCAACGTAAATAAATGATTTCATGATATTTAAATTTTTAATTGTTTGCCCGTTAGTGATAACCAAATGACTTTGTTACATAAAAAATTGAAAAAAATATTTTATGTTTATTGTGTGTAACAAAAAACGTTTTTCTGCACTTACTACCGTTTCATATTTACTTTTATGGATAAAGAGCTCGAAAAATCCTTTCTGGACCAACTGTACGAAAGCCAGACGCTGCTTCATAAAATATGCAGCCTGTACACTAACAACGACGATGCCCACAAAGAACTGTTCCAGGAAATAACGGTACAGTTATGGCGGGCCTACCCAAGCTTTAAGGGAGATTCTAAATTTTCTACATGGGCGTACCGGGTGGGGCTGAATACCGCTATGGCACTGCACCGCAAAACTGCGAAAAGCTACGCGGTATCGTTTGACACCGACAAGCACATTGTACGCGATGAAGACTATAATTATGAAGTAGAAGAATACATAAAGCTGCTGTACCGCGCAATACACGAAAAGCTGAATGATGTAGAGAAGGCTTTGGTATTTATGTACCTGGAAGAAAAAGAATATGAAGAAATAGCCGAAACGCTGGGTATTACCGAAGGCAATGCCCGCCTAAGGCTGATGAGAGTAAAAGACAAACTAAAAAAAATATTAAATCCTTAAAATGCTATGGAGGGATTAGATCTACTAAAACAGGGCTGGAACAACGAAAACAGGTTCCGCAAGATACCGAAAGACGAGCTGTATGATATGGCGCATAAAAAATCGGAATCGGTAATGAAATGGATTTTACTGGTAAGTGTTATAGAATTTTCATTGTGGTTTTTAATACCGTTTTCTTTCAGCAATGACAACTCAGACGAAGGCTCACAGCTTGTAATAAGCCTGGGACTCGATGTTATTTTAGATGCAATAACCTACTTTCACTACGTTGTTATGGTAGGATTTATGGTATTGTTTTACCGTAATTACAAAAAGATACAGCTAAAAGACAGCTCACGTAAACTTATGGGCGACATACTAAGGGTACGTAAAACCATAATGTACTACATTAATGTTACCATCTTCCTGATTATACTAAGATGCATAGTAAGCTTCTGGCTGTACTTTACAAAAGACCCTAAAATGGTAGACCTTTTTGAACGCCTGGACAAGGCCGACAAGCTATGGATAATGGTGCTTATCATTGCTGTAATAGCGCTTATTGTATTTGGGGCTATAGCGCTGCTTGTGTGGGGGTATTTCAAGTTAGTATACGGCCTGCTTATGAAAAAACTGTACCGCAACTACGAAGACCTGAAGAGAAACCTGGGGTAGTTTTCAGTCGCAGTTTACAGGAGGCTATTGAGGATATTTGACAATAAAACCCATAAAAAAATCCCGTAGGCATGTGGCTTACGGGATTCTCTATTTCTATAAACCTGTTGGTTATTCTTTTATAAAACGTACTGCCTGGCTTTCGCTGCCACTGTATACCTTAAGCAGGTATACGCCTTTGGCAAGAGCCGTTACAGGCAGGGTTACAGTAGTAGCATCTGTTTGCTGGCTAAGCTGTTTCTGGCCTAATAGGTTATAAAGTTCTACCTGTGTAATTGTAGTGCCATTAGTAAGCGTTATGGCATCGGTTGCCGGGTTAGGATAACAGCTAAAAGCGGCAAACGTATTGTTGTTTACCCCACTGGTTATGGTGGCATACAGTGCAACTTCGCCTATTACATAACATCCGGTAGCATCGTTTTGCAGGCGGGTGTATACGGTATATTCGGCTGGGCCGGGTACGGTATACGTAGCAGGCAGCGGATTAACACCTGCCTGAGCATCGGCAGCAGTAGCAAAAAAAGATATACTGAAGCCCAATGGCAGTGCCGCAAGTGCCTGTGCCTGTACAGCAGCAAGGTCAAAATCAGCAGTACCCGTAGTGGTTACCGGTGTTGTAAGCGGCGGCAGGGTTATGGCCTGAATGTTTTCATCAGTAATAACAAATTCCAGCGAAAACAACTGTACCCCTACACATGGTGAGTATGGCGATGATATATCTACAGAGTATTCACCCGCCTGGTCTGCACTTAGCATATTGCCGGTAGCACCCTCCACAGGCTCGCCGTTATAGTTCCATTGGTAGGTAAAGCCTTCAACATACGGGATGCTCAGCATAGTACTGCTTCCGTTACACAGCTGGTTTCCGCCTGAAGAGATAATGTTGTAAAACTCTGATTGAAGCGTGCCAATGTCAAAGCTGGCAGAGCTTAAGAATATAGCTGAATCCATAGCCTGATCTAAGTAGTCTGCAATAGCCATTTTTATATGGTACTGATGCCCCGGCACTACATTAGCCTGTGCAGTAATAGGCACCGTGCCGCCACGCATGTTTATGGGTGCGGTAATATTTTCCAGATAATATTCTCCAAAATATTCTGCATTTACAGACGTACAGGCGCTGTTGTAAGCAGTATCCCTTATGGTGGTTACCGATATTGGTGTTGTAGTACCCGGCACTACAGCAAGGTTAGTTACTTCACCGGTTTCAAGATCGGTAAGCAAAAATGCAAATATATCGGCATAATAACACTGGAAAATGCCATATTCATTTGATGCAAATAAAAAGTCAAATGACAACTGCGGTATAAGGGGTACGAAGTCAAACGCTATACTGCTGGTATCATACAGCTGCCCTGTGCTTCCCTGAGCGGCATTAAGTGCTGCAAGGTCAGCATCGCTCCCGGACGAAGGCAAAGGCGAACTAAAAAAATAATTTGTAGGCCCCGGAATATTTTGCAGTAAGCCAGTACTCATAACCAGCCCTGCCTCAAACGGGAAATTACCCTCGCCTGCATAAAACACGCCAACACTCTGCTCCCCCGCTGTATTACCCTGAACAACAATATTACTTATACCTATACATTCGGAGTTCATGAGTAATGTATTTGCAAGGTCTGTATCGGTAAAAGACATATCGTCTATAACCACACTGTTGTTTGCATGTACACACAGTGTAAAGCCCAGTGGCAAAGGAGAAACTATAGGAGAGTCTTCAATATAATACAGCATTATTTTATAGGTTTCACCTATAGTAAGGCCGGAAAGGTTTACAGTGCCCGCATTGCATCCCAGCTGGGTAAGGCCGCCACATTCACCACTAAATACCGCCATACCTATTGCATAGTAATACGGGTCAACACTAACCTGGCAGGTTTCGGCAACGGCAGCAAATTCAAACCATATATCATTATGGTTAGCCGAGCAAACATCATCGGCAACGGGATTAGGTGTTTCGGTACCGTCAAAAACACCCTGGTAGGTTACCGTGCAACTGGAGTCGGCATTAACGGGAATAGAAATAGCACCGGAACAATCATCATTGGCTGGCTGTGCGGCAATAAGACCACAGCCCAGAAGCCCGAAGGCAAGTGAGTAAAACTTTTTCATAGCAAGAATAAATTACAATTTTCACCCAATTTAACACTTATTTTCAATTCTTTAACCAGAATCCATAAAAAAATCCCGCAGGCAGATAGCCCACGGGATTTTAGTAGTATTTGGGTTAGTAAATTCCTGTTGTTAGAAAGCCGTACTTATCTGTAACGATATACCGGTACTTTCGGGTACGTAGCGGCATACACCGCCCACACACACAAGACCACCACGCTGGCGTCCGTAGTTTGCCGCTATACGAGTAGCGCCTATACGGTATGCACCACCTACATTGTAGTAGTGTATGCGCTTATCAGGGTCGTCGTTACCGTAGTTGTAAATATCCCATACATAGAACGAGTATTTATCGTCAAGGTTAAGCTCCAGTGTGGCACCTGCCCAGTTCTTTTTGTCGGCATCGGCCCACATATGCTCTCCCTCAAGACGGATAGAACGGTTTGGCGTAAAGTTGTACGTAGCCTCACCGGTAACAATGTTAGTGTTTACCTTTTCGCCACCTTCCAGCCATTCTTTGTTGTAGTATTGTTTTATGTAGTATAGCGCAGTATGCCAGCTTTCGCCAAGCTGCTTGCGTATCTCCATATTGTAATCGCTAAAGTATTTTTCGCCTACGCCAAAAAACTTGGTGTTGTAATCGGCAGGGCTTTGCCTGTAGCTTCCCGCCAAGTTGTACCAGCTGCTCAGGTTTACGGCAAGCTTAGTACCGTATTTACCGCCCAGTGGGCTTCCCTTTGCAAAATCATAAAACACGTCCAGCTGTCCGCCGGTTTCACCCGCTTTCATTATGGTTGTACTTGCAAAGTCTACCTTACTTTGTGCCTGGTATACATAAATGTTGGCCAGGTTGCTATGGTGCTGCTTGGTAAGCGCAGGTGTAAAGTTTAACACACGGTCGTTATAGTTAAGGCTGCTTGAACTAAATTCAGAATAATTTACCGGTTCGCGCTCACTCAGGAACTTAAAATTCTCAGTACGGCGAAGTGTAGCATCGATACCAAGGCCTTCTTTAGAGTACCCCATGTTAACAAGCACCGAATTACCCGGCTTTATAAAGTTTGAATCAACCTTATTATCTAAGCCAAGTACACCGTCTTTCTGCTTATAGTCGTACTCCCCACTCAGGTAAAATGAATTATGAATGAAGTTAAAACGACCACCTCCGGCATTGGTAAGGGCATCAAAACCTGTAATACCCACAGGCAGTGCCTCATACCTGCCCACATAGCTGGCGCCCACAGAAAGGTCGGATACTTCAAATTTAAACAGCGTACTAAGGTTAATGTCGGTATCAAAACCGTAGATATCGCCTTTAGCCACATCAAACCCTGTACGCTGGCGTCCGTATAGTGCGGTAAGCCTTACATTGTCGCTGGGGCGGTATACTACACGCCCGCCACGAAGAGCCGTGTTTATACCCAGGGTACGGTCTTCCCACGCACGAAACAGCATACCGCTGCCAAACTGCTCGTAGAAATAACCACCTGTAAGCTCTATTTTATTGGTTTTATAAGAGGCATACCATATACCTACATTAGTACCCTTAAATTCGGGGTTGTAGTTTAGCAGGGCATTTGGCTCATACGATTCGGCCTGTACACCTGCAGTAAAACCTTTGTACTGGTAGTTAACCAAAAGGTAGTTGTTACTGCGTATGGGCTTGCCGTTTATGGGCGTTAAATCCTGGTTTACACCGGTGCCTTTATCGTTAAGGTACCACTGCGAGTTACTTTCTAAACCACCATATACGCGGCCGTAGTCTTTCTTAGTAATGGTATCGTTTTCCTGGGCAAAAAGAGGTGCTATAGAAAACAGTGGCAAAAGCCAGAGTATCTTTTTCATCAAATTAAAGTGTCTTCAGTTTTTCGTAAAGTTCATTTTCCGCGCCCTGGCTGTAACCGTTGTGCACATAAACTACTTTTTTGTTTTTTACCACTATAGTATACGGCACGTTAGCTATTCCCAGTGCCCTTTTTAGATCCTGGTTGCTGTCCAGTAATACCTGGTAAGGCCATTTTTTTCCGTTTAGTAGTGGTTTTACCCTTTTTTGTGTACGGGCGTCATCTATAGATATGGCTACAACTTCCATGTTCAGTTCTTTGCTCCATTCGGCATAGTGCTCATTAATAGCATCAAGTTCGTTAATGCACGGCACACACCAGGTAGCCCAGAACGAAAACACATATATCTTGTCTTTTTCTGCAAAACCATCCTTAACATTAACGGTTTTATTATCTACCGATTTTATAGAAACATTAGGCATTTCTTTTTGGGCAAAAGCAGCTGCAGAAACAAACAGCAACAGCATGAATAACTTCTTCATAATGTATATTATTAGTGTAAACCAAGTTGAGCGGCAATATTAAAAAAAATTTAAAAGAACGGCGTTATCTTTGCGGAAAAATTAAATCCTATCGGATATATAGAATTATAGAAATCACACATTTAGCGCAAAAACAGTAATTTTAAAACACTTTTTCCTCTGATTTCTTAATAATACACCTACAGGCAAACATTTTTTGTTATTTTTTTTTAGGTAACAATTTTTTTACATAATTTTCGCCACGCTTTAAATGGAAAAAACAATAAAACTATCTGTACTAAATGAAAAAAACATTACTTCTGGGATTACTGCTTGCAGGTTTTGGCGCCAATGCACAGCTTACTTCGGGCACAATAGCGCCTGATTTTACCGCTACCGACATTAACGGTGTGGAGCACCACCTTTATGATTATATCAATGCGGGTAAAACCGTAATTATCGACGTGTCTGCTACTTGGTGCAGCCCATGCTGGGGATACCATAACACCCATGCCCTTGAAGACGCTGCAATGGCTTACGGCCCTGAAGCTTCAAACGAGGTTATAGTACTTTGGATTGAAGGTGACCCTGGAACATCAGTAGAAAGCCTTTACGGAACTAACACTGCAAGTGATGTTAGTACAACACAAGGTAACTGGGTAGAAGGTACTAACTATCCTATTATAGATGATGGCGACGGATCATTAGGCTCACTGCTTGACATTGCTTATTTCCCTACAGTATATAAAATTTGTGGTACTACAGGTGTACTTACTGAGCTAACACAGCCTACAGTTAGTGCTATAAGGAACAGCATTCAGTCTACAAGCGGTACAGGTTGTGGCACTACACTACAAGGCGTACAAAACTACCCTGTAGCTACAGTATCTGACCTAAGGCTTTGTGACAGCAACGCTACAGTAAAAGCAAAAATGAAAAACTACGGTAAAAACGCCATTACTTCTGCTACACTTGTACTGGAAGAAGACGGTGTTGTAGTAGCTACTAAAAGCTATACCGGTAACCTTACCCAGTTTTCTCAATCAGTACAAACTTTCCCTTCATATGACTTTGATGCCAGCAAAACTTACAACGTAAGGGTAACTGACGTTAACGCTACAACTCCATTCAGCACAGAGCTTGCTGAAGCAGATTTTGATGTAATCGTTGCTCAACAAGCTACAGGTGAAGTTACTGTAAACGTATACACTGACAACTACCCTACAGAAATAAGCTGGAGTATAGAAGATGGTACAGGATCTATTATTGCTTCAGGCGGTCCTTATGTAGGCAGCGCTAACGGTGGTGGTGCTGATGCTAACACTGTAAAAACATCTACTTTTACAGTACCTGATACTACAGACTGCTACACTGTAAACCTATACGATGCTTACGGCGACGGATGGTCTCTTACAACTCAGGACTTTAACGGTATAGAGCTTTTAGATGCTAACGGTGGTACTATACTACAACAAGAGGCAGGTAACTTCGGTACTTCTATGATTGTGCTTTCTGCATTTAAATCAGAAGCTGCTGCAGGTGTAGGACAAAATGAACTTAACAAGTTTGCCATATACCCTAACCCTACAACAGGTGTACTTAACTTTACTACTCAGGAAGCTGTTAATGTAACTATTACAGATCTTACAGGTAAAACAGTATTTACTGCTCAAGGTGTACAAAACGGTGGCAGCATTAACCTAAGCAACCTACAAACAGGTGTGTATGTAGCTCAGGTAAAAGGTGCTACTACAAGCCAAACTCAAAAAATTATAATAAAATAAGGTTTGCCCTTTTTTACCACATAAAAACTTACAAAGAAAGCTATCGGGTGCGACACTATGCATCCGGTAGCCTTTTTACTTAAATAAAGAATTACCACAAACTACTGAAAATTAAAATTACCATGAAAAAAATAATGCTGATGGCGGCCCTTGCTTACGGGGCTATGATGAGTGCCCAGATTACCGTAAACAAACAGGGCGGAGGAACAATAAATGACGGTGACACCTATACCACAAGCAGTATTGCTGCTGCAACACAATACGAAGGCAACAAACTAAACTTTACTGTTGTAAACAACACTGAAGAAACTTTATATACAGCTGTAAGGGTAAACTCTATTACTAACAACGCTAACGGAGATAACCTGCAACTATGCTATAACATATGTTTATATTCTATCGCAGCAGGTACATTAGTACCACAATACCCATCTGAATACCCGCTAGATCCGGGAGCTGCATCTCAGGGTGACAACCACTTCTTTAACCAAAACCCGGGTACTGTAGCCGGAGAAGATGTAGTATACAACCTTTCGTTTGTAATTACAGATGCAAACAACACAGTAACCAGCGCACCTATAACCTTTACATACATATACAGCCCTACAGCTGCTGTAACCGATGTAAACGGACTTAAAAATATGGGGCTAAACCTAAACAACACACTGGTAAACAGCACTCTTGACATAGATGCTACTGTAACAGGTGCTGTTCAGATATTTGACATAAACGGTAAACTACTTAAGTCGGCTAACATTACCACAGGCCGCCAAAGCATAGATGTAGCCGGTTTTACTAACGGTGTATACTTTGCAAGGTTTACTGCAGGTGGCAAAAAAGCCGATATCAAAATCGTAAAAAACTAAGTAGCGTTAACCGCGGTACTGAACCATAATAAGAATGAAAAAGATTTTCGCACTACTGTTTGCCACATTGCTTACCCTTGCCGGATGCGGTACTGACTATGAGATACTACAGTCGTATGACTCAGTAATACTTACAGCAGACAACTCTAACAAGCTGGTAGGACAAACCATTACATTTACTGCAAAAGACAACAACGGCACTGACCATACTGCCGAGGCTACGTTTTTTTCAGATGGTAATGAGATAGACGGAAACACCCTTACATCAGACGTTATAGCAAGCCACGTGATAACTGCGCGCTACGGCAGCCTTACCTCTCAGCCGCTTACTGTAAGCTTTGGTGACGGTACTGACCTAAACTTCCGCAAAAGGGTACTTATAGAAGATTATACAGGCACATGGTGTGGCTGGTGTACCCGTGTGGCATACGCCATAGAACTGGTACACGCACAAACCGACGATGTGGTAGTGGCTGCTATACACCGTGCAAGCAGTATACCTACCAATGCCGACTACGATCCGTTTAACTACGACAGCAGCGCACTGGAAAGTACACTGAATGCTACCGGCTATCCTAAAGGTTTCCTGAACCGCAAAACACGCTGGACAGGCCCTGAACCAAACAATATAGATAAGGTTATAGCCCTTACACAGGGTGAAAACCCGCGCCTAGGTCTTGCCCTTACTCCTACAGTAGAAAACGGCACCATAAACCTTGATGTAAACGTTAAGTTCAGCAAAGACTTTAGCAACCTGAAACTGGTGGTATACGTTCTGGAAAACGGCATAGTATATGAGCAACACAACTATACCAGCTATTATGATGGTGTAGACCTTATAGAAGACTGGGTACACAACCATATACTGCGTGCCCCGCTTACTAACATTATGGGCGATGCTATAGACAATGCACAAACTACAACTTACAACACGTACACACGCACCTTTAGCGTACCGGTACCGGCTAACGTAAGCAATGCTGCTAACCTGGAGTTTGTGGCTTTTGTAACCGATACCGACGGTAATGCACTAAACGTACGTAATGCTAAGGCAGGCGATGTACAGGATTTTGAAGTATTAGAATAATCTTTTCTAAGATACAGCATTAAGCCGTCCTTTTAAGGACGGCTTTTTTTATTAGCACAAAACTAAAATGTAATATTTTATTTACAACATAAGCTGTGTAACTGTAAAAGTTTTTTTATTAACTTGGCTATATAATGTAACCGGCTGCTTTGCCGTTTAAGCATTAATTACACACATATTATGAAAACCACTTACCTAATATTACTATTGCTGTTTTCGGCCAGCCTCTTTGCACAAAAAACCGGAGAGGAACTTGCACGCCTAGCGTTTAAAGCCTGCCTTAAAAACGACGAAAAAGCCTTTAGGCGGTTATACCCTTCAGACCCGATACTTACAGCCTATTTTAAAATAGCCGATAAAAAGAAAGCTTTCCCGAAAGATGTAGTGAAGAAATATTACCCTAAAGGCATACAGGGCGCTATGTTTGGTTTTAAGCTTTTCCCAAAGGGGCTTAAGGAGTTTGGCGTAAACCCTACAGACATTACCATAACAGGCAGCGACATAAACGAAAACGACATTGAAATAATGGTAAACAAAAAAAAGGTAGGCTCTGTTTACAACAATTTTGTTTCGCTGTACTTTACATCGGGTGGTAAAAAATTTGCCTTTGTGGTACCAAAAGCAATAGTGTTTAAAGGCCGCTGGTTTATAGGCGACCAGGTAGTAAGCCTGCACGAAATTTAAGGTTATGCGGTGATTTGTTTATTCGAAATTAACCGAAGTTGATTTAAAAGCTAAACCCATGATTCACATCCGAATAAACAAATAACCACATCACCGCATAACCCATTTCATCAAACCAAATGCGCTTTTAGCTCCATACGGTATTGCGATGCACTTTTACCGGTAACTTCCTTAAACGACTTATTAAAGTGGCTAAAGTTGTTAAACCCGCTTTCGTAGCACACCTCACTAATAGGTATGGGTTTTTCGGCCAATAACTTACAGGCGTGCACCACACGGTATTCGTTTACAAACTGCACAAAGGTTTTTCGGGTCATCTTCTTAAAGTACCTGCAAAACGACGGCACCGTCATACTGGCCATATCGGCCACTTCATCCAGCGCTATGGTTTCCCTGAAATTATCCTTCACAAAGTTGAACACCATATTAATACGGTCGTTGTCCTGCACATGGGTTTCCAGCGCAAAGGTTTCGGCATTAAGCGTCTTATAGTCTTCGGTTTGTTCCAGGTCGTGCAACACACTTATAAGGGTCAGCAACCTGTCAAAGGGGTGCATGGTGGCCATTTCTTCCATACGCTCGCCCACAAGGTAACGCACATCCGGGCCAAAAGCTATACCTCCCCTTGCCTTTTCAAACAATGCCGAAATACTCTTGGTCTCAGGCAGTGCCATAAAAGTCTCGCCCAAAAAATCGGGTTTCATTTGTATTACCGTTTCACGCTTATTACCGGTAGTATCGTCTGTAAAACCACAATGAGGCAAATTGCTTCCTATTAATATAAGGTCGCCCTCAGCATAATACGAAATATGGCTGCCTATTTGACGCTTACCCGACCCTCCGTTTACATATACAAGCTCCACTTCGGGGTGATAATGCCAAACGTGCGAACGGATATTACTATTCTGTTCAAAATTTGTATAGGTAAAACTGCTCCCGAAAGAGGGTTCAATTACCTCAAAAGATGCGCGGGTGTTTTTCATAAAAATGTTGCATTTTTCATTACGAAGGTAATCAATATATGCCAAAATTGGCTCAATTTAACTAAAAAACGTTTTCGTAAGGTTAAAATTGTATACAAAGAGGAAAATATTGTTGTAACATTTTCAATAGTACGGTTGTAATTTAGCATCATCAAATAAGAAGATGTACAACCCCTTAATGCTGTTGATTATGAAAACTATGATGAAATTCGGAATCGCCCTTGTTGCAATGTTAGCTACGGTTAGTACTTACGCTAACGACAATGACTTTCTTGTAAAAGCAAAAGAAGGCGCTGGTAAAGCTATCAGCTTCACCGTTACTGAAACTAAAAATGTACACGTTGCACTATATGCTAAAGACGGAGCTGAGATTTTTGACGAAACCGTAAAAAGCAAAGACGGCAAAATAAACAGGACTTACGACCTGAATGCTCTGCCAGACGGTACTTACTACCTGGAAACTGAAACTGCTGAAAAAGTAGCCCGCCACGAAATTACTATCAGCGGAAAAGTAGCTACTGTAAACGAAAAAGCAGTTACAGAAATTGCAAAACCTGTAATCTTTACTAAAGATGGTATTGTTACTGTACAGGTTACTAAAAACGACACTACACCTGTAGACATAAAAGTGTATGATGAAGCCAACAACGAGCTTTACAGCGAAAAGTTTGAAGGCGAAAAAGTTGCAAAACGTTTTGACATCACTAAGTCTGCAGCTAAAAAGTTCACGTTGGTTATTGGTTACAGCAACAAAACGTTTGTTGAAACCGTTGCAGCGCGATAAAATGAGGTTTGGTTATAGCAAAAAAGCTCCGTTCGCGGAGCTTTTTTATTTTATATACCTTACTATAAATTACCTATAATCCTATCCATAACCCAGTTAGTATGGGCACCTGTATGCCCGGACGACGGGTGCGTGGTTTTACCCAAAAGATGGTCGCGCATGTTGTGTACATGGTACAGCTGTATGTTTTCGGGATGCGGAATAACCAGCTCTTCCGTTCCGGCTTCGGTAGTCAGCGTAAGCGGAACCTCCTCAAACACGGCAAACTTTATAGTACCCTTACTGCCATAAATACTCACCTCATCTTCGCGTTTATAAGTACCGAAGTTCCACGAACCCGTACCTGTAACACCATTACTGTGCAGCCAGCTCGCTGCCACGGCATCCTTAGCACTGTATAGCCCCTGCTGGTTAAGGCTAATGCCATTTACCTGCAGTACATCGCCAAAGTAGTAAATAAACAAATCCAGGCCATGACTTGCAAGATCGTCAAAATAGCCCCCTGTAGCTATAACCGAATCGGTACGCCAGTTGTATTCGCCCGAAAGGTCTACCTCAGACGGAACCTTGGTAAGATGCCAATGTATGTGGCGTACCTCACCTATCCTGCCTTCTTCTATCCATTCCTTCACCTTTAAAAAACGCGGCAACGACCTGCGGTAATACGCCACAAACAACGGGATATTCCTGCTGTCAAAAGCCTCAGTAATATCTACACATTCCTGCCAGGTAGGTGCCATAGGCTTTTCTATACAGCACGGCTTACCGGCTGCGGCTACCTTAAGGGCATAGTATTTATGGGTATCGGGTGGAGTGGCTATGTATACCGCATCAATGTCAGGGTCGTTAATAAGTGCATCGGCATCGGCATAATGCTTTTCTACATTGTGCCTGCGGGCATAGTCGGCAGCCTTTTCGGCATCGCGGCGCATTACGGCTTTAAGCACAAAACCATCGGTTTTTTGATATGCCGGCCCGCTCTTTCGTTCGGTAACATCACCGCAGCCTATAATGCCCCAGCGAATGGTTTGGGTAGGGTTTTCCATTAAAATAGTTTGTTTGGTTAAAAGGCTAAGATATGGATTTTGTCAAAACCTACTTATGGTATTCATGACCATTTACATAAACTTAAAGGAAACGGTCAAAAAAAAAACCGGAGCAGCAGCCCCGGCATTCAGTATAGCTATTTAGTTTACACCTATTTGTTCATATCGCTGATACCTACCGGCTGCGAACCCAGGTACCATTTACCGTCAATTTTAATAGCGCCACTAACCAGGAAAGCATAATTCTTTTTCCCGGAGGTAAAATACACTACTATGTCTTTAGATTTGGCAAGTCCCACAACTTTATCGCCTTTTTTAAGTTCAGAATCGCTTATCTCGTTAGACGTATTGGTTACTTTACAATCCTTAGGGTTAATACCCAAAGCTGCTACCGCCTCCTGAAAGGTATTGTAACCTAACAGCGCTTTATCCAACTGAAAATCGTAAGCACCAGTAAGCATTTGTGGGGTAATGGTATCTCCGGGTACCGATTCTTTCATATAGCGACCCAGCTGCTCCTTAGTAGGACGAAACGCCAGGAAAGCATCCCTATTGTCGGCTATGCAGGCCTTAAACAACTTCTCAGCAAAACCGGCTTCCTCCATTTGGGCAAAAGCAGCAGACACAGACAAACAACAAACAAGCAGTAGTAGTATTTTTTTCATAGCGGATAAGATATTTGCTAAAATAAAAAAATAGTAAGCACCGCAAAAATTTTTTAACTTAGTAGTGAAATCCAACTAAAAATGACAACTCCTCCTCCATTACAACTTTCGTTGGCACAATGGTCGTTTCACAATACCATTTTTGCCGGGCAGATGGACCGAATGCTTTTTGCAGAAAAAGCCCAGGCCATGGGGTTTGAAGCCGTAGAATACGTGTCGCGTTTCTATGCAACCGAAGCGCAAGACAGCACCGCTTTTAAAAACATTGTATCTGAAATAAAAAAACGCAGTGAAGACCACGGCCTGAACAACCTGCTGATAATGGTAGACAATGAGGGGGCACTGGCATCGGAAGATGAAACACAGCAAAACCAGGCAGTAGAAAACCACAAAAAATGGATAGAAGCCGCCACTACCCTGGGCTGCCATAGCCTGAGGGTAAACCTTACCGGCGGCCCGGAACACGATGCTGCTGCATGGGTACGGGCATCTATAGCCGGACTGCAAAAAATGTGCAACCAAGCACAAGGTAGCGGCTTAAACATTATAGTGGAAAACCACGGCGGGCTAAGTAGTAATGGGGCACTACTGGCACAGGTAATGCAGGGCGTAAACTTGCCTCACTGCGGTACACTGCCTGATTTGGGTAACTTTTGCATACGACGTGAAGGCGACAAAAAATGGCCCAGCCTCTGCATAGAGCAATACGACCGCTATAAAGGCGTAGCCGAAATGATGCCCTGGGCAAAGGGCGTAAGTGCCAAAACCTACGATTTTGACGTTGCAGGAAACGAAACCACCATAGACTACCACCGTATGCTGAGTATTGTAAAAAACAGCGGCTACAACGGCTATATAGGTATAGAGTATGAAGGGCAACGGCTAAATGAAGAAGCAGGTGTACTGGCTACAGTAGCCATGCTAAAGCGTATTAATGAAGAGGGACAGCATAAGCTATAAGCTTTTAAAACAACAACTCCACGGCTTTTTTTCTATAAACAAAAAACCAACGTAAACTTATCGCTGTAAAAAACTTACAGTATAATGCTACAAGTGCGTTCTAATTTGTATATTTAATTGTTTTTCAAAGGCTAAAGATTCCAGGCCTCCGGTTTTGTCAACTTTTTTTCGCGGAACTTCATTACCGCCGGTGTTATATAGTAGTAGTGTATAATCATAAAGAAAGCAGAAAACATGGGTAAAATTAAATCATTCGTTTACGTTTTTATATTAGTAACTGCCACGCTGGTTTCCTGTAAAAAAGAAATCACAATTAAAAGTGAGGTACAGTCAGCACAAACAAATCCGCTACCTTCCTGGAACGACGGCCCGGTAAAAACCGCAATAATGGATTTTGTAGCCAAGGTGAGTACAGAGGGCAGTCCTGATTATGTAGCACCCGAAGACCGCATAGCCACCTTTGACAACGATGGCACCCTGTGGTGCGAAAAACCACTTGTGCAGGAACTGTTCGTTTTTTACCTGGTAAAAAAGGAAGCGGAGAAAAAACCTGAACTGAAAGAAAAACAACCCTACAAAGCCATACTGGAAAACGACACCGCTTACCTGAAAACACTACATCAGGAAGACCTTGTAAAACTTGTGGTAAGCACCCATACCGGCATGAGTGCCGAAGCTTTTGCCACAGAAGCTGCCACTTTCTTTGCTAATGCAAAAACACCATCGGGCATGCCGGTGGCTAAAATTGTGTACCAGCCCCAGCTGGAACTATTAGAGTACCTGCGCAACAACGGTTTTAAAACCTACATCTGCTCGGGTGGTACTACTGATTTTATACGTGCCATATCGCAGCAATACTACGGCATACCGCCGGAGCAGGTAATAGGTACGCAGTTTAAAAGCGAGTATGCCGATACTACCGGAGTAAACGACGTAATGCGCCTGCCCGGCCTTGCCTCCTTTAACGACAAACAGGAAAAACCGGTAAACATATGGCAGCACATAGGCAAACGCCCCATACTGGCCTGCGGAAACGAAGGCGGTGGCGGCGATATATACATGCTGCGTTTTTCGCAGGGAGGCAATAAGCCTTCGTTACAACTTATTATAAACCACGACGACGAAGCCCGCGAAGCTTACTACCAGGAAAAGGATAACAAATCGCTTAACTGGGCGGCAAAATATAAATGGCAGGTAATAAGCATTAAAAACGACTGGAAAACGGTATATCCATCTAAATAAAAATGGTGTATGAAAACCTTTTTTATAAAACTCCGCGACACGTTTATAGCAGGGCTTATATTCCTGTTACCCCTGCTCATCCTTGTAGTACTATTTACTAAGGTATTCCAGTTCCTTACCGGTTTTACCGATAAAGTAGCCGCAGTATTTGGCCTTACCAGCTTTATCGGTATTTCGGGCGGCACCATACTCAGCGCGCTGGGTCTTATCTTGTTTTGCATTATTTGTGGGTACCTTATGCGTATTGCCTTCTTTAAAGCTGTAAGTGCCTGGGTAGACCACAAGCTTATGAGCAACATCCCGGGCTACTCGGCATACCGCGAAATGGCCTTATCCAAGTTGGAAGAAAACAAACGTCCGCTACCCTATAAATGCGCCGCATGGATAAACGAAGGTGATACTGTGCTACCGGCATTCCTTATGGAAACCATGGACGACGGAAGACTGGTAATGTTTATACCCACCGCCGGAAATACAATGACCGGAAAAGTAATAATACTGCCCGCCAGCAGAGTAACACTGTTACCGCAAACAGACGTGAAAGCCATGAAGATAGCCTTGGACAGCCTGGGCATTGGCCTCTCTAAAATTTAAAACTGTGATAATCTGATGTAATAATATAAAGCCAACAAAAGCCTATGATAACAAACCGTACCCTAACAAAACTGCTGTGCACCACCCTGATTGTTTTTCAGGCATCTACCCTAAGGGCACAGGCACTTATAGCACTTATTTTTGGCGATAAGCTGGTTTCAGACAAAATGAAGATGGGACTCTACCTGGCTCCGCAGTATACATGGCTGAGCAATACCCCCGGGGGCAGTGGCGATACCGGGTTGGGCGTGGGTGCATATACTGATATTATTATTAATGATAAATGGATGATAAGCAACACCATGAGTTTTAAAGCCCCGAAAGGTGGCGAAGATTTGCCCACATCGTACACGCTTGTCGCCGATGCCGATTACCCCGCCGAGGGCACCATAAGGCGAAAGCTCACCTACTTTGAACTGGTACCCATGCTGCGTTATAACGTTACGCCAAGCTGGAGTGTGGCAGCAGGGCCCCAGATAGGAATAAAACTGCGCGCACGCGACTATTACCATTACGAAAGGGAAGATGGATCACTGGAAACGGTACGTTACAATACCGGAAGCTATTTTAAAACCTTTGACTTTGGTGGTGGTATTGATCTACAGTATGCATTAAAACAAGGAAAAGGTGTACATATAAACCTTAGGTACGTAGCCGGTTTTATGAACATCTACAAAAATGATGTACCCTTTAATGCTAAAAACAATTACTTCCAGATAGGTGTAGGCATACCCATACAGGGAGATAAAAAAGTACAGAAAGAGAAAACAGAAAATTAAAAGCCCCACCGTATAAACACTAACTGAACCCACCATTTTATAAACTGACACCATGCGTATAAAACAACCTACCCTGATTATATTGTTACTAATTTCATTTTCCATAACACAGGCACAGGAAGTTATAGACAACCGCCCGCAGTATATGGACAGCATAAAAAACAGCGAATGGCCTTATAAGCTGCCCGTGTGGGGTAAAAAAGTAACCAAGCGCGGTGTAGACTTCCCGTACCCGATGGGGGTAATGATAAACGGCATGATAGCCAGCCAGGAAGTAACGGTAAAAGACCTGAAGGTGGGTGTAAACGATGGCGACATGGCGCCGCTGGAATTTATAAAATTTGGGGAAACCAAAGCCAATCTTAATGTGCTTAATGCCAGGATAGACGTATGGGCGATACCCTTTTTAGATTTTTATGTAATAGCAGGCCGTACATGGGCAGAAACATCTGTAAGCCTGGTGGCTCCTGTACAGTTTTCTTCTACGGTAAACTTTAGTGGTAATACCGTAGGTGCGGGGGTAACGTTTGGTGGGCGCTATAAGGAAATATTCGGAACCATTGACTACAACCACACCTGGACCTATTTTGAGGAAATACAGGGTGCTATACATACCCAAATGGTATCGCCCAGGATAGGGCATATATTTCAGGCACGCCGCAAACCCGACCGCAACGTTGGGCTTTGGGTAGGTGCCAACGGAATTTTCCTGAACAATACGACCGAAGGTGCCATTAATATGGGCGACCTGGGTGTAAATGGGCAAATTGCGGATTTCGACATAGAAAATACCGACTGGTACCAAAACCTGGGACCGGCTCAAAAAGTTGTAGTAAAACAAATAGCCGACAAGATAAAAGACAAGCTTAGCGGCATAGACGTATCGGACACTACGATACACTATTCGCTAAAAAAACGGCCTATATCGTCATGGAGCATGAGTGTGGGCGGACAATACCAGTTTAACCACAACTGGCAAATGCGCACCGAATTCGGCTTTCTGGGCGGCCGAAAATCAGTATTGGCATCGTTAAACTACCGCTTTGGGTTTTAACCTATAGTGAGTTTATAAACGCCAGCAGGTCTTCGCGCTCCTTAGCAGTAAGTTGCTTAAACTTCTCCTTGCTCTGCTGTGCCTCACCTCCGTGCCACAGTATGGCTTCGGTAACGTTATGCGCGCGTCCGTCATGTAAAAGGCGGGTATGCCCGTTTACAGTATTGATAAGACCGATACCCCATAGCGGCTGTGTACGCCACTCATTTCCGGTGGCCAGGAAATCAGGAGCATTATCAGAGAGTGCATCGCCCATGTCATGCAGCAGCATATCAGTATACGGGCGTATGGTTTGGTTGCGCAGGGCCGCTATAGCGTGGCTGTTGCCGGTTTGCAACTTCGGAGTATGGCAGGCAGCACAGTTAATATCGTTAAATATCTTTTTGCCCCTCAGTACATTCTGCTCGTCAAAGTTACGGCGAATAGGCACCGATAGCGTTTGGCTGTACAGCACCACTTTATCAAGGTTTTCATTGCTTATTTCGGGCGAACCACCGTTTGGTATGGCATCGCAGTCTACACCCGGAGGGCATATTTCATTAGGAAACACATACGATGTTATGCCCATATCGTTTACAAAAGCAGCAGCTACCTGTTGCCTTATGTTTGGCTGGTTTGCTTTCCACCCAAAACGGCCAAGCACAGTTGTACCGCTCATTACGTCATACACATAGTTAGCACGTCCCGATATGCCGTCGCCATTAGCGTCGTTTTCATCGGCAAGCGCCAGTATGGTTTGCTCGTCCAGTGCCTCCAGTAGCCCAAGTCCTATGGTTTGGTTAGCCACACGCGGCGATATAAGTATACCGGGAGCCAGACTGCCATAGCCCAGGTTGTTGATATTGTATGTAGGTTTTTGCAGGCTTATTACAGTACCGTCGGCCAGTGTTTCGGTAATGGTAGTGTAGGTTATGGTATACGTACCTTTTACGGTTTGGCCCAGTATAGCCAGGTCTTGCAGCTGGTGCCCGTATACAGGGTCTACCAGTGCGGCGCCATAGGCATCACTGCCCGGCAGGCTAAGGCGCATAAGCAGCCCTGTAGCCATTTCGCCATCAAATCCCGGCGGACGCCCGCGCCCGTCCTTAAAGTGGCAGGCGGCACACGATATAGCATTGAAAAACGGCCCCAGCCCGTCGCGCGCAGTAGTGCTCGATGGTGCCGAAACCCAGCTTTGGCGGAAAAACGAGTTACCTACCCCAAAATCTACGGCCTGGTCTGTGGTAAGCTGCGGCGCAGAGAACCCGAAAGCCTCCTCGGTAGCATTAGCCACCGTTACACTGCCACCACTGTATTGCTCGCCTTCTTCTGCGGTAAGCGGATGATAATCTTCGTTGTTATTGCAGGCTGTACTATGTATACCCAGTGCCAGCAGCATGCCTAAAATACTGTTTTTCATTTTGATATATAAACCGGAAAAAGTGCCGCAAATGTACGGCACTTTCCCTGAATAAAACTATTAAAAATTTACTGCTTACGGATTTACAGTAAGCCCAAGGGCTACAGAACCGGCAAGCAGGTTTGCACCGAAATTATCTTTTATGGCATCATACGCTGCTTTTACCTTAGCACCTTCAGCAGATGAAGCTCCACCCGAAATAGCATAGTCAAACGGAATGTACATAGCGGCTACTTTAGTCTGCGCATCGGTTATGGCAGCTTCTGTGCTGGTGTAGTACTCTTCATTCGCTTTTTCTACAAGATCAGCAAGTGATGGCCCGCTGATGCTGCCGTAAGTACCGTGGTATACGTTAATGATACCCTGTAAATTTTGGGTTATATCCCTGTGGGTGTTGTCGCTAAAACAGCTGTGCTCATCTTCCTGGTCAGCATTGTTCAGCGCTACCGACATACGCTCTACAGGCAGCTCGGCAGTAGCCAGTGTAGCTATGCCCAGGTAAATGTTAGTAAGTGCAGTATCGGTATTAAGCGAAAGGAATGTACTCCTGTAGTCTCCGCCCGGAGCCCATAGGTCTACCAGGTAGGTAAGGTGGTCTGTAAGCAGGTCGGCACAAATGTTCAGGTATTGTTTCCTGCGTTCAGCGTTTTGTCCGGTAGTATAGTCGGTATACGACCTTTGTCCTGCCAAAAATGCCGATGGTGCAGTAAGGTCCTGGCCCCACAGCAGGAATTCTATAGCATGGTATCCTACGCTGATGTTCTTTTCACCACCACCTTCGTTAAGGCTTTCCAGAAGCTCTTTGCTTAGTGTAGGGTAAATAGCAGTACTGTTTATAATACCACCGTATAGTGGTGTACCGTTGTTGTCTACGTAATCTATATAGTTTTCATCCAGCGGCCATGCATTAAGCAAGCCTTCCGGACCGTTTTCGTCATCTATAGGACCGTTTGCAAACCTGAAAGCTTCAGTGGTACCGTAGCTTTCACGGGCATCTTTCCATGCATCTTTAGCATCATCAAAAGTATCCTGGTTAGGGTTTGCAGTAAAAGTATTAATAGCAGCCTCAAGAGTTTCGGCATCGGTAAGGGCGTCTTTGTAGTTTTGGTACACTATGTTAGCATAGTTTTCTACCACCAGTTGTTTCTGGCTTTTACCGTTATCATCATCGCTACAGGCAGTAATGGTTAATCCTGCAAGGGCTAATGCCGTAAGGCTGAATATTGTTCTTTTCATTTATATCCTTATTTAGATTTATTAAAAACAAGGCAAAATTAAGAACTTTTAAAAACCATGCAAGGACAATCACAAAAAAATTTATTTAGAATAATTAAATATAAATACTCTGTGTTTTATATTTTTGCAAAAATTTTTTCAGGATGAAAAAGCTGTTCGCATTTATAGCCATAGCAATTACCCTAGTGGGATGTTCTTCTTCAGACGGAGGAAACAACAACACAGCTAATTACGATAAAACAGCCATGCTTACAAACTGGGCTGATAATTTAATAATACCGGCCTACACCGCATACGACACGGCTACCGGTACACTTAAAACAAGTACAGATACTTTTACTGCAAATCCTAACGCTACAAACCTTGAAGCACTACAGGCTGCATGGCTTGATGCTTTTAAGGCTTACCAGCACGTAGCTTTATTTGACATAGGTAAGGCTACCGATCTTAACCTGCTTGAGTCTGCCAACACCTACCCTACCGATGCTGCCGGTATAGAAAGCAACATAACATCGGGCAGCTATAACCTGGAACTACAGGCACAGTTTGTACGCCAGGGTTTCCCGGCGCTGGACTACCTGCTGTTCGGATTGGGCGATACGAACGACGAAACCCTTGCCTTTTATACCACAAATGCTAATGCCGTTGCTTACAAGCAGTACCTTACGGCTGTAGCTACAAGGCTAAAAACAACATCGGCTGCAATTGTTGCCGACTGGAACGGTGGTTACCGCGATACCTTTGTAAACAACAGCAATGTAGTAACCGGATCGCTAAACCAAAGTGCAAACAACTTTGTAAAGAACCTGGAAAAAGACATACGCGCCCCTAAAGTGGGTATACCGGCCGGATTGTTTAGTAACGGCGTGCTTTACCCTGAAAAGGTAGAAGCATACTACAACGACAATGCCGGCAAAGCACTGCTTAACGAGGCTATTGCTGCCAGTAAAAACTTTTTTAACGGTACGTCTTTTGATGGTTCAGCAAGTGGCGCCAGCCTTAAAGGTTACCTTGATGCTGTGGGTGCCAAGGTGAGCGGACAGAACCTTAGCGATATTATTAACGCTCAATATACCACCGTAAATACTACAAATGCTGCACTAAGCAACAGCCTTAGCCAGCAGGTAACCAACGATAACACCAAAATGGTGGCCTCTTATGACCAGATGCAACAACTGCTGGTATACCTTAAAGTAGATATGTTTAGTGCCCTGAGCCTTACCATAGACTACGTAGACGGCGACGGCGATTAATTTATTAGTCCATGCAGCGCAACATACAGGCCTACCTGAACGCATACACTGATGCCGCATCGCTTGCCTTTTACAGGCTTGCGTTCGGCATCATGATGTTTTTAGGAATGCTGCGTTTTGCGCTAAACGGCTGGATTGATAAATTTTACATAAAGCCTGTTTTTCATTTCACCTATTACGGTTTTAGTTGGGTAAAACCCTTTGGCGTATACACCTATCTATTGTTTATAGTTTGTGCGGTATCGGCACTTATGGTAGCTTTCGGATATAAGTACAGGCTGGGCATTATACTGTTTTTCCTGAGCTTTACTTACATAGAGCTTATGGACAAAACCACCTACCTTAACCACTACTACTTTATTTCGGTGGTGAGTTTTGTAATGATGTTCCTTCCTGCAAACGCATTTTTCTCTGTCGATGCCCATAAAGACCCAAAACTATTCCGCAATACCGTACCCCGCTACACTGTAGACGTACTGAAAATCCTTTTAGGAATTGTATACTTCTACGCCGGCATTGCCAAACTGAATTCCGACTGGCTGTTGCACGCACAACCGTTAAGGATTTGGCTCCCGGCCAATGCCCACCTGCCTGTAATCGGGCCGCTTATGGGTAAAGAATGGGCTGCCTATGCCTTTAGTTACATAGGCACTGTTTATGACCTAAGCATTCCTTTTCTTTTATTAAACAAACGCACACGCTGGTTTGCCTTTATACTGGTGGTGGTGTTCCATGTGCTTACGCGCATCCTGTTCCCTATTGGTATTTTCCCGTTTGTAATGATTGTTTCTACACTCATATTTTTTAGTGGGGATTTCCATAGGAAGGTATTGAATAGTTTAAAGTTTCAGGTTTCAGGTTTCAGGTTCAACACACCCCTAGCCCCTCTCAAGAGGGGAACAACTTCGCTTGAACCTACTGTCAAGGAACCGACAACCGACAACCGACAACCAGCAACTAATAACCTAAAAGCCGCTTTCCTTGCCCTGATTATTATCATACAACTGCTGTTCCCTTTCCGTTACCTTTGCTACCCCGGAGAGCTGTTCTGGACCGAAGAAGGTTTCCGCCTGTCGTGGCGTGTAATGCTTATGGAAAAAGCAGGCTACGCGCAGTTCAGTGTTTCCGACCCAAAAACGCATACCTTTGCGGTGGTAGATAACAGTAAGTTCCTTACCCGCTTTCAGGAGAAGCAAATGGCTTTTCAGCCCGACTTCATTCTTGAATATGCGCATTTTTTGCACAATTATTATAAAAAACAAGGTATGGCCGACCCCGAAGTGCGCGTAAAAAGCTACGTAACGCTAAACGGTCGCCTGAGCCGCCCTTATATAGACCCGAACGTTAACCTTGCGAAACAAGATGAATCATTCCGCCACAAAACCTGGATACTGCCGTTTAACGACACTATCAAAGGTTTTTAGCATACTGTTTTTTTTATGTATTACCGCTGCCTTTGCACAGGGTACACTACACGGCACAGTTAACGATGCCGAAGGTAAGCCCCTGCAAAATGTCGAGGTTCTAAACCCGGAAACGGGCAGCAATACAAAAACCGATGCTTCCGGAGCATACACCATTGCCCTGAAAAGCGGCGATAATAAACTGGTGTTTTATAAGGAAGGATACCTGTTTTTAGAAAAGGTAATTCCGGGTGATGCTACTTTCGACAAAGTTTCTATGGAAAAAATCATAGAGCTGAACGAGGTGGTGGTACAACGCGAAAAAGAAAAGCGCTTTGCGCTGAATCACCTTAGGGATATTGAAGGAACTGCCATATATGCGGGTAAAAAAACCGAGGTAATAAACCTAGACAAGCTTACCGTAAACAAAGCTACTAATAACACCCGCCAGGTATACGGGCAGGTTGTGGGCCTTACGATAAACGAAAACAGCGACGGCGGATTACAGCTAAACATAGGAGGGCGCGGACTTAACCCTAACCGCAGCTCTAACTTTAATACCCGACAAAACGGTTACGACATTAGCGCCGATGTGCTGGGTTACCCCGAAAGCTACTACACACCACCTACCGAGGCACTAAGCCAGATAGAGGTAATACGCGGAGCAGCATCACTGCAATACGGCACGCAATTTGGCGGGCTTGTAAATTTTAAGTTCTACGACCCGTCTGCAAAGCCCATAGAAATCATCAGCCGCAACACAGGCGGCTCGTACGGGCTGTATACAAACTTTACCAGCCTTAGTGGCACACAGGGCAAGTTTAGCTACTACACGTTCTTTAACTACAAGCAGGGCGATGGTTTCAGGCCGAATTCGGAATTTAACAGCCGCAATTACTTTGCTAACCTGAACTATAAGTTTACGCAAAAAACGTCGCTGCATTTTGACTATACATTGTTTGACTACCTGGCTAAACAACCCGGTGGCCTTACCGATGCCATGTATAACCAGGATATGTTTCAGAGTAACCGCTCGCGCAACTGGTTTCATGTAAACTGGAACCTTTTTGCCCTGAAACTAAAACATAAGTTTACCGAAGACGCTAACTTTTCGTTACAACTTTTCGGGCTCGATGCAAGCCGTAAAGCGCTTGGCTACCGCGCAACCCGCGTAAGTACTGCCGACGTACCCGGAACCGAACGCGACCTGCTTGTGGGCGACTTTGTAAACTGGGGAGCCGAAGCGCGCTTCCTGCAAAAATATACGCTGGGCAAACAAAAAAGTGCCCTGTTAGTGGGTGCCAAATACTATCATGCACAAAACACTTCGGAGCAAGGGCCCGGAAGTAGCGGCAGCGAACCCGATTTTCATTTTGCTTATGATGAATTTCCGAACTATACCAGCCAAAGCGATTACACCTACCCGAACCAGAACGTGTCGTTTTTCGGGGAAAACATTTTCAGGCTGTCATCAAAGTTTACTATAACCCCGGGGTTCAGGTTTGAAAACATCCGCACCGAGGCAAACGGCTACCGCCGCCGTATTAACGTAGACGGAGCAGGCAACATTATCCTTGACGAGAACGTGTACCAGGACGTGGTTAAAAACCGAAATTTTGTACTACTGGGTGTTGGCCTTAGCTATAAACCTACAAACAGCATAGAATGGTACGGAAACGTTTCGCAAAACTACCGCTCTGTTACTTTTAGCGACATTAGCGTTGTAAGTCCTGCCCAAGCTATAGACCCCAACATAATGGATGAGAAAGGCTATACAAGCGACGTGGGGCTGCGCGGGCATATAGACGACAGGTTTTCGTTTGACACCAGCATATATGCATTGTTTTACGACAAAAAAATAGGTGAAATACAAGCCACAGATCCTAACGGGGGTGCTGCAGTGGTACGCTACCGTACTAACCTGGGTACGGCCATTACTTACGGCTGGGAAATGCTGGCCGACTGGAACATAAGCCGCACTTATTTCCGCGACAGCGAATCGTTTACATGGAATGTTTTTGTAAACAATGCACTTACTAAATCAGAATACACCAAAAGTGACATTACAGGAGTAAAAGGTAAGGAAGTAGAATTTGTACCATTGGTAAATATAAAAAGCGGCACCACAGCCGGGTATAAAAACTTTATGATGAGCCTGCAGTTTACGTATCTTTCCAGCCAATACACGGACGCAAAAAACATACCTACCGATGACACCGATAATTCAAACGGCACCTTTGGGCAGATACCTGCCTACTACGTAGCCGATTTCTCGGCATCGTATACGTGGAGGCGCTTTAAACTGGAAGCGGGCATTAATAACTTTACAAACAATTATTACTTTACCCGACGTGCTACAGGGTATCCCGGCCCGGGAATACTACCCAGCGATCCAAGAACGTTTTATGCTACACTGCAAATAAAGATATAAACAAGGCTCCGGAAATCGGGGCCTTATTTATTACCAACAATGCCCGGCATAACCTATGAATTATGAATTGAATACCATAAATTAGCTTAACCAACCAAAATTAAACGACTATGATTTTTGCAATAGATTTTTTTTCACAAAACAGCATTGAGCTAGATAAAAATGAATTAAAGTTATTATTAAATATAGAAGATTTAAATAACATTATTTTTAATGAAGTCTTAAACAGCCTTAGTCAGTATAAGCAGGAGCAATATATAGCTTATAAAGAATCTGAACAGGCCAAAACGTACAGGGAAGAACGAGATGCTAAATTGCCTTATGTAGATTTTAATCATTTACCTAAAATCCTTGATGATGTTTTATTGCATAAAATTTTGTTATATCAAGAGGATGGACTAGTACGGCTAGCGATATCTGATTCATTATCGCATAAACATAAGACTCAGATAACTAAACTCGAATGGAAATTGAGTGACCAAGAAGAAGAGGAAAGACGGGCATCTTTAACCGATGAGGAAAGGAAAGCAGAGGATGACTGGAAAGAAAGGATTCGCAATAACCCCACTGCATTTTATGGTAACATAGCAGAACCGGATAATGCCGATAGTTATATTTTAAAGTATGGTATAAATCCTTATACAAATGAGCCGGAAACGATAGAGAGTTTTTATGCTAAATATACCATAGATACCAAAACAGGGAAATTTATCCCTAAAACGGATAACAAGTAGTACCGTGAAACGATATTTACTTAATGCTACAGTACTGATAAAACAATTTTTATCGTAACAGCAAACATCAGGTTAACTAAAAAAACCAACCAAAATTAAACGACTATGATTTTTACAGAAACTATTTTTTCTGATAATGAAAGTGAATTATCAAAATATAAATTGAAGATGTTATTAAATATTGAAGATTTAAATAACACCATTTATAATGAAGTTTTTAACCTCCTTGGTCAAGATCAGCAGGAACAATATATAGCCTATAAAGAATCTGAAGAAGCCAAAGCGTACAGGGGAGAAAGAGATGCCAAGTTACCTTACGTGGATTTTAGCCATTTACCCGAAACACTAGATGATGTTTTGTTGCATAAAATCTTGTTATATCAGGAGGACGGAGCTGTGAGTGGGGCAATATTTGATTCATTGTCGCAGCAACATCTGACACAAATTGCACAATTGGAAACGAAACTAAGAGATGAGAAAGAAAAGGAAAGACGGGCATCTTTAACCGATGAGGAAAGGAAAGCAGAGGATGACTGGAAAGAAAGGATTCGCAATAACCCCACTGCATTTTATGGTAACATAGCAGAACCGGATAATGCAGATAGTTATATTTTAAAGTATGGTATAAACCCTTATACAAATAAGCCGGAAACGATAGAGAGTTTTTATGCTAAATGTACCATAGATACCAAAACAGGGAAATTTATCCCTAAAACGGATAACAAGTAGTACCGTGAAACGATATTTACTTAATGCTACAGTACTGATAAAACAATTTTTATCGTAACAGTAAACATCAGGTTAATTGAAAAAAACCAACCAAAATAAATAATAACAAAAAACAAGGACACAAATTAAACAAGCCGTAAAAAAGAAAGTGTAATTATAATGTTATCGCAAAATTCGGCAACAAGGCTATAATGCTGTGTATTATTAAGCAAGGATTAAAAAATGCTAAACTTTTATTAATCCATTTCCTAATAACAAACAGTGTCGCTAATTTTAAGCAACAATAATTAGTAATAACCTAAAAACATTTACGCCATGCACATTTCTATTTTCCGCACGCTGTACAAAAACGTAATAGACAACCACCGCATAGAGCGTTTATTACAAAGACACAACATACTGTTTGAAAAAACAGTTTCAGACAGGGGTTCGCGCTACAGGATTACGGCTGATAGTGAAGACACTATTAATACGTTTAAAAAACAGCTGAACATGATTTACCCACAGATTTGCTTTTAATACAATTCATCTTACTTTAAAGCATAAACCTCCGCAATACGGAGGTTTTTTTATGGTATTATCAGGAGAAAAAAACACCCCTGCCATTTCGGGCAGGGGTGTTACTATTTGTATGCGTTAGGCTTTATTTGCTTGTATCTCTAAGCTTACTGCTTTACGATAACAAACTCACTACGCCTGTTTTGTGCATATTCTTCTTCAGTACACTTATCGCAGGCAACTTTAGGCTCGCTCTCGCCATAACCCTGGCCAGAGATACGCTCTTTAGCTATACCTTTTGATATAATGTACTGTACTGTACTTTTAGCCCTACGGTTAGAAAGACTCATGTTGTACTGCTCAGAACCACGGCTATCGGTGTGGGCTTTAGCCATAACAACAAGATCAGGATACTGTTTCATGATCTCAACGATTTTGTCAAGTTCAAAAGCACCTTGTTTAGTAATGTTGCTCTTATCGTATTCAAAATAAATTTCGTTAAGTACAATCACATTATCTACAGGTATCACTACCGGTTTCAGCTTAGCATCCACCTTAAGCTCACCTCCAGGGTTTTTAGCTATAGGGAATGTACCACCTTCGTAACCCGAAGCTGTAGCCTGTACGGTATACGCCTTATCACAGTCGATGTTGTAAGTAAGGTTACCATCTGTACCTGTAGTACGGGTTTCTATTACGTTACCTTTGTCATCAAGTATGGCTACAGTTGCTGATGCAATCGGTGCGCCTGTGTTAAGGTCGCGAACCATTACAATAGCTTCTACACCACATATTGGAGTAGCAAGGTAAATTTTATCAAAACCTTCCCTGTTACTTGAGAAAAGACCTACTTTTTTAGTATCGTTAAAGCTGAACGCGAAGTCGTCTTTACCAGAGTTGATAGGAAGACCTACGTTTTTAGCCTCAGTACCTTTTTTAAGGTCGATTACAAACACATCCAGAGATCCGAAACCTTTACGACCGTCTGATGCAAAGAAAAGCTTGTCTGAATCAGTGATGAAAGGGAAACTCTCCCTACCCTCAGTGTTGATTTTCGGACCAAGGTTAATAGGCTCACCATAGCTGTTAGGGCCTTTTACCTCCACTTTCCAGATGTCAGTACTGCCGCCTATAGAGCCTTCCCTGTCTGAAGCAAAGTATAGCCATTTGCCATCCTTGCTAATTGAAGGGTTACCGGTACTCCATTTCTTATCGTTAAATGGTAGTTCCTGTATCTTGTCCCACTTGCCGTTTACCTTAACAGCCTTGTAAAGATAAACCTGGCCTTGCTTAATGTTAGCCTTTTTATCCTTTACAAATTCTTTTTCTACAAAGCTTTCGCTGGCAAAGTACATAGTGTTACCGTCTGCAGTTACTGCAGCAGGGCCGTCATGCCACTTAGTATTCACGTCACTCACCGGAACCGGCTCGCTTACAGTACCGTTTGCATTGTAGGTAGACTGATACAGGTCAAGGTACGGTTGCTCATCGGCACCATAGGTTTTTCTGCCTGTATTACGCGCGCTGGTAAAGTAGATGGTGTTATCATCTGTAAGTACTCCACCAAAACTGCCGTATTTCTTGTCGTTAATGTCCAGCGCCTTCTCCTCAAACATCTTTGCCTGGCTCTGAAGCTTCGGCAAATAGTTAGGATCCTGCTTGAAAATGATAGCACGCTGATCGTTTGGAGCAAGCGCAGCAAACTTCTGCATCTGGGCATTAGCCTCCGCATACTTGCCCTCTGCTTTCAGCATCTGGGCATATTTGTAGTACGTCTCGGCATCCTGCTGTGTCTTTGTAAGCTCGCCATACCATTTTACAGCTTCCTTGCTGTTAAAAATGTTGTAGTAGCTCTCTGCAAGTTGCTTCTTTACATACTCGTCTTTGTCTTTTACTTTAAGGTAAGCTGTAGCTGCATCAACATACTCCATGCGGGCATAAAGCTTGTCTGCATCCTTGGTGGCATCGCTCTGAGCCATTACTGAACCGGTAGCCAGCATAAAACCAAGGGTAATATATAGATTTCTCATATCTTCTTATTTTATGGTGCTTTAGGTTAGAAATAACGTGGTGAACGTGATACCTTTTTCGGGAAGTTCAGGTCAAACAGTACCATGAATTCGTGCGATGCAGGTGTGGTTACCTTTAGGTCGCTTACAATGTGGTCGTAAGCATAACCAATCCTGATGTTTGGTGTTATGGCATAGTTTACCATACCACCCCAGCTGTCATCAAGCCTGTACGTAGCGCCTATCTCAAACTTCTCGAAGAACAAGGCGTTCAAAGAGCCGTCTATCGATGGGTCTACACCAAAGGCCGACTTAAACATAAACGATGGCTTTAGCTTAAAGTTATCGGTTATCTGGAATACGTAACCTCCCGTTACAAAGTAGTGTGATACTTCTGAACCAAAACGGTAATCTGTACCGGTTTGCGTAATATCAAGGTGCTTGCTCTTTATCATGTTCGGCACCGAGAACGCAAGGTAGTAGTTATCGCTGTAGTAGAAGATACCCGTACCAAGGTTAAAGTACGCGTTGTTAACGTTCTCCTGGAATGCAGGGTCACCCGGATCCGGTACAAAACCGTTACCTATATCACTGTATAAACCTACTTTGTGGAAGGTAGCTCCGGCCTTTAAACCAAGGGCCAGCCTGTGGCTGCCTCCAAGCTTAAGGGTGTAGCTGAAATCTCCGTAAACGTTCGTCTCGTTTACAGGGCCTATCTTGTCGGTAATCGCAGAAAGTCCCAAACCTACGTTTTTGCCCGCAGGGCTGTGAACCGATAGCGTACCTGTACTCGGCGCGCCGTCTATGTCTACCCACTGCTTGCGGTACAGCAAGCCGATAGCCATATTCTCTTTACTACCAGCATACGCCGGGTTAATTACGTTCATGTTGTACATGTACTGGGTGTAGTGAGGGTCTTGCTGTGCATAAGCCCCATACAAACTGCCCAGTGCAACTATTGCCGCCAGGTATAGTTTTCTCATTGTATTTTGTTTTGTTAGTCTTGCTTAGCAGTGGCATACCCCCGCCGGGACGGGGGTATAACTGCTTAAGGTATTATTATTATTTTATTTCCCTGTTAATGTAAATCCAGCCGGTTTTACTTTCACCTGTAGTACGGTGGTACATGTAGAAGTAAGTACCTGTAGGAAGCTCATCTCCACCTGAGGTTTGTCCGCCCCACTGGTTAGTATAAGCACCTTTAAAGCTGTAAACTTCTTTACCGTAACGGTTAAATATTTCCAGTTTGTTCACATCAAGGTTAGACAGGTCGAAGTTGTCGTTCTGTCCATCGTTGTTAGGCGAAATACCACGCTGAACAGCACAGCTTGTATCGTCTATCTGTATAGTAGCAGATACCGCACACGCCGTATTACCGTTAGGTGTTACCACAACTTCATATAAACCTACTGCTGTAATTACAATAGACTCACCGGTTCCGGCAGCAGCACCGGTTGTTGTATTTGTCCATGCGTAAGTTACGTTATCAGAATTGTACACTTCTTCGGCATCATCAAACACCGCAGTAAGTACAAAGTTTATTCCGTCACACTCAGTAGTTACTGGTACCTCTACAGAAAGTAGCGGCGTAGGCGTTACTGTTACCACAAAGGTTTGCTCGTCAACACAAACGCCGTTAGTAGCGTATACGTAGATAGTTTGTGTTTCGTAGACAGTAGTACCCTCAGCTATTGGAGATGTTCCACCGGCAGCCGCGTAGTAACCGCCAGCTGTAAGTGCAGGAAGCACATACTGGTCGCACACGGTTTGATTACCAGGTGTAGTAATTACCGGAAGGGTATCTATAGTTACTGTAAAGCTTCCTTCAGCCACACAGCTACCGCTTGTAGCTACTACATAAATGGTTTGTGAGGTAGTTATTACATCACCTTGTACCAGTTGTGTACCCGTAGCACCGGCACCGGTCCAGTAAGCATTACCGGCAGGTATAGCACCTATGGTATAGCTGTTACAAGCAGAAAGATCAGCCAGAACCGCAGGAACCGGAGTAGGAACTACAGTTACTGTAAAGCTTCCTTCAGCAGAACAGCTTCCGTTAGTAGCAACTACATAGATAGTCTGGGTACCAGTTATTACGTCACCTTCAACAATTGGGCCTACACTACCTGTTTGAGCATAGTAAGCATTTCCAGCAGGAATAACACCTACAGTATAGCTATCGCATACGGTTACATCGGCAGGAACAACCGGAGTTGGAGTTGGCGTAATTGTAACTGTAAAGCTGTCTTCACCAAAACATCCGTCTGGAGTTGTGTAGCCTACAAATATTGTTTGGTCAGCAGAAATGACTGTACCTACAGGAATTTCGTTTACACCAAGCGTTTGTGCATAGTACTTATAGTCTGCCACAGCAAGAGCCGGTAGTGTATAGCTATCGCAAGCCACTACATCATCAGGAGCTGTAACTTCAGGAGCTGGAGTAATGGTTACAGTAAAGCTTGTTTCAGCTGTACAGTTTGGTGTAGTACCGCTCGATGCAAGTACAAATATCTCATTAGCACCTACAGTTGTTACAGCATCACCGGCAGCAAGCATAGTGCCAGTACCACCAGTACCTGTATAGTATGCATTACCGGCGCTTAGCGCAGGCAGTATGTAGTGGCCACACTCTGTTACATCAGTAAGTACATCGGCTACAGGCGTAGGTACTACAGTAACGTTTACAGTAGCTGTACCCACACATCCGCTCTTATTAACTACAACTTCATAAGCACCACCTTCAGTTACGGTGATTTCAGAAGTATTAGCTGATAGCGTGTCGCCGTCATGTGTCCATGTATATGTAACTTCTTCAGGCAGGTAGTTACCAGGAGTAACCACTATTGTAGTAGAAGTACCTTCGCAGATAGAAACATCTGACGATACAGTGAACTCAGGCGATACCGTTTGTACAATCAGATCGAAAGGAGCCACACCATTACAGCCTGTAGTAGTGTTAAATGCCCTTACATATACCGTTTGCAAGAACTGTGTCGTGTTAGTATAAGGAGATGTTAGCGGGTTAGTACCTGCTGTAGCATCAGCCTCAGTTGCATAGTAGCTAATTTGATATTCAGAAGCATTTTCAACTCCGTCAAGAACCACAGCGTCGTTCACTGTCAGGTCGAATTGATCATAACCAGAAGCATCACATTGTGTAAGGTCTTGAGGCTCGCTTACTACCACTTCTACCGGATCGTAGAACTCTACTACAATACTATCTGAAGTTTCACAAGTAGATGAGAAATAGTGTGCTACTACTGTATATTCACCTTCTTCACTTACAGTAAGTGTAGGACCAGTTTCACCTACAATTTCAGTAGTACCGTTGTACCATGTAAATGAGTACTCTTCAGGATCAAGACCGGCATTGATAGTTGCTGTACCACCAGAACATAGTGCTGTGTTAGCATCTATAGTAAGGTCGGCACCAAGATCTACATCACCAATATCAAACGGACCGATGAATACAGCCGAGTTAAGGGCAGTATCGTTCCTATCGGCAATTACCAGTTTTATGTGGTATGTATTACCTACAATCACGTCACTTTCTGCATACATTTTCTTAGTTACACCATTATAGTTAATAGGTGCAGAAGCCGCAGGCATACCCGGAGGGCTGTTATAGTAAGCATCAAACCACTCTACGTTTTGAGAGTCACAACCAGAATTGTACAGGTTATCGCGTATGGTAATTACCGATACCACATCACCTGTACCCGGAATTAGTGCAAGGTTTGTAGTAACGTTGTTAGCATCTGTAAGGAAGAATGCAAATGCATCTGAATACGAACACTGGAAGGTACCATATTCCTCTGAAGCGAAGATGAATGGGAACTTAATGTGCGATGAAAGTGGTACAAAATCAAATTCAAGTACCGTAGCATCATTATAAGAATATAAGGTTGGGTCTATTCCTTCTGCCTGTATATAGTTAAACAGGTCAGAATCTCCACCCCATCCGCCGCTGCTTAGCGTGCTTAGGTTTGGTCCGGCAGAATCCATTGCGTTACCTGAGGCAAGTACCACACCTTCTTCTATACCAAATTCACTGTTACCCTGACCAAACTTAGCAATACCTGTAGTAAGGTTGTTACTGTCTCCACCTGTACTCCATGTAACGTTACTTACCGTAGCACAAAGTGAGTTTACAAGAACTTCCGAAACTAATTCAGGAACTGTATAAGTACTGTTATCAAGCTCTATAACCGCCGGTGTAGCCACACAAAGATCGAAGCTGTTAATAGCTGTAGGGTCGCTCATCCAGGTTACATATACCATTACATAGTATGTTTCGCCCGGTGTAAGGCCGCTTACGCTGGCACCGTCATCAAAACCACAGTAAATTTCTTCAAATTCACCACACTCACCACTGTATACAGTAAAGTAAGGGTAAATGTTTTCAGCATTGTTTATGCTTATAGAGTGTGTGCTGTTTGTAGCAGTAAAGCTAAACCATGCATCGTACTCTATTGTAGACCAAGAGTTACAGCTTGGTGTAAGGCCAGAGCCTGTAGAACCAAGAAGTGTACCCGATACAAACTCAGTACAGTCAGCACCAGAGTTTACAGGTACCGTTACAGCACCGGCACAGTCGTCGTTAGACAGGTCTGTTACAAAGTTTACAGGACCGGCCCAATTACTGTTGCCGTTATCGCCACCACATACCGCGCGTACATATACTGTATAAGGTGTACCCGGAGTAAGGCCTGTGATTGAATACGGGTTGTCTGAAGTAACCACACCAGTATCTGTAGCTAACGGGAATGACGAGCCGTAAGGCAGCACAAGTACTTCCCACTGGGTAGCACTACCCATTTCAGTCCAGCCAAATTCAGCCGTAGTTAAATCAATGTTATCTACAGAAAGGTTTTGCGGCATAGGGCACAGTGGAGGATCACACGAAGGTGTACCTGTAAATACTGTGGCACCTAGTGTACCACCACCTGCAGGTAGGGTAAAGAAGGTTTCGTTATAAGAATCATGTACTACAAGACCCGTATACTGGGTAGACCAGCCGCCATTATTAAGTACAATGTTTATTTCCTCACCAGGACACAGCGCTACATCGTAGGTCATAGAATAACCCCATGTAAAATCTGAACCAAAGGTAGCCACCGGTACACCTGCCTGATAAACAGTAAAGGTATTTCCGCTGTTACCCCATCCTTGTGAGTGTGTCATTTCAAATGTATAGGTACACTGGTTTTCTGCCTCACATACTTGTGTATGGAACGCAAACGGACCAGCCCAATCACTACTTTCTGTATCGCTACATACCATCCTTAAATAGTATTCGTAGTTTGTAGCTGCAGTAAGGCCTGTAGCAGTAGTACCATTAGTAGTAGTAAGTACACCCGCAGTAGCATCTGTTGGTGCAGGGTCGCCTGCAGGCACTATGTAATACTCCCAGTTACCTGTAGCCTGTCCGTCCCATGCAAGATCGGCAGTAGTAGTTGTAGTACCGTTTACAGTAAGACCTGTAGGAGGTAAACATAGCGGAGTTAAACAGTCGGCAGTGCCACTGTAAATAACCGATCCAGGAGTTTCTGAACCATAATCCATGGTATAGAAAGTCTGGTCAAAGCTGTTTGTAATAGACAGACCTACCTGGAATGACCAAGATCCGCCATTATCCCAGTATACCTCAAATGGTACGTTATTACATAGAGGAACTGTTATCTCCTGAGATTGTCCACTTGTAAAAGTAGAACCAATTACAGCAACAGTAGTACCGTTCTGAGAGATAATCATGTTAGCTCCATACCAGCCACCCCACCAGTCGCTAAGCATGGTAAAGGTATAGTTACACTGTTGTTCAGCAGGACACACAAGTGTGCTAAAGTCAAACGGACCAGCCCACTCGCTGCTTTGAGTATCACTACATATCATACGTACATAGTACTGGTATTCTGTAGCTTCTGTAAGACCTGTTGCAGTAACAGGGTTAGTTGTTGTAGCAGTACCTGCTGTAGCTGCCGTAGGGGCAGGATCACCGTTTGGCACTACATAATATTCCCAGTTACCTGTTGCAGGACCAGCCCACCCAAGAGTAGCTGTTGTTTGAGATATGTTAGTTGCAGTAAGCGCTGTAGGAGGTAAACACATAGGTGTGTCACAAACCACGGTACCTGTATACAGTGAACTACCCGGACTACCTACGCCCGGAGCCTTTGTAAAGAATGTTTGATCGTAGTTATTGTGTATAGACACACCTACTTCACTAGACCAGCTACCACCGGTGTTCCAGTAAAGCTCAAACGGAATGCCATCACACATCTGTACAGCAACTTCAACAGGACCAGTGCCCGAAGTCAATGAAAGAGTGGTTAAAAGCACACCGTTTTGAGTAACATTCATAGTGTTACCGTTCCATCCGTCGCCAAATGAATCTGTAAGCACAAAAGTATAAGTACACTGATCTGCAGCTTCACACACCATAGTATTGAAAGTGTAAGGACCTGCCCATTGACTAAAGGTACCATCGCCACAATCAGACCTTACATAGTACTCATAAGGAGTAGCCTGGGTAAGGCCAGACACAGTAAAGTTAGTGTTTGTAGTTGCAGGAGTACCACTACCTGTAGGGATACCTGCACCCGGCGCCTGAACCACAACTTGCCATGCAGTAGCACCTGTAGGGTTAGTCCATGAAAGGTCGGCCGAAGTCATACCCATGTTAGTAGTAGGAAGCCCTACCGGAGGCGTACAAGTTACCTGTTGTAAAACAAGGTTGTACGGGTTAGTTTGATAAATATAGTTAGAGATAACTATATAATAAGTAGTGCCTGCAGTTACTGCAAGCGTAGGTATAGTGGCAGATGTATACTGCCAGCCGGTTACGGCACCACCAATACAGCTAACGCCTATATCTTCGCAACTGTCGTAAACAAATACACCCGAATAGTTACCGGCATTGTTCAGGTTTACCTGTACAGTACCTGTAAAACCAGGAGTATAAGAATACACTACATCATTACCGTAAAGGTACGATTCCCAGCTGCTTGTTGCACAGCCCGATGTACCCGGTACTCCGGTATAGTTGTTAGCATAGTTGCTCGTGTTATCTGTAGTTGAATACGGTAACGACGCAATTTCTATAGGAGCCGTACAGCTTTCGCCAAGACCCACAGTAGTAAAGTTAAACGGCCCTACCCAGTTACTCTCGGCACCGGTAGAACAAATAGCTTTTACATAATACCTGTAAGCAGTATTGCTGTCCAGGCCGGTAACCTCATAAGGGAATGAACCACTCCACTCAACACCTGTACCCGTAGGGGTTTGTGTAGCAGGTATCACTTCAATCTCCCAGCTCGAAGCAGTACCGCTCCAGCTTAGGTCAGCACCATCAAGGCCAACGTTAGTAGCAGTAAGGTTAGTAGGATCAAGACATTGTTCTACAACGCTTACGTTATCCACTAACCAGCGGTCGCCGTCGTCGCCCATCATTACAAACGCAATGTAAAGTGATTGTCCGGTGTAAGTAGCCGGGATAGCTACAACTTTCTCTTCATACTCTTGCTGTACAGCATTAAGCGAAGTCTCCGTCCACTGAGTTACCTCGGTAAAATCAGCAACGTTAGTACTGGTACCAATCATAACTTTGTAAATGGTACCCTGGTCACCGTTAACGGTAAGCCTTGAGTAGAAGCGCAGCTGCGCGTTACTCGGAATGTTTACGGCCGGGGTAATTAACCAGTCTTCAGACTGTGTACCCGTAGCCACATTCTCCTTGTTCATGAAAGCAGCATGTACTCCCTCAAACGCTGGCTGTGCGGCAGAGTTATTTGCCTGTTGCCATTGTTGAGAGGGCCCCGCAATGTTCTGGATGCTCCATCCAGTAGGCGGCCAGCTACCCTCAAAACCCTCCATTGCCATCTGGGCATAGCCAGTTAGCGTACAAAGGGCCATGAAAAACATCATAGTAATTTTTTTCATAGGTTTTTAAATTTAGCAGTTTATGTTCAAAAACCGAAAATAGGCAAAAATTCTTAACCTTTTCAGGGAATTATTAACTATAATTTAATTCTTGACTAAAAAAAACAAAATAGAGACTTTTTGTTATGTTTCTGTAATATTAAATTTCTTTTATTAAGAATCTTACAATTTAACATTTTTAGTTTTTATATCTTTGCACAGTCAGTAAAACAATGAAAAATACACCTACAATATATTTCGCCTCAGACCAGCACTTCGGGGCCCCTACGCCAAAGGAAAGTGCGGTACGTGAACAAAAGTTTATTAAATGGCTGGACATTATTAAGGAAGATGCCGATGTGCTTTTTCTGGTAGGCGACCTCTTCGATTTTTGGTTTGAATACAAAACAGTAGTACCGCGCGGGTTCATAAGAGTACTGGGCAAACTGGCCGAACTGAAAGACCGCGGCATAGAAATACACTTTTTTACCGGAAACCACGACCTGTGGATGGACGATTACTTTAAAAAAGAACTGGGCATACCCGTATACCACCGCCCGCAGGAGTTTACTTTTAGCGGCAAAAGCTTTCTTATAGGGCACGGAGACGGACTGGGACCCGGCGACAAAGGATACAAGCGCATGAAAAAGGTGTTTACAAATCCTTTTTCAAAATGGCTGTTCCGATGGCTTCACCCGGATATTGGCGTAAAACTGGCACAATACCTTTCGGTAAAAAACAAACTGATTTCGGGCGATGAAGATGTGAAGTTTTTAGGCGAAGAAAACGAATGGCTGGTACTGTACAGCAAGCGTAAACTAGAAACCAAGCATTACGACTACCTTATATTTGGCCATCGCCACCTGCCTATGGTAATCCCCGTAGGGCCAAATTCGGAATACGTAAACCTGGGCGACTGGATAGTATACTTTACCTACGCAGAATTTAAAGACGGCAAACTGGAACTGAAAAAGTTTTAAAAGCGACTGTGCTTCTAAGCTGCTTAGAAACTTTTTAATTTAACCCTGCACCTCCCAGATATTCCAGCAGGTTAATTTTAAACAAGGTGCCTTCTACAAGGTCTTTTATTTCCAGGTACTCATCATAGTTTATGGCAAGGTCTACTTCAGGCACCGGGGTTTTCAGTAAAAAACGATGGCAACGCCCCTTAAGGCTGCAATTACAGCAATTGCTCCCCTCACATTCTGCTATTTTCCCGGAAAACTCTACAAGCTGTGCAGGCGTAAGATAAAATCCGGTTTGCCTGAATACCAGCTGCACCCGCTTTGTTACCACCTCTTCATTCTTTTTCCAGTAGAAGGCTACTCCAAAATCGTTGTGGTATACCTGGGCTATATCTTTCATGTTTATGCGGTTTTGCTCCCCACAAATATAATCTTTATTTAAAACCATTCTAAATAATGTTGTTTTTTTTCTGTTAAAATCATCAGTGCTAAAAATTAGTGTGTACTTTTGCAGCAATGAAAAGAAAAATAGCCATATTAAACCTGGTGTTTATGGCCTTGGTACAGTTTACCATAGGCTATAAGTCTTTTCACGTATTTTCACATCATGTAGAACACAAAACCCATACCGAACATTCTATAAAAGGTAAAGCGATAGTTAGCGCCGATACCCATGAAGAATGTAGCGTATGTGATTTTCATTTCGACTTCTTTATCGCGCCGCAGCAATTTTGCCTTAAGCTCGATTTCCCTTACACCCACATCCCTTACACATACAACAGTATAGAAGGGCATGCTTCTTTTTCAGGAAGCCTCTTTACCCTGCGGGGTCCTCCGGCATTGGCATAAATAAACTAAACCGTTAGTTACGGGCAAATTCCTACGGCTATATGCCAAAGGCTTGCAGTGTCGTTACACCCGGTACCGCCACTACCCTGCCCTGTTTTATTTATCCTTACCGGAAATCATCATGCAAAAAATATTCTTGCTTATAGCCATTATGGCTACAGGCTGGTGTGTACGTGCGCAGCATACCCTTAGCGGTACCGTGAGTGCCACACAAAACCTGCCCTTAGACGGCGCGCACATACACTTAGGCGACAGGCACGCAGCCACACTACCCGACGGAACCTACAGTTTAGGCAACATACCATCGGGAAACATACGGTTGGAAATAACCTACATAGGTTACCAAAGCCTGGATACCATAATAAACCTACAACAAAACATGGTGCTAAACGCCCGCCTGAAGCCGCAAAACGAGCAGCTGCAGGAAGTGGTGGTTACCCAAAACCTTGTTACAAACACTACAGTACACACGCAGAAGCTAAACACAGCCATACTGGAAAAGTTTAGCGGTGCCACACTGGGCGATGCCTTGCGCGAAGTAGCCGGCGTAAGCTCACTCCGCACGGGTAATGCAGTTGTAAAACCCGTAATAAACGGTTTGCACAGCAGTCGCGTTCCGGTTTTTACTAATGGAGTAAGACTGGAAGATCAGCAGTGGGGCACGGAACACGCCCCCAACCTCGATGTAAATTCGGCAGGAAAAGTTACCGTGATTAAAGGTGCCGGTGCGCTGCAATATAGCGGAGATGCCGTAGGCGGGCTGGTACTCGTAGACCCCATAAACATAGAAAAGGACACCCTTACAGGGCGCACCATAATGACGGCCGATAGTAACGGCCGTGGCGGTACCATAGCAACACATATTAATAAAGGCGCAGAGAAAGGCTGGGCATGGAACCTGGGCGGCACCTATAAATACCTGGGCGACCGGGAAACACCCGATTATATACTGAGTAATACCGGTAACCGCGAGGCTAATTTTAGTGGCAACCTAAAATACATAGCCGATAAATACACGTTAGGTGCATCATACAGCTATTATAATGCTACTATAGGTATTGCCACAGCTACGCATATAGGTAGCTTAGGCGACCTTGTTACTGCAATAAACAGCAGGCAGCCCAGTATAGTTAACCCGTTTACGTATACCATAGGCGCACCAAGGCAAGAGGTACAGCACCATTTAGGCAAGCTGAACTACACCCGTCAGCTGAGTGAGGATGCATCGTTATCCATACAGTATGCATTTCAGATGAACCGCAGGAAAGAATTCGACCTGCGCAGGGGAGCTTTGGAAAACGTAGCAGCACTCGACCTCACCCTGGACACCCACTCGGTTAATGCCGACTGGAAAAAAGAAAGCGGGGATAACACCTATAAAGCGGGTGCAAGTGCAGCCTATCAGCATAACGATGCCAGCCCTTCAACAGGAATACGCCCACTGATACCAAATTATACCAAAACCGATGCCGGAGCCTATGCCATAGCCAGTCACAGGTTCAGCACTACCCTTTCGGGGGAAGCAGGTTTGCGCTACGACTTTAGCCATGTACTCGCAAAAAAGTATTACCAAGTGTCGCGCTGGAATGACCTGGGCTATAACGACGGGTCGTTTGACCAGTTTATAATAGAAGACCTGGGCACCCAATATTACACCGAACCGAAGTTTACCTACCACAACCTTTCGGCAAGCCTGGGATTACACAAACAACTTACCGATGCCATAGACCTTATGGGTAACGTAAGCCTGGCCATGCGCAACCCAAACCCAAGCGAGCTCTTTAGCGACGGACTGCACCACAGCAATGCCACTATAGAGTTGGGCAGCCTGCGCACCAAAAAAGAAGAATCGGTAAAAGCATCAGTAACGGCGGTAAAGACGAGTGGAAGATTTACCTTTGAGCTTACTCCTTATATAAATAGTATCAGCAACTTTATATACCTGCAGCCTACAAACCTGGAGTACACCATTCGTGGGGCGTTCCCGGTATATCGGTATAAACAAACCAATGCCTTTATGGCGGGCACCGACCTGCATGTGGGATATGAGCTTACCCAAAACCTAAGCTACGGGCTAAATGCTGCATACATCTATGCGCAAAACACCCGCGATAACCTGCCGCTGGTAGACATGCCACCTGCAAACTTTGTAAACACCATACGATTTACTAAAAAAGAATGGCACAACTTCTTTGCAGAGCTGCGCAGTGAAACCGTATGCAGGCAATGGCGCTACCCTAATTATAACTTCTACGCCGATATACCACAAACAGAAGGCACGGTAAGCACTTATGTAGACATAAGTACGCCTCCGCCCGCCTACCAATTGTTTCATGTAAGTACCGGAGCACAGTTTGCATTGGGCAAAACCACAGCTTCGATGAGCCTGTCGGCGTTTAACCTTTTTAACACCTCGTACCGTGATTACCTCAACCGCCAGCGCCTTTACGTTGACGAAATGGGGCGCAACATTCAGTTGCAGGTGAAGCTGAATTATTAAAGCTACTGAGCTGCTGAGCCACTATCTATAATCTTAAAAACACACCCCTAACCCCTCTCAAGAGGGGAAAAGCTTCACTCGTATCCTAATTGTAACATATGAGTGAAGCTGCTCCCTCTCCTTTGGAGAGGACTGGGGAGAGGCCTACTTAGTAATACATTTTAAATTTAAATACAATCATGAAAAACCTGAAGATGATGGCCCTTGCTGCCATAGCCATTTCGTTTGCATCATGCAGCGACGACGACAAACCACAACAAGTAATAGAAAACGAAGTAATAACCACCGTAACCGCTACCCTTACCCCTACGGCAGGAGGTACATCTATTGTACTTAAATCACAGGACTTAGACGGCGATGGGCCCGATGCTCCCGTGGTTACCGTAAGCGGAAGTTTTGCAGCAAACACTGCCTACACCGGAACGGTTACCTTCCTTAACGAAACCGTGTCTCCGGCCGAGGACATTACCACAGAAATTGAGGAGCTGGGTATAGAGCACCAAATCTTTTACCGCCAGAGCGGCCTGGGTACCTTTGCCTACGCTGATGCTGATGACAACGGCAACCCGATAGGACTGAATTTTACCTACAACACAGCAAACACAGCTGCGAGTGGCAACCTTACAGTAACACTAAGGCATTTACCAACCAAAACAGCCTCAGGAGTTTCGGGTGGTGATATAACCAATGCAGGCGGTAGTACCGATGCCGAGGTTGTATTTCCGGTAAGCATACAATAACCTCAGCAGGCACATCGGACAGTTACCACAAATATTTTGTACGGTAATACTGATGTGCCTTTTCTGTTCTTAATTCAGATTTTCCTACAAACCAATAAATTATCACCAAAAATTATAGACAAAAACAAAATTTATTTAAAATAAATATTCCAAAAGAGTAAATTCACCCGAATTTTGCCAATTATCATTTTAGTAAAAAAATACTGCATTTTTTGTTAATTTATTTTTGTAATTTAGGTATACTATTAAAAATCAGGCACCTAATACACAATCTATGAATTCAAAATTTACCAACATTATTCGTATCTGCCTTGGAATTATATTAATACTTTTCGGCGCCAATAAAATCTATTCGTTTATTCCCCTGCCCCAACCAACGGCCGAAGCATCCAGCTTTATAAGCTCGCTTACCGATACCGGTTATATGCTCTCACTCATTGCTATAGCCGAAATATGCATTGGCATTATGCTGGTGTTTAAGCTTTGGGTACCCTTTGCCCTGCTGGTACTGGTACCGCTGTCATTAAACATATTATTATTCCATTTATTCTTAGACGTACCGGGCATAGCTGCCGCCATAGTGGTAGCCGCACTAAACTTTATATTACTCTACAAGAACCGCCGGCGCTACGTTCCGTTGTTCCGGGAAGCATATTAAGTGTATCCACACTAAAAATTCAGGTCCGGCACGGATTACATCATCCGCCCATTTTTCATACAAGCACACCCCTCCCGATGTAGTCCGTGCCATTTCTTTTATCAGGTATACTTCATTACATTTGTACTAAAGCCCATAGTATGAAAAAGATTTCTATTGCTTTGGCCGCAACAGCCATAAGCCTAAATGCTACTGCACAAATGAAAGACCTGAAATATCCGCAAACCCGAAAGGACAACACCGTAGATAATTATTTTGGCACCCCGGTGCCAGACCCGTACCGCTGGCTGGAAGACGACCGCAGTACCGAAACCGCAGCCTGGGTAAAAGCCGAAAACCAGGTTACCGATGCCTACCTGGCACAGATACCCTTTAGAGATGCCATAAAAAAGCGCCTGGAGCAACTGTGGAACTACGAACGCATATCGGCTCCGTTTACACAGGGCGACTTTACTTACTACTACAAAAACAACGGCCTGCAAAACCAAAGCGTGCTGTACCGCAAAGGCAAAGACGGTAAGGAAGAAGTATTTCTGGACCCGAACACGTTTAGCAAAGACGGCACCACTTCGCTTTCATCAGTTACCTTTAATAAAAAGGGCGACCTGGCTTCGTATATGATATCGGAAGGAGGTAGCGACTGGGGGAAAATCATTATCATTGATGCCATAACCAAAAAACAACTGGGTACCATAGAAAACGTAAAGTTTAGCGGCATGGCATGGTACGGCAGCGAAGGCTTTTACTACAGCACCTACGACAAACCCGAAGGCAGCCTGCTTTCGGCCAAGACCGACCAGCACAAGCTGTATTTCCACAAACTGGGTACAGAGCAAAAAGACGATACGGTGATTTTTGGCGACAGCGAAAAAAACCGCTACGTGGGCGGTTACATTACAGAAGACCACCGCTACCTGGTGGTAACGGCCGCTAACAGCACCTATGGTAATAAGCTGTATATAAAAGACCTGAGTAAACCGGGCAACATCTTTACTACTGTGGTAAACGACTACAATAGCAGCACCGGCGTAATAGACAGCAAAGGCACTACCCTATACCTACGCACCGACTACAAAGCGCCAAACAATCGCGTGGTAACGGTAGATGCTGCACACCCACAACAGGAAAACTGGAAAGACCTTATCCCCGAAACAGAAAATGTACTATCTATTACCGATGGTGGTGGCTACCTGTTTGCCACTTATATGAAAGATGCCATTTCGGTGGTAAAACAGTTTGACTACAGCGGCAAGCTAATACGTGAAATAAGCCTGCCGGGCATTGGCACGGCGTCGGGTTTTGGCGGAAAGCATGAAGAGAAAACACTGTACTACTCGTTTACCAACTATGTAACGCCAGGTAATATTTACGCTTTCGATCCTAAGACGGGAAAATCTACCCTGTACCAAAAACCTAAAATTGGTTTTAACAGCGAAGACTACACCAGTGAGCAGGTATTTTATACCAGTAAAGACGGCACTAAGGTACCTATGATTATTACCTATAAAAAAGGCCTGAAACGCGACGGCAAAAACCCAACGATGCTGTACGGCTATGGCGGGTTTAACGTAAGCCTTACCCCAGCGTTCAGTATATCGAATGCGGTGTGGCTGGAAAATGGCGGTGTGTATGCCGTGCCAAACCTTCGCGGTGGTGGCGAGTACGGACGCAAATGGCACGATGCCGGTACTAAGCTGCAAAAACAAAACGTATTTGACGATTTTATTGCCGCTGCCGAATACCTTATCAGCAACAACTACACCTCATCAGACTACCTCGCCATACGCGGAGGCAGTAACGGCGGCCTGCTGGTAGGCGCGTGCATGGCCCAGCGCCCCGAGTTATTTAAAGTGGCACTGCCCGCTGTAGGCGTTATGGACATGCTGCGTTACCAAAAGTTTACAGCAGGTGCAGGTTGGGCATACGACTACGGTACTGCCGATGATAACAAAGAAATGTTTGATTACCTGAAGGGGTATTCTCCCGTGCAATCGCTAAAAAAAGGTACACATTACCCTGCCACGCTGGTTACAACAGGCGACCATGACGACCGCGTGGTACCGGCGCACAGCTTTAAGTTTGCCGCCACACTGCAGGAATGCCAGGGCGGCAGCGCACCGGTACTGATACGCATAGAAACCAATGCCGGGCACGGTGCAGGAAAATCTATAGCGCAAACCATAGCCGAGCTTACCGATGTACAGGCGTTTACGTTGTTTAATATGGGGATTAAGTTATAAATTCACAGTCATGGGAATCAACTGTAAACTGTGAACCGTAAACTTAAAACATATACCCCAGCTGCAACGAACCGTAACAAAAACCGGTAATCACGTTATTACTGAGTTCTTTGCCGCGGTAATTAAACACGTAAGCATACGTCCAGCGGCGGCGGCCGTATTTAATACCGGCCTCGGCATTAAACCGGAAAGGTATAAGCGGAAAGGTTACAGGGCTTTTATCGTTAAACGGACTGCCCTGTATGGTAGTATCATAATTCATGTACTGCACTTTTGGGTTAAAGTACAGAAAGAGTTCGTAGCGGCTTGCAAAATCCTTATCTCCCGAAAGGTGTCCGCCGTACAACGAACTTTCGTACAACGGCAGTAAGTTCCCTTTAAGGCTTACCCGCGCCATAGCCTCTACAGACAGGCTGCGCCATATAGTACCCAGCTGCCCTTCGGCCTGCAGGTGGAAATCGGTTTTTTCGTGATAGGTTTCCGGGAAAATTTTATGGCTGTAAAAAGCATTAAGCTGCACGGCAGGCGTGGTGGTTATCTGGTATTCCCAGCCGTGTATGCGGTGGTAGCCTAACATTTTGTGGAGGAATTTCTGCGCTTTTTCTGCTCCGCTTTCGGGTCCTACTACGCCCAGCTGCATGTTTACTTTAAGCAGGTTTTCACTTTTAAAAAAAGTATTAATTCCCGCCTGGGCAAACAGGTATCCTGCAAAAGGGCGATCGTGCACATCGATACTTGCAGCGCGTACACTTTGCGGATTGTACATGTACTGCCCCACACGGAACTCCCATATCTTTTTGGCTACGTTTTCCGAACGGACATTGCCCAGATAGCGGTAAAAAAACTCTAAACCATTAGTATAATACTGGTCGGTAACCGGAGAAGTATACAAATCATTATCACTGATAATACCAGCTTCAGAGGGCTTTTGGGCAAAAGCTACACATCCGCACAGGCACAGTATTAACAATGATTCACGCAGCATTAGTACTTAAGCTTTACGTAGCGCATGTGTTTCAGTATGCGTGATTTGCGCCTTTCTATATAGGCAGATGAGTTTTTGGCCTTATACTTCAGCGGATTTGGCAATATGGCCGCTATGCCCGCCGCATCATATTTACTAAGGTCGGCTGCCGGCTTATCGTACCAGTACTTAGATGCCGCCTGGGCCCCGTATACGCCATCGCCCATTTCTATGCTGTTCAGGTATACTTCCATAATGCGCTCTTTGCTCCACAGAAGCTCTATCAGCACCGTAAAATACGCCTCAAAAGCCTTACGCACATAGCTGCGCCCCTGCCACAGGAACACGTTCTTAGCGGTTTGCTGGCTTATGGTACTGCCGCCTTTTATGCGTTTGCCCTTGCTGTTGTTTTTATATGCCTTAAACATGGCACTGAAATCGAACCCGTGGTGATCCTGAAAGGTAGCATCTTCACTGGCTATTACAGCACGTTGCAGGCGTGGCGAAATTTCCTCTATAGGCACCCAGTCGTGCTTGCAGTGCAGGGACTCTCCGTTAAATTTCTGCTCGAAGGCGCGGGTTATCATCAGCGGGGTAAACGGTACCGGTACCCAGCGGAAAAACAGCACGGAAAACACCGAAATGAGGAAAAACCACATGGCAACTTTATAAAACAGGCGAAGTATTTTTTGAAACATACGGGTTAGTGTGTAAAGGCGTTGCGAAATTACAAATTTTAGGTATTAGTTTTCAGTCACAGTCGCAGTTTTCAGTTATTACACAGAGTCCCTCTATGGAAGTGTAAAGTTCCCAAGAGTTTTCTCCCGCTCTCAAAGGCAAAAAGGGCATTTTATCAAAATCACTAAAAATCCGCAATTGCGAAGCATCCGCATCATCCGCGTTCCACTGCACCCCTGAAACTTTACCAAAAACATACCCTTGCCCCGCCCAAAAATATACCATACATTTACAGAAACACACTACTCCATGCGCTGGACTTTTGCCCCGGAACCTGATTCACTGATTATAAACCACCTTACCGATGTACTGGGGGTAGACCGCCGTATAGCAACCCTGCTGGCACAGCGCGGCATCAGCACGTTTGAGGAGGCGCGGCAGTTTTTCAGGCCGTCTCTGGCCGACCTGCACGACCCCTACCTGATGAAGGATATGGACAAAGCAGTAGCACGCGTGGAGCAGGCTTTGGTTAACGGCGAAAACATTCTTGTTTTTGGCGATTATGATGTAGACGGCACCACGGCAGTTTCGCTGATGAGTGGCTACCTGCGCAGTATTTACCCCAATGTAGACACCTACATCCCCGACCGCTATGCCGAGGGTTACGGCGTTTCGTTTGCGGGTATCGACTATGCCGATGACAACGGTTGCACCCTGATTATAGCACTCGATTGTGGCATTAAAAGCCCCGACAAAGTGGCCTATGCCAAAGAAAAAGGTATCGACTTTATTATTTGCGACCACCACCGCCCCGGCGATACCCTGCCCGATGCCGTAGCGGTACTGGATCCGAAGCGTGAGGATTGCACCTACCCGTACGACGAGCTTTGCGGCTGTGGTGTGGGCTTTAAATTAGTGCAAGCCTTGGGTGCCAATCGTAACCAAACGATTATGGATTTACTCCCCTGGCTGGATTTGGTGGCTACTGCCATTGCTGCCGATATAGTACCCATAACCGGAGAAAACCGTATACTGGCTAAGTTCGGGCTGGACGTGATAAACAGCAATCCGCGCCCCGGCATAAAGGCATTGGTGCAAAATGCCAAAAAACAACAACTAAATATAAGCGATGTGGTGTTTCGTATAGCGCCGCGCATTAACGCCGCCGGGCGTATAAGCCACGGTAAACACGCGGTGGCATTGCTTACCGAGTTCAGCTTGCAACAGGCAGAGGCATTTGCCGCCGAGATAGAAACCTTTAATGCCGACCGCAAGGAACTGGACAAGCAGATAACCCAGGAAGCCCTGCGGCAAATAGACCGCAACAACGACCACAACCGTTACAGCACCGTGGTGTACCAGGAAGACTGGCACAAAGGGGTGATAGGCATTGTGGCGTCTCGGCTTACCGAAACCTACTACCGCCCTACCCTGGTGTTTACCAAAAGCGGCGATAAGTTGGCCGCATCGGCGCGCTCTGTGCGGGATTTTGATATTTATAACGCCCTTGAGGCTTGCGCCGACTGCCTGGAGCAGTTTGGCGGGCATATGTATGCAGCGGGGCTTACACTAAAGGAGGAACAGTACGAAGCCTTTAGGGAAAAATTTGAGCAAGTGGTGCAAGACACTATTTCTCCGGAATTACTTATCCCCGAAATCAAGATAGATGCCGAACTGGACCTGGTTGATATAACCCCGAAGTTCTTTAGGATATTAAAGCAGTTTGAACCCTTTGGGCCGGGGAATATGACGCCGGTGTTCTTAACGAAAGGACTGCGTGATACAGGCTTTGGACGGGCCATTGGTGCCGACAGTGAGCACCTGAAATTGTTTGTAAAACAAGGCGGCAGTGAGGGTTATAGCGCCATAGGCTTTGGCCTTGCCAAAAAGAAACACCTTACCGAAAACACTGCTTTTGACGCCGTATACAGCATTGATGAAAACGAATGGAATGGCGAGGTTAGTTTGCAGTTAAGGCTAAGGGATGTGAGGAGTGAGTATAGCTGTTAAGCAAGTACTGGCTTTAGGGCTTTTTGTGTTTTAACACATTCCACAATATGACTACTATTCCAATGATATGGAATAAAAACAAAACCAGAATACTGAGCATTGACGTGTGCCCTAATTCAATAAACACGTCTCTATTTCTAGCCATATATGAATTTGGTTAAACAGTTCTGCGGTTAACCACAGCAGGCCGAAATAACAAACAATGACCAGCACTCTATTATATCGGAGTAGGCTTTTATGCAACAGAAAAGTCAGCATTAAAAAACTACCAATCTCAAAAAAAGATAGATCAGTGTATTCATTGTTTGGTTTTGATTGAGAAATGTAAACTTACAAAAAATCAAAAGCATAAAAAACAGCAATCTAAGACTCTTAAAGCACAGATGAAAACAAGTGGAACGGCGAGGTTAGCTTGCAGCTACGGCTTAGGGATGTGAGGGGTTGAGTAGGGGTTTATTTGTAATTATAAATATCACAATCTATTTCTGCTCCTACAGCGTGTACAAAATCCAAAACCTCTTTACTAAAACTGAGTCCGGGAGTTTCCTCCCCGTGATAGATTACAACTTCCAATACAAAACAAATTTCAGGATTCTCAGTTTTCAGCTTTAGAAATTCTTCTTTATGCTGAGCCAATACGGCAATAAGACGATCTATTTCTTCACCAAAAATCGGGTTAATCAACTTTGCGGAAGAGTAGTCCCAGCTTGTGCAAACCGGTGTTTTACCGCGCTCAAACATTTTACTGAACCGGGTAGGCAACAAAGAAAGGCGAAGATTGAACCACTCTAAATCAATAGATTCATTTTCTGTTTTGGCTGCGAAATAAACATAACCTGTTGTATCCATAATATCGCTAATCTAAATAATCCATTGGGTAGGTTTTTTGCTTGTACTTTATATCTATAGCTTTAAAAAAGGCACGGCGGTTTTCGTCCAGTTCGGGTATGGGTAAAAATGTGCCGGGCGCTACGGGGGTGCCTATTTCACGAAACAAGTCTTCCAGTCCTGCCGGCACTACGGTGCACAGCAGCCGTGCATAGGCGTCGGATGTGTTTTTAAAGCAGTGTATGGCACCACCCATGGGTATGTTTACAAAGCCGTCTTTACGTACCAACTGGTTTCCGGCTTCGGTTTTAAAGGTGAGTTCGCCTTCCAGCACGTAGAACATTTCCTGTATTTCGGGATGCGAATGCGGCGGAGGACCACCACCGGGAGGCACTACCATTTCTATAACGGCATAGGCACCACCGGTTTGCGAACCGTCTATAATAATGCGGTAATTGCCACCCGCCACAGCAAGGGCTTCACCTCCGGTTTTATGTGTAATGGTTATGTTTGGGTTCATAAGGTTGTTTATTATTCTGAGATTTAGCTTCGCTGAACCTAGAGATTCCTCGGCTCCGTTGCACTTCGCTCGGAATGGAAAGCATGTGGTTCCATGTCGAATGCAGCCAAGCGGAATTGAGACATCTCTTCCAAATATGTAATGACATGGTTTTCTCGCAAAGCCGCTAAGGCGCAAAACTTTTTGGATTTTGCCTAAAGATAGAATTTTTTACCAAACAAAAACCCACAAAGCCGTAGCCTGCGGGTTTTAAATATTTTAAGGGTTTAGAGATTCCTCGGCTCCGTTGCACTTCGCTCGGAATGGAAGAGGATTACACCAGTCCGTTTGCCACAAGGTATTCGGCAATTTGTACCGCGTTTGTAGCAGCACCTTTACGAAGGTTATCGGCAACAATCCACATATTAAGTGTATTTGGTTGGGTTTCGTCACGGCGGATACGGCCTACAAACACCTCATCTTTACCTTCGGCATATAGCGGCATAGGGTAATCGGCATTAGCGGTATCATCCTGAACAACCACACCCGGAGTGTTGCTTAGCATTTGGCGTACTTCAGCAAGATCAAAATCATTGCTAAACTCCACGTTTACGCTCTCGCTGTGCCCGCCCACGGTAGGGATTCGCACAGTAGTAGCCGTAACACGGATGCTGTCATCGCCCATAATTTTCTTGGTTTCCTTAACCATTTTCATTTCCTCTTTGGTGTAGCCGTTGTCTTCAAACACGTCTATCTGAGGAATAGCATTACGGTGAATAGGGTATTTGTACGCCATTTCTCCCTCTATGCCTGCGTACTCGTTTTCAAGCTGTTTTACAGCCTTAACGCCGGTACCGGTAACGCTCTGGTAGGTAGAAACCACCACGCGCTCTATGTTGTATTGTTTGTGCAGCCCAGACAGTGCCAGTACCATTTGTATGGTAGAACAGTTAGGGTTAGCTATTACCTTATCTTCGGCAGTAAGTGTAAACGCATTAATTTCGGGAACCACCAGCTTGTTAGCCGGGTTCATCCTCCATGCGCTTGAGTTGTCTATTACGGTAGTACCTGCTTCGGCAAACTTAGGTGCCCACTCCAGTGAAGTGCTTCCCCCAGCCGAAAAAAGCGCTATTTGCGGCTTCAGGCTTACAGCAGTTTCCAGGCTTACCACCTTATATTTATTGCCCTTAAATTCAATCTCCTTACCTACCGACCTTTCTGAGGCCACAGGTATAAGTTCGGTTACAGGGAAATTTCTTTCTGCCAGTACTTTAAGCATTACTTCGCCTACCATTCCGGTAGCGCCAACAACAGCAACTTTCATAGTATTTATGTGATTAATAAATTATTTCGGGTCAAAAGTAGTTATAAAAGCGTTTCAAACTTAAAATTTATAACAAAGAAATACCGCCCTTGCGGGGCGGTTTTGTTAGAAAATAGAATATGTCGTGTAGCGGAAACTTAATATCACAAAATGTTACATATAAAACAATATATTTTAAATATAACTTATTTTAGCTGCAGACGAAATTTATTGTTTCGCCCTTAGTGCGTCGCGTATCTCCATAAGCAGCTTTTCCTCATTAGTAGGTGCAGGCGGGGCAGCTGGTGCGGCTTCTTCTTTTTTGCGGGTAGCATTGATGCCTTTTACTACCAAAAACAGTGCAAAAGCCACAATAACAAAGGAAATAATATTAGAAAGGAAATTACCGTACTTTACCGCCGTACCCGGTATGGTAAGTTCGGCAAGGTTACTCAGCTTTGCTGCTTTAAGTGCAGGAGTAAGGATAAGCGGTGTAATAATATCATCTACCAGTGATTTTACAATATTATTAAACGCAGCTCCTATAACCACACCGACAGCAAGGTCTATTACATTACCTTTAAGGGCGAAGTCTTTAAATTCTTTCATTAATGCCATAAGCAAGTCTTTTAGTTTTCTTTTTGTTTAAGTGAATTACTAAGATAAGGATTTTTTTTGAGGTTTGAAGAAGAATGAACTAATCAAGAAATGAAGCTTTCTAAACTTAATCTAATTAACTATATTTGAACGTAACAACTAAACCACCCAATACATATGAAAAATCATTTATACATTATCTGTTTCATTTTCTTCTCACAATTAACCATTTGCACCGCACAGGAAGACAAAATTAAAATCCCCGACACGAACGACAAATATGCCGAGTACGTTAAAAAACTGGAAAATGGTGAAACCGATATTGACTACACCGATTTTAGGAACAGTTTTGTAGACAGCAAAATGTTCTCAAAAAAATCAACCAACTACCGTGATATTCAAAAAAAGTTGTTTGAAGCCATAAATAAAGGTGATTACAACGAGGTAATAAAAGCGGCTAAGGCCATGCTAAGCATTGATTACACAAGCATGACGGCACACATGTACCTGCAAAAAACGTATAAAATATAAGGTGATACCGCAAATAGCAAAAAGTACCACGACATAGAATTTGGTTTAATAAACTCTATCATGAAGAGCGGCGATGGTAAAACCTGCGATACCGGCTGGCATGTTACCCAGATTGAAGAGGAGTATTTTATACTCAATGTGGTTTTAGACGGCGATTTTCAAAAGCAAAGTTTAACCAGCGGAACCAAAAACACCTGCGACAAAATGGATATTAAAAATGAAAAAGGAGAAGTAATATCTTATTTTTTTGAAGCCAATAAGGTGCTTGAAGCCGAAGCAAAAATGTTTGGAGGAAATTAATCCAAACATCTTTGCTTAACAGATACGAGATAAAATAATTACTCCTTATAAAACACCCTTTTTACCCGTTGTGATATACTGGTAAGTATTTCGTAAGGTATGGTTTCCAGCACTTCGGCCATTTCGTGTACGGTAGGGCCTTCACCAAAAATTACAGCGGTATCGCCCTCTTTGCAGTCGATACCCGTAACATCTACCATAAGCATATCCATACAAATGCTCCCTAATATCGGGGCTTTACGACCGTTTATGGTTACATACCCCTTACCATTGCCCCATGCCCTACGAATGCCGTCGGCATAACCTATGGGCAGCGTAGCCACACTTACGAGCTGGCGTGCCATATAACGGCGACCATACCCTACACTATCTCCGGCAGGTACCTGTTTTATTTGCAGGATTACTGTTTTTAGCGTACCCACATTTTGCAGGAACTTTTGTTCGGTAGCGTCGTTACCCACACCGTAGAGACCAATACCCAGGCGCACCATATCGTACTGCGACTGTGGATAGTGGTAAATACCCGACGTGTTTAGTATATGTCGGATGGGTTTTATGGTAAGCGCTTCGGTAAGCACAGTAGACCACGCCTCAAACTTGCTTATCTGTTCTAATGTAAAGTCGCGGAATTGCGGACTATCCGATGCCGAAAGGTGCGAGAAAATACTGCGTACCTCAACAAAGTTATTGTTACGCAGCAGGCTTATGAGTTCCTCAAGCTGGTTCTCCTGAAAACCCAGGCGATGCATACCGGTATCCAGCTTTATATGTATGGGGTAATTACTTAAATTCTTTTGTTGTGCCAGGGCAATGAACGCGCGCAGTTCCTTAGCCGAATAAATCTCGGGCTCCAGGTTATACGCTATCATCGACTCAAACGCCGTATTTTCGGGATTCATTACAATAATCGGGGTACTGATGCCTGCATTGCGCAGGTCGATTCCCTCATCGGCAAAGGCTACCCCCAGGTAGTCTACCTTTTCGTGGCTCAGGGTTTTGGCTATTTCGTAGCTGCCCGCCCCGTAACCAAAGGCTTTTACCATAACCATAATTTTGGTTTCGGGTTTCAGCCTGCTTTTATAAAAGTTCAGGTTGTGCACCACGGCGTTCAGGTTAATTTCCAGTACGGTTTCGTGGGTCTTTTCTTCAAGAAGCACCACAATTTCATCGAACCTGAAACTGCGCGCACCCTTAACCAATATGGTTTGATCGTTAAAACCCGACGGCTTAAAGTTGGCCAAAAACTCCTTGGTATCCTTATACGGATAAAAGTTCGGGAAATCAGCCAGCTCACGGCTTATGGTTTCGCCTATGCCTATCACGCGGCTTATGTTATGCCCGGCAAGCAGTTTGGCAACCTTGGCATACAGCACCGATGTATCAAACCCGCTCTGGAAAACGTCCGACAGTATCACCGTTTTCTCCTGATGGGTTTTGTGCTGCTCTAAAAAGTCGAGTGCTATTTTTAGCGACTGATAGTCGGCGTTAAAACTATCGTCTATAATGGTACAGTCATTAATGCCATTTTTTACCTGTAGTCTCAGCTCCACAGGGTACAACCCAGCCATGCGCGCAGCAATAGTTTCGGCGCTGTAATCCAGGCTCAGCATAGTCATAGCACAGCTTATGGCGTTCTCTACCGATGCATCATCGGCAAACGGAATGTTTATATCAAAACTACCACGGTAGCTAAAGGTAAGTTGGGTTCCACCTGCTGCTGCCACGCGATGAATGTTTACTACGGCATTTTCATCGTTATACCCCCAGCTAAACGTGTGCACCCCATCGGGCACCAGGTTGATAACCTCAGCATTGTTTTGAAGCACCAAGGTTTTAACATGGGTAAACAGCTTTAGCTTTTCAGATACTTTTTGGGCACTGTTCTCAAAACCTTCGTCATGAGCTGAACCAATATGCGTAAGAATCCCTATAACCGGGCGGATGATGGGCTCCAGTTTTTCCATTTCGTCCACGGTAGAAATACCCGCCTCAAAAATACCCAGGTCATGGTGTTCGTTTATACCAATAACCGAAAGCGCCACCCCTACCTGTGAGTTGTAGCTCTTAGGGCTTCGGATAATGTTATAGTCGGGGCTTAACAGATAGTTGAGCCACTCTTTCACAATGGTTTTTCCGTTACTGCCCGTTATGGCAATAACCGGGAAATTGTACAGCTGGCGGTAGTATATGGCAAAATCCTGAAGGGCTTTTAGGGTATCGGGTACAATGAAAAAATTGGCTTTACCCTCACTCCCTGCGGGGACGTGGTTTACCACAAAATTCTGCACGCCTTTTTCTATCAGCGCAGGAATAAACTGGTGGCCGTCGCGGTTTTGTCCGGTAAGGGCAAAGAAAAGAGTACCGCCGTTGTTTTGCAGCGAACGGCTGTCTATAGACACGTTGTCTATTTCCATATCGGGTTGTATACCTTCAAAACGGGCATACAGCGCCGGGGTAATATGTTTTATGTGGACGCTCAAGGTTTAAGTTTTTTGGGATGTTGCCTTGTGCTGAATACACGTGATATTGTTATCGAGTCTTTGCCTACAATGTAAATTATCTTCATATTCCAAAGCACAGCAAAACGAACATTTGTTTTACCTGTTTTAGGCCGGAGTGGAAATTTATCGGGAAAAACAGAAAGGCTGTCAACCAATTTATGCACTTTCTCGAATACCATAAGGGCATTTTGAGGGCTATCCTTTTTTATATATTCTATTATGGCAATAAGTTCATCTGAAGCTTTTTTAGTCCACTGTATCCTCATTTACCAAAAATCATTTGTTTGACTTCTTCGGAAGTATAGGTTTCAAGGGTGCCTTCTTCAAGTTGTTTTAAAGTATCTTCTAAATCTTCCATGAATTCTTCATGGGTTACAGGATTACCCTGCGCATCATATCCTACAATATTTTCTTCATCTAAAATATCAGATATTCTTTTAAGCAACCTGTCATCTGAAAGGCCGAGGATTCTCTGGGCAACATTTATTTTCAATTTTTCTGATTCCATGGCCGTCATCTTTTACTGTAAAGTTACAAAAACAAAGCCATTTATTTTGGTTCACCCGAAGTTTTCTTCCCCTCCTGCTGTTCTCTTATAGCCGCATAATACGCCGCCCTGCTTAAGGGTTCGTATTCCTCGGTTTCGCCCAAAAGTACAAGCTTGTCGTTTTGTGCTTTACGGAAGCTGTAGTGCGCCAGGTTTCCGGTGCGGGTGCACACCGCGTGTACTTTGGTTACGTATTCGGCGGTAGCCATAAGGGCAGGCATGGGCCCAAACGGGTTTCCTTTAAAATCCATATCAAGCCCGGCTACAATAACGCGGATACCGTTATTGGCCAGGTCATTACACACGGCTACAATTTCATCATCAAAAAACTGGGCTTCATCTATGCCTACTACTTGGCAGTCCTGTGCCAGCAGGCGTATCATGGCAGCTGATTCTACAGGCGTACTGCGAATTTCGTTACTGTCGTGAGACACCACCATTTCGTCATGGTAGCGTGTATCTACTGCCGGTTTAAAAATTTCTACCTTTTGTTTGGCAAACTGCGCGCGTTTCAGCCTGCGTATCAGTTCCTCGGTTTTACCCGAAAACATTGACCCGCAGATGACCTCGATCCACCCGAATTGCTCTTTATGATTTACTGTATTTTCAAGAAACATTTTATACCTTCAGCCTGTAAAAAACAGAAATGTTTTGCGTTACTTTGTGTTGAAACAAAAATATTAAAAAAGTAGTCCGCCACGCCCGAATACGCCAAAAGTTATGAAGAAAAAGTTAGAAGCCGAACTGATAAGCATTGCGCACCGCATCCTGAAACTGAAAAACAGGGCCGAACTGGATCAGCTACAGCAGGAAACCCTGAACCTGTACCAGAAAATATCGGTGCTTAAGTTTGTTGAAGATAATTTTAGCGACGTGAAGCCCACCATAGGCTTTGGTATGGCCGAACAAAAGCTGGAGGACATATATAATGTTATTGAAACTGCACCCGAAACAGTTTCTGAAATAACTGCACCCGAAAAAGAGGAAACTACTGAAGAAATCACCGCTGTACCTGTATCGGAAACTGCACCTGCTAGCATAGAAACAGAGGAAGAAACCCCGTTTGCCGAAACTACCGAAGAAACGGAAGTAGCAGTAGAGGAAACCATTGCAGCAGAGCCTGAAGCTACTGAAGCTGAGGAAACCCCTATCGCAGAAGAAGAAGCCGTTGAAGAAACTGATGTAGAAGAAATTCCGGAGGAAGAACCGGCTACCGAGGAACCTGTTATAGAGGCTACTACCCCTGAAGAGGAAGCACCTGCCGCAGAAGAAGTACACCATTTGGCAGAACAGCCGGTATCCCACCACAGGGAAGAAATTACAGCTGAAGTTAGCTTGCACGAAGATGAACAACAGCCCGTAACCGAAGTGCCGGAAATGCCGGAAGTAGGTACACTGCCCGAAACAGCAGGTGAAGATACCGAGAACGGTACCGGCGAAGGCATAGACATACCTACAGGCGAACCGGCAGTATCTGAAGAAGAAGCTGAGATAACCGAGGAGACAACCGGAACCGAAATAAACTTTGATAGAAAAGAACCTGCTAAGCAACGCGAAATAGTATTTGAGGATTTTAGTGGGTTTGTACAGCCTGAATTTGTAAAGAAAGAGGAAGACAAACCTAAAGAGGAACCTAAGGCTGAGCAAGCTCCGGCGCCAACATTTGACGACTGGATGAACTGGGAGCCAAAGAAAGATGAACCGAAAGAGGAAGAGCCAAAAGAAACACCCAAGACCGAACCTGTAAATCCGGTGGATGACTGGATGAACTGGGAACCTACTAAAGCTGAAGTGACAACACCGGCAGAACCGGAAACTCCTAAAGAAGAACAGAAAGAGGAACCCAAAGCCGAGCCGGCAGACGACTGGCGCAACTGGGAACCTTCTAAACCTGCCTTCAGCGCACCTATAGAACCTGAAAAACCGAAAGAAGAACCAAAACCCGTTCCGGCAGACGACTGGACGAAATGGGAACCTTCTAAACCTGCATACTCGGCACCGATTACAACCCCGGAAGCCCCAAAAGAAACTCCGAAGCCTGCCGCACCTAAGTTTAACGACGGTTTTGTGCGCGCCATGAGCCTGGGGCTAAACGATCGCATAGCGTTTGAAAAGCACCTTTTTGGCGGAAGCAGCGAAGACCTTAACCGTGTGGTATCTCAACTGAATACGATAAATACCTTTGATGAGGCGAAGGATTTTATAGCCGACCTTGTAAAGCCCGACTACAACAACTGGGCCGGTAAAGAAGAATATGAAAACCGCTTTATGGAGCTGGTAGAGAAAAAATTTAGCTAATGGGCAAGCTGTATATAGTCCCCACCCCCATAGGCAACCTGGAGGACATGACATTTAGGGCCATAAAGGTGCTAAAGGAGGTAAACCTCATTCTGGCGGAAGACACCCGTACCAGTGCCAAGTTGCTGAAGCATTTTGAAATAGGTACGCACATGATGAGCCACCACATGCACAACGAGCATAAAACAGTGGAAAGCATAATACAACGCCTTAAGGCCGGCGAAACCGTAGCCCTGATAAGCGACGCGGGTACACCCGCCATATCCGATCCCGGGTTTTTACTTACGCGTGCCTGTGTGGAAAACGGCGTTGATGTAGAGTGCCTGCCCGGTGCCACTGCCTTTGTGCCTGCACTGGTAAACAGCGGACTGCCTAATGATAAGTTTGTATTCGAAGGTTTTTTGCCGGATAAAAAAGGAAGGCAAACGCGCTTTTTGGCTTTAGCCGAAGAAACCCGTACCATGATATTTTACGTTTCGCCGCATAAGTTGGTAAAGACGCTCGGAGAGTTTGCGCAATACTTTGGAGCAGAACGCCCGGTATCTGTATCGCGGGAGCTGAGCAAACTGCACGAGGAAACCGTACGCGGCACAGCGACTGAAGTACTGGAACACTTTACCAAAAAAGAACCTAAGGGCGAAATTGTAGTGATAGTGGGTGGCGCTGTTGTAGAGAAGAAAAAGAAACGGGAAGACCGGGAGGAGTAACTTTTCTTTTTGAGATTCCTCCATTCCGCTGCGCTTCAGTTGGAATGGAAGAACGCTCCGTACCTCCGCTATGACGTACCGAATGTGGGGGAGCGAATTAGACACAACGTTCTTCAGCTCTTGCCATTGTGAAAGCAGTGAAGCAATATTATAAAACCAAAACCAACCATGAGAACATTCGTTTTATTCTTTTTGTCGGTAGTAACAGTGTTTGTTTCATGTAAAAATGAACCTGCGGATAAACCACAGGAAAACACAGAAAACACATCAACTCCGAAAAAAGAATTCGAAACAGTAAAGTTCAAAAATCATACTGCAAAAGCAATACTACTTTCTGCCAACATAAGTATTTACGATAACCAGCAGAAAAAGACAGGGACGTTAGGTAATCCTGCCATGGAGGAAGTGGAGATTACTGCTGTATCTAACAAAATGTACAATACTGACGGAAGCACGGACTATTGCGAAACAGCTAACTTTATAAAAATAGTTTACAAAGGGCAGACATATATAGTTTTTGGGGCTGAAGTTTATGAAAACAATACCACAAGCATATTCTCCTTTAAAAACACAGAGGGAGTAGCATTTAATATTTTCCCTGCTACACATTTTCAAATGGGCGCATCGGATAAGGATGGCCTTACCGAGTGTGATGAATACCATGTGTTAGTAATTAAAAACGAGGTAACCAAAACTTTCTCCTTGATCGGTTATCCTGAAAATGAAAACATCCACAATAAAAAACAACTTGGCAAGGCAGTACTTTTTGACGACGACGGCTCAGAAGAAACAATTTATAAGGTCCTTGTAAGCGGCGATACGCTTTCATTTGGGATTAAAGCAATGTATCAGGAGGGTGGTAGTGCATTTTACCTGAAAGCACTTTTCAGCAAGAAGTTCACAAAATCGTTTATTACTAATTTCAGGAGATATGAATATAATGAAATGGATGAACTGGAATTACTAAAATAATACACAAGTAATTATTAATTTTCTCAGACCGTACACCAATCCCTCAACAAAAACACAACTCACCCCCTACATTAATCAACTGAACCACTGCCATTAGCAACAGGCTTTTATATGCATACATAAAAAAATAAGGTTTTTCTTATTTGTGATTATTTTGTCGAAAATAATAGCATTTATATCGATATTTAACAACAGTGGTGAATATTGTTATGATTTTACATTTACATTTACGTAAATCGAAATTATAAGATATGAAAAAAAACCTACTCACTCTGGCTCTGGCAGCCGTTACCGGGTTTACTTTTGCGCAAAGCGGAAAGCAATTCTGGACAGCTACCTCAACCAAAACCAACCTGACCACATTTACCAACCGCCAGGCATTGCCCACTAAAAACCTGTACGAACTGGATACAGAAGGCATTAAGCTTACCCTGGCAGCCGCACCGCTACGCGGCACCTCAAAATCTACCGTTATTGTAGCGTTCCCGGACAGCGAAGGCAATATGCAGCGCTTCCGAATGTATGAAGCCCCAAACATGGATGCCGAACTTGCCGCCCGCTACCCCGAAATTAAATCGTATGTGGGTATAGGCGTAGAAGATCGCAACGCTACCATCCGCCTTAGCGTATCGCCGTTGGGGGTACACAGTATGCTTACCTCAGCCGACAAACCGGCTGTATTTATAGAGCCTTATACCACTGATCTTACAACCTATTCGGTATACAAGCGTGCCGACAAAAAACAGGCGTTTACAAAATTTGACTGCTCGGTAATGGACAATGCCCTGCAGGAAATCCCTAAAAACTCACTTGCCTACCGCCCTAACGCCGATGACGGCACCCTGCGCACCTACCGCCTGGCCATGAGTGTTACTGGTGAGTACACGGCTTACTTTGGCGGCACCAAGGCACTGGCGCTGGCAGCCATAAACACCACACTTACCCGCGTAAACGGTGTTTTCGAAAAGGACTTTGGCGTAAACATGGTACTGATAAGCAATACCGACAGCGTTATTTATACCAGTTCATCTACAGACCCATACGGCAGTACCGATGCTAATTATAACACCGAACTACAAAGCACCCTTACCAGTGTAATAGGCAGCGCCAATTACGACATTGGCCACCTTATGTCGGCCATAGGTAATAACGGTAATGCGGGTTGCATCGGCTGTGTGTGTGCCAGCGGCAAGGGCAGTGGGTATACCACCAGTACTGCACCCGTAGGCGACAACTTCGACATAGACTATGTAGCCCACGAAATGGGTCACCAGTTTGGCGCTAACCACACCTTTACATTTAGCAATGAAGGTACCGGCGCACAAATGGAGCCCGGCAGCGGCAGCACCATTATGGGCTATGCGGGTATTACCGGCAGCACCGACGTGCAGGCGCACAGCGACCCGTTTTTTCATGCGTACAGTATACAGCAGGTAACAAACTATGTAAAATCTACCACCTGCCAAACCAATACGGCAACGGGCAACACTACACCAACCGTTAATGCAGGTGCTGACTATACCATTCCGAAAGGTACACCCTTTATGCTAACGGGTACCGGCAGCGATGCCAATGGCGATGCCATAACGTATGACTGGGAACAGATGAACTCGGGCACAGTTACCACAACCAACCCAAGCACCACAGCCACCAGTGGTCCGGCATTCCGTTCGTTTGTGCCGTCTACAAGTGGGGTGCGTTATTTCCCGAGGATGGCTACCATAAAAACCGGGGCAACCTCATGGCAATGGGAAGCCGTACCAAACGTAGCCCGTACACTAAACTTCCGCCTTACCGTACGCGATAACCATGCGGGCGGACCTGCAAACAACAGCGACGATACCGTGATTACTGTTAACGGTACCGCCGGGCCATTTACTGTAAGTGCACCGAATACTGCTGTGAGTTGGGCCGCCGGAAGCACCCAAACCGTTACCTGGAGCGTGGCAGGTACAACCGCAAACGGCGTTAACGCAGCCAATGTAGACATACTGCTTTCTACCGATGGAGGGGACACCTACCCTATTACCATTTTGGCAGGAACGCCAAACGACGGAACGCAAAGCATTACCGTACCAAACAATATTGGCACTCAAAACCGTATAATGGTTAAGGGTAGCAACCACATATTCTTTGACATAAGCAATACAAACTTCACTATAACATCGGCTTCTACCGATACTACTGCCCCCACTGCCCCTACCCTTACCGCAAGTGGTACTACAAGCACCACTACTAACCTAAGCTGGAGTGGCGCTACAGATAACGTAGCCGTTACCAGTTACGACGTATACCAGGGTACAACGCTCCTTGGTAATGTAACAACCACAACCTATGCCGTAACCGGGCTTACCCCTTCTACTACTTATTCGTTTACCGTAAAGGCAAAAGACGCAGCAGGAAACGCATCGTTAGCAAGTAATGCAGTAAGCGTAACAACATTAGCAAGCAGTGGTGTAACTTATTGTACCAGCAAAGGAAACAGCGTAAGTGATGAGTACATCGGCAAAGTACAGTTGGGCACCATAAACAATACCTCTACAGGTGGTACGGGCTACAGTGATTTCACATCGATATCTACAAGCCTTACAAAAGGCACTGCCTATACCATAACCATTACCCCTACCTGGACAGGTTCAAGCTACAGTGAAGGTTATGCTGTATGGATAGACTACAACGCAGATGGTGATTTTGCCGACACTGGCGAACTGGTATGGAGCAAAACCGCAAGTACCACTACCCCGGTTACAGGTACCTTTACCCCGCCTACAACGGCTATTACAGGCACAACCCGCATGAGGGTATCCATGAAATACAACGGTGTACCCACATCGTGTGAAAGCTTTAGCTATGGCGAAGTGGAAGACTATACAGTAAACCTCGCCGCAGGTGGCGGAACCACTCCTGTAACGTATTGTACCAGTAAAGGAAACAGCGTAGCAGATGAGTATATAGGCAAAGTACAGTTTGGCACCATAAACAACACCTCTACGGGTGGTAGTGGCTACAGCGACTTTACCTCAATTTCTACAAATGTTACTAAAGGTACTGCTTACACCATAACCGTTACCCCTACCTGGACGGGCTCTACCTACAGCGAAGGTTACTCGGTATGGTTAGATTATAACGCCGACGGTGATTTTGCCGATAGCGGTGAGCAGGTTTGGACAAAAACTGCGAGCACCACCACTCCGGTAAGCGGTACCTTTACCATACCTACCACAGCCGCTACGGGCAGCACACGCATGAGAGTGTCTATGAAGTACAACGGTGTGCCTACATCGTGCGAAACATTCAGTTATGGCGAAGTGGAAGACTACACCATAGTAATAGGCTCGGCAGCAAGGGGCGAAAGCTCTGTAGTGGTATTGCAACCGGCCATTACACTATACCCTAACCCGGTAAGCGATGTGCTTAATGTAACAAACATTAGCCACAAGGCTACTTACCGCATCTTTAACATGCTGGGGCAGCAGGTAGCTACAGGCAGCCTGACTGATGGCAACACAAACGTAAGCCAGCTTACACCGGGCACCTATCTTATAGAAGTATCCGATGAAACTACACGCACTACGCTACGTTTCATCAAAAAATAAAGTTATTATGTAATCTGTTTTTTCTGGGCTGCCTTCGGGCGGCCTTTTTTTATGATTGGTGTTTTATACAAAAAACAGTCTATGAAACGGCATGATTCTTCCTAAAAATAATTTTACCACAAGGTGCACAACGCTTTTCACGGGGTGCACAAAGTTGTTATTTCTGGATAGAGAACACAAGGACTTTCCTACGGAAAGTTAAAACAGGGAACTATTTGCCGGACACTAATCCCTTTACACTCTTTTAGCTTTCCTACGGAAAGCCTTTGTGTCCATATTTAAGAATAACCGAATTATTTAGAGGCTTTTGTGAACTTTGTGAAAAACTTTGTGTCCTTCGTGGTAAATAATTCTCAACAAACGGCTAAACATTTTCGCCCAGACGAAATCTCATTAAAATTGGCAATCTTGACAAGTATTGGTTACTTTTGGAAAAGTTTAAAAAAACCAAACAGTAACGAGGTAATGAAAAAACTTTTACTACTAACAGTGAGCATGATAGGATTAACTGCTGCGGCGCAGCAAACCATGACCCCTGAGCTGCTGTGGAGCCTGGGCCGTGTAAGTGCCGTGGGCATAAGCAAAGACGGGAAATCAATAATATACCGGGTAGGCACGCCAAGCATTACCGAAAACAAGTCGGTTTCTAAATATTATAAAGTACCTGTTTCGGGAGGCAAAGGACTGGAAATTAAAAGTACCGATGGTCTTGTAAGTGACAAGAACCTTTCGCCGGACGGCAAAATGATGCTAACCAGCAAAGAGATTAAAGTAGAAAAAATAATGGGCAGCGATATTTATCCTGACCTGGAAAAAACCACCGTACAGGTATACGACGGCCTGGATTACCGCCACTGGGATACCTGGAACAACGGTACGCATAACCACGTAGGCTTTTACCCTGTAGCCGACAAAAATGCCTTTACCGACATTATGCCGAACGAGCCTTATGATGCTCCGCAAAAACCACACGGCGGCGATGAGGATTTTATTTGGGGACCAAATAGTAAGACCATAGTATACGTTTGTAAAAAGAAAGCAGGCACTGAGTACGCCATTAGCACCAATACCGACCTGTATGAATACAATCTGGACACCAAGCAGACCAAAAACCTTACACCCGATAATCCCGGATACGATACACAACCGGCTTATTCGCCACAGGGTTACCTTACCTGGCTGCAAATGAAGCGCGACGGTTACGAGGCCGATAAAAATGATATTATAGTACGCTATAACGGCATAGACATGAACCTTACCGCCGCATGGGATGGTACCGTAGATAGCTTTACCTGGAGCGCCGATGGTAAGAAGATTTACTTCCTGGCACCAATAGACGGCACCAAGCAACTGTTTGAAGTAAACTTTCCCGGCAAAACTAAAGTGTCGCTTACCGTAAAGCAGCTTACCGATGGCGTATTTGACGTTACACAGATTGTAGGCTTTGTGGGTGAAACCGTTATTGTAGAGCGCACCGACATGAACCACGCTACCGAAATATACAGCTACGGTTTTAAAAAGAAAGACTGGAAACAGCTTACACACGTAAACGATGCCACGTATAAAAAGCTTGCCCTGGGCAAAATAGAAAAACGCTACGTAACAACTACTGACGGCAAGAAGATGCTGGTATGGGTAATGCTTCCGCCAAACTTTGATGCTAAAAAGAAATACCCGGCACTACTGTACTGCCAGGGTGGCCCGCAGAGTGCACTGAGCCAGTTTTACAGCTACCGCTGGAACTTTCAGGTTATGGCAGCTCAGGGTTATATAATAGTGGCACCAAACCGCCGCGGTATGCCGGGGCATGGTGTACAATGGAACGAGCAGATAAGCAAGGACTGGGGTGGCCAGGTTATGGACGACTACCTTAGCGCCATAGACGACGTAGCCAAAGAACCGTATGTAGACAAGGCAAGGCTGGGTGCTATAGGCGCCAGCTACGGCGGTTACTCGGTATTCTACCTTGCAGGCATACACAACAAGAGGTTTAAAACATTTATATCGCACTGCGGGGTGTTTAACCTGCAAAGTATGTACGGCACTACCGAAGAGGTGTTCTTTACAAACTGGGACAGCGGTGGCCCGTACTGGGACAAAAACAATGCAGCAGCGCAAAAAACCTATACCCAGTTTAACCCGGTTAATAACGTAGACAAATGGGATACCCCTATACTGGTTATACAGGGTGGTATAGACTACCGTGTGCCTATAGGGCAGGGACAAGAAGCGTTTCAGGCAGCACAACTGCGCGGCATAAAAAGCAGGTTTGTATACTTCCCGGATGAAAACCACTGGGTACTGAAACCTCAGAACGGACTGGCATGGCAGCGCGAATTCTTTAAATGGCTGAAGGAAACATTATAAGATTTTTCAGGCAGGAATACCGGCGGATTATTTGCGTTAAATAGTGAAATTCGCTGGAAAATTAAATCTTGCTTATAGAATTAATTGCAAAAATTGGCGTTTTATAAAAAAAACGTAATTTAGCACTCAGATAACATAACCCTAACAATAACAATGAAAAAAGTTATAGCTAAATCCCTTGTAGCAGCACTGTTTGTAGCAGGCGGATTGCAAACTGCTTCAGCGCAGGATTACCTGATAAACTCGGTTAAAAACAACCAAAGCAACAACAGTAAGGATGCTTTTGTTTTTAAAGACGTTATAAACATTGAAAATACACCGGTAAAAAACCAGGGATCAAGCGGTACTTGCTGGAGCTATTCGGCTAACTCATTCCTGGAAAGCGAAATGATACGTATGGGCAAAGAACCAGTAGAAATTTCGCAAATATATACTGCCCGCAATGCGTATGTAGAAAAAGGAATTAACTATGTGCGTATGCACGGTGCCATTACCCTGGGCGATGGCGGTGCGCTGCACGATGTAATTAATATGTACCGCAAGTACGGTGCGCTTCCTCAAAGCGTGTATACCGGGCTTAACTATGGTACTACAAAAAACAAATTTGCCGAAATGGCTGCCATGAATGAAGGCCTACTTGCTGCAGTGGTAAAAAACCCTAACGGCGAACTTAGCCCTAACTGGATTAAGGCGTATACTTCGGTTATAGACACTTACCTTGGTGAGGTACCAAAATCTTTTGAATACAAAGGCAAAAAATATACTCCGCAAACTTTTGCTAAAGAAGTTGTAGGTATTAACCCTGACGATTATGTAGAACTTTCTTCATTCTCAGACCATCCTTACTACGATAAGTTTGTACTTATGGTACCGGACAACTGGAGCCTGGATCTGGTATATAACGTAAAAATGAACGAACTTACCGATATTATAGACAACGCTCTTGCTAAAGGTTACAGCGTGGGCTGGGCCGGAGACGTTACCGATAAAGGTTTTAGCTGGAAAAACGGCGTGGCGTACCTGCCTTCAAAACCGTTTGCCGATATGAACGAGGAAGAAAAAGCTAACCTGTTTAAAGGACCTCAGGCTGAACTAAATGTAACGCCCGAGCTACGCCAGCAGGCTTTTGACAACTACGATACTACAGATGACCACGGTATGCACATTGTAGGCCTTAGCAAAGACCAAAACGGTAAAGAGTACTACATAGTAAAAAACTCATGGGGTGCCACTAACGACTACAAAGGTTACCTGTACATGACCAAGAACTTTGTAAAGCTTAAAACTACGGCTATACTGCTACACAAGGGCGGTATACCAAAAGAACTTGCTAAAAAGATGGACATTAAGCAATAACAATTTGTTATTCGCGGTTATATACATTCCTGCCCTTTAACCGGGCAGGAATTTTTATTTTGTCCCCATATAAGAAAAGTTTACAACAGTCCTGACAAAAAATTACATACAGGTATAAATGGGCATACGCCGCAGCCTGGGGAAACGCTTCAATAACAAAGCAGGCATTGGCGTAGGCTGGTATGTAATGCTATAAGAGGCATAAAATGATTCGCAAAAGTTTACACTTCAGCAGCAATACGATTCACGGTCCCGGCGATGTTTTCGGGACCTTTTGTTTTATTAGAGTGTACCATTTTTTCTATCTCCCTCACAAACTTACGGGCATCCATAATGTTTTCGGCGTGTACACGGCTGTGGCGTGTTTTACCGCTTTTAAGGTGAATGCACAGCGTGTGTTTTCTTCGCCCTTTATAAAACATTAAAATTGTAGTTCCCACGCCCATCACTATAAATAACACTTTAAGTCCGGTTTCTTCGGGTTTAAGAAAAAAAGATAATGCTGGTAAAACAAGCGGCAGGCAGGCAAATAAAATTTCTTTTTTAAGCAGATTACTACTCAGTGCTGCACCGGTTACTTCATCACGGTACAGTGTACTGTCGCCCCTGTGTGAAGCAAGCTCAATACGGTCGTGAAAAATTTTTCCACACGTGTTGGCAAACAGTGGATTAAGGATCGATTTCATGGCAATTCATTTTCTGGTAACAACGAAATTATAACGATTTATAACCTAAAATGAAATATTTAACACCAAAATAACAAATTCCGCCCATGTGCCTAAAGCAGGAATTATTTATTACATAAAAATAACTATATCAGATAATTGCAATAAAAACAAGGCTTTCGGCTATGCTATAACCGGCTTTCCTGAAAATTCACTTTCCGGTACCGCTTTAGCTTTGTTTATCATAGAGGTAGTTTTGTCAATAAACTTTTGGGCTTCTTTTTTGTTACCTTCCCACACCTTAATTTTTACCAAACGTCCACTTTGTGTTTTAAGGTTAAGGCTATATGCCTTCTTAACTTTTAGCACACAAACAATCACTCCTAATACCCCTAATAACAACAAAACTGTTTTCATATCCTGGGTATCCTTAGGAAAAACATATGGCAATACTATTAAAATGGCAGGCAGTAAGGCAAACAGTAAACTGCTTTTATCATACCGCTTTTTCAGCGTAATGCTTGCAATACTTCTAAAGGGAATTGTAGTCTCCTTGTGGGTGGCAAGAATAATACGGTCTTTAAAGATTTTTCCGCAGGTATTCGCAAATACCTCTTTGTTGTTGGTATACATATTCAATCTTTTGGGGTCTCAAATTTAACATTTTTTTTAATAATTAATTAATATTTAACTCATAATAGGCTTTTTATAATTGAAATAAATTCTACAGCACTGAAAAACAAGCAAATAACACTTAATGAAACATTAAAAAAAGGTGCCACATAAATCGTTATTTTTGTAGCAATGACTACGCAATCAAATTGACATGAGAAAAATTTTTCTGCTTTTTACCTTAACCAGCTTATCGGTTATTGCCCTGTTAACGTACATCGACCGTAAATCAGCTTTACTACTGCTGCTATTCGGGCCGCTAATTCTAATGGGCTTCTATGACATGTACCAGTCTAAAAAAACCATACGTAGAAACTTCCCACTATTGGGGCGCCTGCGTTATGTACTGGAATCCATAGGCCCCGAAATGCGCCAGTACTTTATAGAAACTGACCTTGAAGGAAAACCCTTTAACCGCCTGCAGCGCAGCCTTATTTACCAGCGCAGTAAAAAAGAAACCGACACTAATCCTTTCGGTACCCAGCTCGATGTATACCACGAAGGCTACGAATGGATAAACCACAGCATACGCGCTTTACCTTTTAGCCAGGTAAACGAAAACCCACGTGTACGTATAGGTTCGGCTCAATGCACCCAGCCTTATGAAGCAAGCATTTACAACATAAGTGCTATGAGCTACGGATCATTAAGCAAAAACGCTATTATAGCACTAAACAAAGGTGCCAAGATGGGTAAGTTTTACCACAACACCGGCGAAGGTGGCCTTTCGCCCTACCACCTGGAAAATGGCGGAGATGTGGTATGGAATATAGGAACCGGCTACTTTAGCTGTCGCGATGGCGAAGGTAATTTTAGTTACGACGAATATGCCAAACGTGCCGTACTGGATAAGGTAAAAATGATTGAAATAAAATTCAGCCAGGGAGCCAAGCCGGGGCACGGCGGTATATTACCTAAAGAAAAAGTAACCGATGAAATTGCAGCCATACGTATTGTAGCCAAAGGTAAGGATATAGTATCACCTCCATTCCACTCAGCTTTCAGCACCCCGCTGGAACTAATGGATTTTATACAACTATTGCGCAAAGGTTCGGGCGGTAAGCCTATAGGTATTAAAATATGTATAGGTAACAAATCAGAATTCATTGCTATATGCAAGGCTATGGTACAAACCAAGACCTATCTGGATTTTATTACCGTAGACGGCGGCGAAGGCGGTACCGGTGCTGCCCCTCAGGAATATAGCGACCACGTGGGTATGCCGCTGCGCGATGCTGTAGCATTTGTATACGACTGCCTTGTGGGCTTTAACCTAAAGGAACAAACCAAGATTATATGCAGCGGTAAGGTAGTTACCGGATTTGATATTATAAAATCACTTTCTATAGGTGCTGACTTGTGTAACTCGGCGCGCGGAATGATGTTTGCACTGGGGTGTATACAAGCCCTTGAATGTCACAAAAACACCTGCCCTACCGGTGTGGCCACGCAGGACCCTGAACTGGTAAAAGGCCTGGTACCCGAAGAAAAAAGCGTACGTGTAGCACGTTTTCAGCATGAAACGGTAAAATCTGCCATGGAACTTATGGCATCGGCAGGGATAGCCCACCCAGATGATGTGGGCAGGGATGTAGTAAGTATGCGTACAGACCGTACTACCATAAAAACCTACGCACAAACCTACCCTGAGCCTACCGTAGGCTGTATGCTGGAAGGACACAGTGTACCTACCGAAATGTTTTACTTTTGGAAAAAAGCGTCAGCAGAACGTTTTTAATTGCACTGGGTAAGCTGCCTGTTAAGGTGTTTTATAAATTTACGGGTGTCTTTTTGATTACCTTTCCATACATTCCATTGCAGGGATTCTCCGTTTTTAAGGGCAAGTTTTAAAATAAAATGCCTGCGGGCATTAATAGCCGAAAAAACCATAAATAATATACCTAAAAAACAGGTGGAAAATTTTAATGCATTATCTGACTCAGGGAAATAAAATGCTATAACAAGCAGAGGCAAAGGCAGAAAGATAAAAGCCAGCCCCGACCTGGAAAAGTGCCATGAAAAGCTAACGTTTTTAATTTCAGTAAGCTTAATTTCGGTTTCTTTATACGCTGTGGCAAACACTACACAGTCTGTAAATAACTTGCCACAGCTGTTGCTAAAAAGCAATGGGGTATTTGTAGTGTTCATAGTAAGGTTGAGTTTAGTGAACCTTTACTTACGTAAAAAAGGACTAACCGGTTTTTAAAAACATAAAAAAAATCCGGACACAAAAGTGTCCGGATTTTTTTTATTTCAGGCAACTGGTTTATCCCTGTTGGTCTTTAAAGTATTCACGCAGTTTTTGTCGGTTTTCCTTTTTGTGTTCTAAAAAAGAAGCATACTGTTCTTTACTCAGTATACCCTTAAGCTTTTCATCGCGTTTGGCATCAATGTCTTTAAACTTTTGCACCTTTTCTTTACGCCCGGCACCCGACTCTTTCATGGCCTTGGCCTGCTTGAGAAAATCCTCGTTTACGGCGTATACCTTTTTGTACTGGTCGTTGTTCAGCTTTAGCTGCTCTTTCATCATATCGGTTATTTTCTGGGCACCTTCCGATGTTTTTTCCTGGGCATTAGCCGCGCAGGCAGTAATAAAGAATACCACCGCTAACAACCTCATTGTTTTTAATAGCTTCATTGTAATAATAATTAATTTACACTTATGGTGTAGGTAGTACCGTTTATAACCAGTGTTGCCGTTCCGTTGCCATTAAAGGTAATGGTACCGTTGTAGCTAAATGAGCCTCCCAGGCTTCCGTTTCCGGTAATGCTTACACTGGCCGTACCACCACTAATGGTTTGTGTATCCTTGTTAAGCGTAATGTTATTAAGATCTATGGTAATAACGCTGTTAAAATGGCGCATAAGGCGTACTTTACTTTCCTGGTAACCATTTCTTACATACGTTCCGTTTATTGTAGCTGTCGATGATGACGGTGCAAGTCCTGTTACGGTAAGAGATGACGTAGAATTATCGTCACTCAGCATACGCGGGGTTTCATACGTACCCTCAAGCGACGCAGAATAAGTAAAAGTTTCGGGAACACCCGCCCCGGTACAGCTTATAAGGTAATTACGGGTACCGCTGTAGTCATAGCTATAGTTAGTACCGGTATAAGTGGGGTTATATGAAACTGTATATTGCTGGCCGCACTCTAACTGTGGCGCATAAGTATATACGTCTTCATCCTCGGCTAATGTGCTGGCATCAGTAGCCATTTTGGCCATACCGCTACTGCTTGCAGAAACTGAAGCTTCAATTGCATCAGCAGCATCGGCCTCAGTAACACCTGTGCTTGTGTTTTCATCGTCGCTGCACGATATCATAGTGGCTGCCAGTATTAAGCCCATAGGCAGCAGGGCTCTCCTTGTAAAATTTTTAAACTGTATCATAATTGTTTATTTTTTAATGTTATACCCAAATGTACCAACCTTTTTTCTGTGTTTTAACAAAAATAACACCAGCAGGACATATCATAATATGAACGGGACAGTAAAGACTATGACTCCATCCATACCAAAAAAGCCTGTACCCGAGCCTTGCTTACAATAATATCGCACGGGGTTTTTACATTCATACTTACCAGCAGCCTGCGCGAAAAATAATGCTCGGCGCCGTCCATAGCTTTACGGTTAATGATAAACTGGCGGTTCACCTTAAAAAACAACTGTGGGTTCATCATGCCTTCCATCTCTTCCAGGGTATAGCTTACATGGTAACGCATCCCGCCCTGCACGTGCAGCGTTACAATTCCGGCCTCAGCATGCACATAGTGCACATCTTCCAGCTTAAGCGGAATAATACGTTCGCGGTGGTGAATCAGTAAACTGGTTTTGTGACTTCCTCCTATTTTAGCCAATGTATTACCCATTCTTTCTGCATAATCTGCTTCTGGAATAAAAAGCGATTTCATGTCCCTGAATTTTTGCAATGATTTTTGCAGTTTTTCTATTTCAATTGGCTTTAACAAGTAATCAATACCATTAGTTTCAAAGGCGTTTATGGCGTACTGGTCATATGCAGTACAAAATATTACAGGCGCTTTTACAGGAACCCGTCGAAATATTTCAAAGCTTAACCCGTCTGCAAGCTGTATGTCGCTAAATATAAGGCCGGGTGTATGCTGCAGAAGCCACTCACATGCCTCTTTGACTGATGGCATTATAGCCGAAACAGTAAAATCGCCATCGTCTTCTATAAGCCGGGCGAGTTGTCTTGCGGTTTTTACCTCGTCTTCTATAATTAACACAGTGGTCATATCAGCGGTAGTTTTACGGTAAAGTGTGTATGGGTTTGTTCTATAATAATGTTTCTCCCCGAAAGCAGCCTGTAGCGCTCGGCTATGTTGTACAGACCAGTACCGCCTTCTTCGGGTGCATCATACAGTTTTCTGTTAAGGGTATTGGCTACAACTATATAGCCATCTTCGGTATATATATGTACCTCAAGCGGCTGGCTTTCCGAAACCACATTGTGCTTTATGGCGTTTTCTATAAGCAGCTGTAACGCTGCAGGAGGTAGTTGTTTGTCAAAAAGACCCGGGTTAACATCAAGTTTTACCTGCAACCCATTTTCAAAACGCTCCTGTATAATGTACAGATAGGCATTTATAAACTCTATTTCCTTCCGTAGTAATGACAGGTGACTTTCATGTCCGGCAAGCAGATAACGGTAAATATGAGACAGCTGTATTATGTACTTCTGCACAGCGGCATCAGTAGTAAGGGTATTGAGGATTCCTAGCGAATTAAACAAAAAATGCGGACTAAGCTGCTGCCTTAACACAAACAAACGGGCCTCAAGGTTTTCGTGTTTCAGCTTTTCATTTTCTATAAGGGCAAGCTGATTCTGGGTATTAAGATGCAAAATATAACCTAAAAAATACAAGAATGCATTTACAAAACTGCCTCTGAACAGTGTAGCGCTAACAAGAGGCCTGGACCTAAATGCCTGCCGTAACGAAAAAAGCGTATCTGGACCAAACTGGTCGCGTACCTTATAAAGCAAAAGATATGATGCTATAAATGCCACTATAAAACTAATAATAATCTTTAGCCAGTTATTATCAAGCATTTTTGGCAAATTTCCTGATGTTATAAGAAACATGTTAAACATCCAGCAGCATATAGAATACAGGAAAATAGTTGCTGCATTTACCACTATAATGGTGGTGGTAAATTCGCGTTCCATGGCCACTACGGGCAAAAAAGCCAGCAGGCCTATAAAAAGCGAAATAATGGCACCGGTACTTATCCTGTATTTTTCCATTGAGTGTAATGTATGTAGTGTAAAAATAGCCATTATGTAATTCAGGAAGTACAACTTTTTACATGAAACAGCCAATAACCGAAATGAGCAGGCACAAAAAAGCCCCATGCAGGGCATGGGGCTTCTTTTTTGGGTATGTTATTTTAATAGCAACCGTTAGTAAACGATGCGTTTGCTTACTTTACCATTTACGGTATCTACCTCTATAATAAGCACCTGCTGCTCTGCAGTAAGGTTGCTTATTTTTAGTGTAGTGTTGTTAATACCGTTTTGAGAGTAAAGTTTACGTCCGCGTATATCAAAGATGGTTACGTTGTTCATCATGGCGTTTCCGCTGTTGATGCCTATTACGCTGCCTTCGGTGTATACCATAACCTGGTTAGCATTTAGTACAGGGTTGTCTGTACCCAGGGCGTTAGTGGTGTATATTACATCAAAACGTCCTTCAAAAGTACCTGCTTCTGCACTGAAAGTGTAATCCATCTGCGTAAGGTCGCGGATGATGCCTTCCTGGTTGTCCCTTAAGTAAATTTTCTGTCCTTGTTCAAACAGTCCGTCTACGTGGTCAAGGGTAATGGTGAAGTTACCCGCTGCAGGAGCAGTAAAGCCCATAGGCACTACATCGCTTGCTTCAAAGATTGGCCTTGCCTGTATGGCAAGTGGTGTTTGCTGGCTTACTGAGTATATGGCCAGTGTAGTACCGTCTGTAAACTTCTTGGCATCAAAACCGTAATCAAGTTCCATTGTACCTTCTTCCATGTAGGCTACCAGTGCCTGGTTAGCGGTGCCGTTTTCGGCAACAATGTTCAGCCACAGGCGTGAAGCAGTGCTTGGTGCCGACTTAAAGAAGGCTTGTGAGCTGCCCGGAGATACACGGCGCATGGCGTTTGTAAAGGTTACAGATCCTGAAGATACAGCATCGGCGGTTTTTACAAAGAAGCCCTGTGCAGGAGCAATAGTATAGGTAGCGTACGTGTTGGCTCCACTGAAGTAAGAGGTCATATCTACAACACCACCGTCTTGCGGGTTGGCCACATATCCGGCCTGGCTTAGGGTAGCGTAAGATGAGTTAGCACTGTTGTTGCGTTTCCTCCACAGGTAGATACCTGATGATGTATTGATAACCGAGCTGTTTGCAGCGAAGAAATCAGACAGGTTAATAGGAGACGGATACGGGTTACCTATTGCAGTAAACCTGTTACCTGCTGCGCTTAGCGGGTAAGTAACAGTACCGTTGTGCGGTTCACCGGTAAAGGTACCGTCAAAGTAGTAGTTGTCTGTACCTGCGCTGTACTCGGCCGGTGTTGTTACCCCGTCGTTAGTACTACCGGTTACATCGGCAGTAAGTGCATTTGGCATACGGATAAGGTACGCCTTAGCCGAAGTAAATGAATTAGCAGACGATACCGGCCAGTACGCATTTATATTATACCCCACCGTTGCGTCGTAGTCGTACTTGTACTCGTAGTAACGCACTGCATTTGTTGCAGGAGAGAAGTTGTACAGCGTTTGGTTGTCTACCGGAGACGACCATAGTGTGTAATCCAGCCTGAACAGCGGGTTGCTGGTCTTGTGGAAGGTTATTTTACCACTGTTAGCATTAGTTGTTGTTGCTGCTCCCTGTAGTAGTGCAGCGTTGTTTAGCACGGTTAGGGTTGCTGTAGGATTAACCGACAGTATGTTGTCTACACTAAGTGTAGCACCCGAAGATACGGTTAGTGTAGCGCCTGCACCAAGGGTTAGGTTGTGTGCATAAGCCACGCCCGAAGCAATAACAGGGTTGTTAGCTGTAGCAGGTATGGTAATATCATCGTTAATAGTTGGTACAGTATTACCGCACCAGTTAGTAGCATCAGTCCAGGCAGTGCTGGTAGCCCCCGTCCAGTCGTAGCACTGGGTAGCAGTACCAAAAACTGTTACATCATCTATACGGAAAGTACCTGAAGCAGAAGCTGTACCTGTAAGGTCGGCACGCTGTGTACCGTAAGGATATACCCTAAAGGTAACTTCACCCCCAACAGGAGTAGAAAAATCTTCAAAATCCCATGTTATGTAGGTACCTGTTGTAGGAGTTGCAGGTGCACTCCACTGCGTATACGTAGCGAAATTATCGGTACTGTAACGTATTACAAGTTGGTTTGGTGCACTGTTACTTGCCTGACGGAACAGGTAAAGCGACTTAAGATCAAGCCTATAGCCCGCATCTGCATTTACACTGAACTGAATATAAGATGTTTCGCTTACAGTAGCAGTATTGTTTAGCGTAGTAGAGTTAAACACGTTAGCGGTAGACTGGCAGGTAATTGTAGTACGAGACACGTCTGAACCGGTTGTATTAGTAGCTGTAGTAGCTATGTTACCGTTTGTAGGACAAGCAGAAGCACCTGTAAACTGGTTAAGGTAAAGACCCGGCTGAACCGTAAGTGTTTGCACTGTGCTTGCAGCATTATAGTTTGCACTTTCTGCCTGAGAAGCTGTAATGGTTACATAACCTGTACCCATTATAGTAAGCGTAGTACCCGATATTGAGGCAATTAATGGGTTACTACTGGTATAAGTTACCGGGTTAATAGCCGAAGTACCCGAATAAGACGTAAGGGTAATGGCTGGCTCCAGGTCGGTTTTTACAGGGAACGCTGCAAACGTAATGCTTTGGTTTGCTTTAGTAATAGTACCTGTAAGGGCAGGCTGCACTATGGTATAGCGGTATGCCTGTGCTCCTGTAAGGGTAAAGGCTGAAGTAACAGCTATATCAGCACCGGCATTTTCATTGGCAAAAGTACCGCCATTGTTTACAAGCGTTACATCATCTGTACCCACAATACCCACAAGGGCACCACCGGTAACGGTAGCCGACGTATTACCACTAATATATGCCCTGGTAGTAACAGTAGCACCTGAAACAGTAAGTGGCTTAGCCTGTACTGTAAGCGGTTGTACCACATCGGCAGCAGCGTTATAAGCGCTGTCACCAGCCTGAGAAGCAGTAATACTTACTGTACCGGTACTTAGTATTGTTACTACGTTACCCGATATTGAAGCAATAGATGAATCAGAACTTGTATACGTTACGTCTAGACCTGAACTGGCTGTTGCAGTCAGTGTAAATGTTGGGTTACCATACACTTGATCTGCAAGAGTGTCGAAAGTTATAGACTGGTTTGCAAGGGTGGCAGAAGTTACCACAAGTGTTTGTGCAACAGATGCAGCAGCATTGTAGTCGCTGGTTTCAGCCTGAGAAGCAGTAATTACAGTAGAACCCACACCTACAATATGTACTGTAGCTCCTGTTACTGTAGCCACAGCAGTATTAGAACTTGTGTATGTGATTGGGTTTATTGCAGCAGTAGCCGAAGTAGCTGTAAGAGCAAAATCAGGGTCGTTAACATCTTTAGACGGAAGTGCGTCAAATGTTATCGTTTGGTCGCCTTTTGCAACAGTAAGCGTAAGCACAGCCGTACCTGTACCGGCTGCATTAGTAGCCGAAAGCGTAATGCTATAAGTGCCTGCATGTAGTGGTGTACCGCTAATAACACCGGTTGATGTGTTTACAGTAACACCATCCGGAAGGCCGGTAGCATTATAGCTTTCAGGAGCATTAACTGCTGTAATGGTATAATCGGCAATGGCAACGTTTAGCGAACCGGTTATTTCAAGGTTTGTATTGGTAACTACCGGTGCTATTAATGTAGGAGCAAAAGCCACTCCACGGAACACGGTATTAGCAGGTGCTGTAACAATCTGGGTAAAGCTACCGCTTATTGCCGTTGTAGCATCGGCGGTATCGGTAAGGCTGTATACAGCTGCTGTACCGCTAGCAAATATTTCTACGTTACTGCCGTTTACGCGGGCAGCAAGGCCGAATAGCGCAACCGAAGATACCGGAACGGCGCTACCTACCTGGCTCCATGCACCGCCGTTAGTAGAAACCCATTTTGTAAGGCCAATTGTAGTTGTTGATGAAATTACATACATGTTTCGCAGGCCGCTTCCACGGTCTACAATAGCATAAGCATAAGGATCGGCTGTTGTTACCGAAATCGTAGCGCTTGTAGCCACTGTAGGAAGCCCCGAACCTACGGTATAAATACCGGCAGTACCCGATGAGCTACTTACATATAACTGGCCTCCGAAAATAGAAGCGGTACGCGTATTAGCAGGAGCCGTAATCAGCTGAGTAGCTGCAGTGTCCTGGTCTGCTATTGTATAAACACCCCCTGCAGCACCCGAAGTCCAGTAGCGTGTACCATCCTGGGTTACGGCAGAGCGAATATTATTACCACTGTACAGGGTAGAACCCATAGAAGTAAATGCAAACTGTGAGTTGGCAGACATACGTGCCACAACACGGTTTGCTGCTGTTGAAGTTGAACTTGCAATACCTGAAGTACCTACAGCAGCATCATAACCGGCTACAGTAAGGTATTGTCCGTCGCCAGAAAGGTTAAGTTGTCCCTCAGAGGTAGCACTACCGCTCAGCACCATACGGTTACCCGCTGTAACAGACGGCACTGGTATATTCATGGTTGAAGTACCACCTGTAGTATATTCCGATAAATAAACCCGAGTAGCAGCACTGCTTAGAGCGGCACTACCTGTACCCACCCTAAGTACCACAATGTTACCTGCGGTAAATTCAGGTTCTATAACTGTAAGGGTTTGTGTAGCACTTGCAGCATTATAATTTTGACTTTCTGCCTGTGTAGCTGTTATAGTAGAAGTACCGGCACCAACAATGTGAATATTACCATCAACTATAGTAGCCACAGCTGTATTAGAGCTTGTATAGCTTATTGCATTTACCGCTGATGAAGCCGAAGCAGCACCCGGTGCAAAATCTTCGTCAAGGGTAGTTTTATTTGGTATAGCACCAAAAGTAATAATCTGGTCGGCTTTGGTAATAGTACCTGTAAGCGCAGGTTGTACCAGTGTATAGTTAGCACTATCTGCACCAGCTAAAACAAGAGCAGCAGTTACCGCTTTATTTTCGCCGGCATTAGCATCCTCAAAGATACCGTTGCCCGAAACCGTTACATCATCACCAGACACAACTCCTACAAGGGTAGCGCCGGTAATTACAGCAGTTGTAGTAGCATCATAAACTTTACTTGTTACAGCAGCTCCGGTTACAGTAAGCTGTTTTGCGGTTACCGTAAATGTGTTGCTTACTTCCGGAGCAGGATTGTACTCACCGTTACCTTCCTGGTCTGCATAGATAGTCACTTCACCTGCACCTACTATAGTAACGGTACTCCCCGATACTGTAGCAATGTTAGCATCAGAACTTGTATACGTTACCGCTAGGTTAGACGAAGCAGTGGCTGCAAGCGTAAACGAAGCGCCTCCATACACTTTATCTGCAATGGCAGGAAAAGTTATGGTTTGATCCGTTAAAGCCGTAGAATTAACCGTAAGGGTCTGCACAACGCTATTAGCAGCATTATAATCTGCATCTCCTGATTGTGATGCAGTAATATCTGTAGAACCTGCGCCCACAATGTGAACTGTACTACCCGTAATGGTAGCCACAGCAGTGTTAGAGCTGGTATAGCTTACAGCAAGGCCTGATGAGGCGGTAGCAGTAAGGCTGAAATCAGCTGAGTTATCATTAACTGACGAAAGTGGGTCGAACGTAATGGTTTGATCTGCTTTGTTTATTGTAAGAACAAGTGTGGCTGTACCGGTCCCTTCAGCATTAGTAGCCGAAACGGTTACGCTTGCGGGGCTGCCGACAGCAGTTGTAGGCGTACCCGATATAACACCTGTAGTAGTATTTATAGAAAGACCTGCCGGAAGTCCGGTAGCATTATAAGATGTTACGGTAGCATTAGCAGTAATCTGGTATGAAAAAAATTGCCCTACCTGCGCAGTAGCCGTTAACGAACTTGTAATGGCAGGAGGAGTAGCAAGCGGCGCAAATGCAATACCTTTTATAATGGTATTAGCCGCAGCAGTATAAAGTGTAAGGTTATTAGCCGTAGTTATAGCAATATTAGCATTATAACCGGCAGTATCTGTTAAGCGCATTATTTTGTTTGCAACAAGCGCTCCCAAACCTGTAGTTACATATAGTTGCGTATCAGTACCTACTTTGCGTGCACAAAGTCCAAAACCACCAAAAGTAGTTGTGTACGTTCCATTGGCAGTCCATGTACCCGAAACAAGCGAATATTTTTTTATAACACCGGCTGTGTTAGAGCTTGCTGTAAGTATATAAAGCACATCATAAACACCGTCGTTGTTAGAAGATATCATATAGAAATCCTGGCCTGCACTCTCAGTAGCTATACCGGTAAGACCAGTATATGTTGTAGCTGTAGGCCCTACAGGCGACCCGAATGTACCTACCGCTATTACAGTTGAAGAGGCTGCAAAACCATATACAACACCACCAAAGGGTTTAAGCGACCTAAGGTTAGTTGATAGAGATGAAGCTGTAGCACCATTAGTATAAAGTCCTCCCTGGTCTGCAATATAGTAATTTGTATTGTCCAGGGTAGTGGCACAACGAGTTTGATTCCCGCTGGCACCTGTATAAGTAGTAGGAATAACATAAGCACTTCCGGCATGTTTAAACCTTATAACACCACGCGAAAGCAGGGTATTGGCATTACTCGAAGTGTTGGTAGAATAATGTCCCGTTAATAGCAACTGGCTTCCGTCAGCACTATTAGATACATAAAGCGTAGATGTTGCACTTCCTGACACCCTGATATCCGAACCACTTATTGCAAAAGTGTTTACAGGAGAGGCCTGGTTAGCAGTAGAAGGGTTCACCTCTATAACACTAGCAGTAGTGTTATTAGCACTGGCTGCAGCAACTACCGCAGCAAGGTTACCGTCAGTAAACTGGGCAAAAGCCCCGGAAGACAAGAGGAACAAAGCAGCAAAAAACACCCTGAACCAAATCTTGGTGCTTAAAACCCGCCTTTCCTGGGAAAGCGTAGTCATCATTTCCATATAAATTAATTTTTAACTATTGGTGAGCAAATCTATTTCTAAAATGGGGGATTGAGCAAAACAACTCATTATGAATACGTTAACAAACTTTTAAATCTTAACTTCTTGTACAGATTTAAATTAAGCTCCCAAATATTTAAAAAAAACAGTATATGGAAAAATAATGTCACACTATTTACGATGCCTAAAAAAGGTGATAATTAAATTTTAATCAAGACTTTACAGGCGCCCTAATAAATAAAGACGAATATTTTATACTAACTTTAATCCTTAAAGATTTATAACAACACGAAAAAAAAAGCTTCGTATAAAACGAAGCTTGTTAATTTATTGGTAATATTCGGATATTTTCTTGCGGTCCTGCGCTTTAGTAGCTATATACAATTTATACTGGTCGTCGCTCATTACCGACTTAAGTTTAGTGTCTCTTTCTTCTTCAATCGCCCTTTGCTTTTTCAGCTTTTCTACTTTATTTGTTTTGTTATTATTCTCAAGCGTCTTTTGCATAAACGCAAGGTTAACACTAAACACCTTGGTGTACTGGCTGTCGTTTAGGGTAAACTTCTCTTTCATGTACGACGTAAGGGCTTTTGCGCCGTCTTCAGGCTTTACGGCTTCCTGTGCCGAAACAGTTACAGCAAATAGCAATGTAAGTATGCCTGTAAAAAGGGCTTTCTTAAACAATTTAGTATTCATAATTATTTTATTGGTTACTGGTGGCATAGATACAAATTTTTGTCGGGTAAAAAAAACACTATTCATAACGTTTTTCACGTCCTGTCACTGCGAGGCACGAAGCAGTCTCATAAAGTGATTACACAAAATAATTAGATTGCTTTGTCGTGCCTCCTCGCAATAACAGCGCGTGCTAATCCTGCAACAGCACAACATAAAAAAAGCCCTTGCTTTCGCAAGGGCTTCATATATTATTCTTCCACTATAGGGTTCATTTTAAAACCTTCCATAAACTTAGTGGTGTAGTCACCCGCTACATAAGCAGGCTCATCCATAAGCTGACGGTGGAACGGAATTGTAGTTTTTATACCTTCTATGATAAACTCGTCAAGAGCGCGTTTCATTTTGCTTATGGCCTCTTCCCTTGTTTGGGCAGTGGTAATAAGCTTGGCAATCATAGAGTCGTAGTTTGGCGGAATAGTATAGCCGCTGTATACGTGGGTATCTAGCCTTACACCGTGGCCACCCGGCATGTGCAGGGTAGTGATTTTGCCCGGAGACGGACGGAAATCGTTATACGGGTCTTCAGCATTAATACGGCATTCTATAGAGTGTAGTTGCGGCAGGTAGTTTTTACCAGAGATAGGCACACCGGCTGCTACAAGTATTTGTTCGCGGATAAGATCGTAGTCTATTACCTGCTCGGTAATAGGGTGCTCTACCTGTATACGCGTGTTCATTTCCATAAAGTAGAAATTGCGGTGCTTGTCTACAAGGAACTCTACCGTACCGGCACCTTCGTAGCTAATAAATTCTGCAGCTTTAATAGCAGCAGCACCCATTTTCTCACGAAGTTCATCAGTCATAAACGGTGAAGGAGTTTCTTCAGTAAGCTTCTGGTGACGACGCTGTACAGAACAGTCGCGCTCAGAAAGGTGACATGCTTTTCCGAAAGAGTCGCCCACAACCTGAATTTCTATGTGGCGAGGCTCTTCAATAAGCTTCTCCATATACATACCGTCGTTACCGAAAGATGCACCGGCTTCCTGCTTGGCACTATCCCATGCTTTGCGCAGGTCTTCCTGTTTCCATACGGCACGCATACCTTTACCACCACCACCGGCAGTAGCTTTAAGCATTACAGGGTAGCCTACTTCTACAGCAAGTTTTTCAGCAATTTCGTATGATTCTATAATACCGTCAGAACCCGGTACACATGGTACACCGGCAGCTTTCATGGTAGCTTTGGCAGTAGCCTTATCTCCCATTTTATCAATCATTTCAGGCGATGCCCCAATGAATTTAATGCCGTGTTCTTTACAGATTTTAGAAAAACGGGCGTTTTCCGAAAGGAAACCGTAACCCGGGTGTATAGCATCGGCGTTAGTTATTTCTGCAGCCGCTATAATGTTAGATATCTTAAGGTAAGAAAGGTTACTTGGCGGCGGGCCTATACATACGGCTTCGTCGGCAAATTTTACGTGCAGGCTTTCCGCATCGGCAGTAGAGTATACCGCCACAGTTTTTATGCCCATTTCCCTACAGGTACGTATTACGCGAAGCGCAATTTCACCCCTGTTGGCTATTAGTATCTTTTTAAACATCGTCAAGAAATTTTAAATTTTATATTTTAAATTTTAAATTATTCTGAGTGCTTTTAATTCAGCATTCAAAATTTATAATTCAAAATTTCTTAAGATGGGTCTACCAGGAATAGTGGTTGGTCAAATTCTACCGGAGAGGCGTCATCTACCAATACTTTTACTATTTTACCTGATATTTCGCTTTCAATTTCGTTGAAAAGTTTCATAGCTTCAATTACACAAACTACATCACCTTTGTTTATAGTAGCTCCTACTTCTACAAAAGCAGGCTTATCTGGCGATGGTTTTCTGTAAAGGGTACCGATAATCGGCGACTTAATGGTAAGATACTTAGCAGTATCATCGGCCGGGGCAGCAGCAGGTGCGGCAGCAACAGGAGCAGGAGCAGCGGCTACAGGAGCAGCAGCTACAGGCTGCGCTACAGGGATATGCTGAACGTAAGCAGTAGTAGCTTCAGCAGCGCCTTCGGCAGTTGTTTTTATGGTGATCTTAAAATCATCCATCTCCAGTTTAACTTCGGTGGCACCGGACTTTGCCACAAACTTGATTAGGTTTTGAATTTCTCTGATATCCATACGTTCCGATTTTTATTTTATTATGTAGTTTGTTTTAGTTTTTATCGTAAGCCCATTTAAGGTAAATAGAACCCCATGTAAAGCCACCACCAAAAGCAGCAAATACTATGTTATCTCCTTTTTTAAACAGGTGTTCAAAATCAGCAAGTACAAGCGGAAGTGTAGCGCTGGTAGTATTACCGTACTTTTCTATATTCACCAGTACTTTACTGTCGTCTACACCCATGCGGTGTGCGGTAGCATCTATAATACGGCGGTTAGCCTGGTGTGCCACAAGGTAAGCTACATCATCATGGGTAAGGCTGTTCCTCTCCATAATTTTTGCACTCACATCGGCCATATTGCTTACTGCGTATTTAAACACTGTTTTACCATCCTGGTACACAAAATGCTTGCCCTGCTCTACCGTATCATGGCTTGCAGGAAGCAATGAACCACCGGCCTCTATACGAAGGAATTCACGGCCTATACCGTCGCTCCTTAGTATTTCATCCTGAAGGCCAAGACCTTCAAAGTTTGGTTCAAACAATACTGCACCGGCACCATCACCAAAGATAATGCAGGTAGCACGGTCTTTATAATCTATAATAGACGACATTTTATCTGCGCCTATAAGCAGTACTTTTTTGTAGCGGCCTGTTTCTATAAACGCTGCACAGGTACTCATACCGTACAGAAAACTAGAACATGCAGCCTGAAGATCATAACCAAAAGCATTTACAGCACCAATATTAGTAGCTACATACACTGCTGTAGCAGCCACAGGCTGATCTGGAGTGGCAGTAGCCACAATTACAGCATCTATATCTTCAGGGTTAATACCCGCCTTTTTAATAAGATCTTCAGCAGCTTTAATAGCAAGATAAGAAGTACCCTTATCTGCGTCCTTAAGTATACGCCTTTCCTTAATACCTGTACGGCTGGTTATCCATTCGTCATTGGTATCAACCATTGTTTCCAGTATCTCATTTGTAAGCCTAAAATCAGGCACGTAAGACCCCACAGCGGTTATGGCGGCTGTTATTTTACTCATAATCTTATAGTAAGTATATAAAACACCTTTCAGCCACGGCAAAGCCGCCACTGAAAAGCGGTGGAAATTACAAAATTTTTTACAAATGGGTGCTAAAAAAAGCCGCCTCAGTTAAAAACGGCCTTTTAACAAAAAAACTCCCACTAAGTGAGAGTTTTACCCTATACTTTCAGCAATTAAGCTTCTGCTACTTGCTTATCTATAACTACCTGGCCCCTGTAGTACATTTTGCCTTCATGCCAGTAAGCTCTGTGGTACAGATGCGCTTCGCCGGTTACCGGACATGTAGCAATCTGAGGTACAGCAGCTTTGTAGTGCGTCCTTCTCTTATCTCTTCTGGTTTTCGAGGTCTTTCTCTTAGGATGTGCCATTTTACAATATTATTTATTATCCGTTAATAGTTTTTTTAAGCCGTCCCACCTGGGGTCGGTATTTTTTTCTTCTTTTACCTGTTGTTGTTCTTTCGGGGCCAGTGCATCAAGCTTATCCAGCATGCCACCGCCCACGCTTCCGTCCTTTACACCCGGATGTATACGCTTTGTAGGAACAGAGAGTACAATCATTTCGTAAATATACTGAGACACATCTATCTGGTATTCACCATGAGGCAGTATCAGTATTTCATCGTTATCATTATTAAACTCCTCGCCAAACTTCACCAGCAAGAACAACTTACCTTTTACAGGCAGGTCAAAATCCTCATTGGTTATATCGCATGGCACGTTTACAAAGCCCTTGTGTTTAAAGGTAAGCTCCATCATGGTGCTTTTCTTTTCAAGGACAAGATTAACTTTTATATTGACGTTGTTGTATTCGTCAAATTGAAAGCCATCAAAGAACGTTTTATCAATATCAAACTCAAACTGGTGTTTTCCTTGCTTTAACCCCACAAACGGAATTAAAAACTCTTTGTTCAGTTTCATTTTTTGCCAGTTATTACTGTTATACTTCCTGTAACCGCGGCTTAACAGTGCCGCAACCTATTAGTAATAACAGTTTTGAGCGTGCAAAGATATAAAATTATTGCAAATCCAAAACCGTTATGAATATTTTTTTTCTTCTTGCTTTTCCCTCACTTTCAGTGGGTTCCTGCTTATTTCCCTGTATTCCTCTCTATTATGGTAAATATCAAGGGCCAGATATACAGCTTCTTTAAACGAATTATGGTCGGCTTCACCCTTACCTGCTATCTCATAGGCAGTTCCATGATCGGGCGATGTACGCACACCCGAAAGGCCTGCAGTATAGTTAACCCCATGACCAAAAGAAAGCGTTTTAAACGGTATAAGCCCCTGGTCGTGGTAGGCGGCTATTACCGCATCGTACTTCTCGTATTGCCCGGTGCCAAAGAAGCTATCAGCGCTAAATGGTCCGAAAACCAAAACACCTTCTTCAAACAGTTTTTTAAGCGCCGGCTTAATCACATCTTCATCTTCCCTGCCTATAACACCGTTATCTCCACTGTGCGGATTAAAGCCCAGCACGGCAATTTTTGGTTTATTAACACGGAAATCCTGCTTAAGGGTTTTATTAATGGTGTGCAGCTTTTTAAAGATAAGCTCCTCTGTAAGGTGAGCCGAAACCTCGTTTACCGGAACGTGGTCTGTAAGCAAGCCTACACGCAGCCCATCATTTACCATAAGCATTAGCGCATCGCCATCGAGCTCCTTATCCAGGTAATCGGTATGCCCCGGAAATTTAAACTCCTCGCTTTGTATGTTGTATTTATTTATCGGTGCTGTAACCAGCACATCAATCTGTTTATGCTTCAGCGCCTCTACAGCGGCAGTAAACGATTTTATAGCATAAGAACCCACTACATCGTCATTCTTGCCGAATTCGAGGTTTACGCCCTCTTTCCATACGTTCAGTACGTTTATCTTGCCTACAACCATCTGGTCTATTTTATCTATGCCATGAAGGTTGCACTCCAGTCCTAACGCTTTTTTAATAAAGGAAAGTATTTTTACGTTGGCAAAAATAACCGGCGTACAAAACTCCAGCATACGGGTATCTTCAAAAGTCTTCAGAAGCACCTCCGCCCCTACCCCATTAAGGTCGCCTATAGAAATACCCACAATAACATTTTCCGCCTTTTTTGCCATGATAATAGTAATGCTTAATTTTGGTGTTACAAATTTAGAAAATAAATCAGCATGTTTACAGGAATAATTGAAAGCGCTGCCACAATTAAGCACATAGTGCGCGAAGGCGACAACATACACTTTACTTTTACATCACCCATTACCCACGAACTGAAGATAGACCAAAGCCTGGCGCACGACGGCGTATGCCTTACCGTGGTAGCCATAGATGCCGACAGCTACACCGTAACCGCCATAAAGGAAACCCTGGAGAAAACCAACCTGCGTAGCTGGGACACCGGCACACAGGTAAACCTGGAGCGCGCCATGAAGCTGGGCGACCGCCTGGATGGCCATATTGTACAAGGGCATGTAGACCAAACGGGGACTTGTGTAAACGTAGAAGAAGCAAACGGCAGCTGGTACTTTACCTTTGAGTACGACCCGGCCAAGAGCAACATAACTATAGAGAAAGGCTCTATAACCGTAAATGGGGTCAGCCTTACGGTGGTAAACTCTAAAGAACATTCATTTAGTGTAGCGATAATACCATATACGTATGAACATACCAACTTTAAGCACTTTACAGTAGGCACCACCGTAAACCTGGAGTTTGATGTGGTGGGCAAGTATGTAGCACGGCTACACGGTTTAAGAAAATAAAAAAAGGGCTTTAGAATATGTTTCTAAAGCCCTTTTTAATTAGTCCATTGAGACGACCACATAATCGAAATCAGGGTCTTTGGAAAGTTCTTTAATAACCTGGCTCACCTTGGTCTTAAAAAAACCACCCCATTTATAAGAATAGATAAATACCAAAGTTTTTTTATCCTTACTCACATTAAGCCTGCTTAAAACCCCAACGGTATCACTCTTAGAAACAGTAACATCGTCCAACTGAGACGGGATTTTCCTGTATAAATTTACAATCTGCCCAGTACAGCTTTTGATTTCAATTTGGTTACCACTAACAAAATTATCCTCGAATACTATTCCGAAATACAAACTGAGCTTATCAGCTATAACATCGGTACGGAACATATCCACGTCATCTTTTCCCAGCAAATAGAATTTCTCTTTTGGGATTCCGGAACTCTTTTCAGCAAAATTTAAATAATCATCTTTAGAAGAAAAAGACATTTTTCTATTTGCACCAAAATACGTCTCCTGAACAGAACAACCTGAACAAACCAGTAAAACAAGGACACCACAAACAGCACTTGTAATTTTAGCACACATACGAGCCGATATCATTGTAAATCGTGAAAACATATAAAGTAGTTGAATTGGTTTAAAAACAACAAAGGCTGCCCGAGGACAGCCTTTGTTTATTATTCGATTAATTATCGTTTTAAAGAGAAGTGAGACTTAAACTCTCTGCGAACACCCAGTGCATCCGGATATTCTACAGTGAACCAGTAGTCATCTGCCGGAAGCGGGTTACCGTTGTAGGTACCATCCCATCCGTCGCTATCAGGGCTTAGCTGTTTGATTAGCTTACCGTAGCGGTCGAAGATAAAGATTTGCGTATCTGTATTCTGCAGACCCACTATGTTCCAGTAGTCGTTAAATCCGTCACCGTTAGGTGTAAAGAAGTTAGGGTAGTCTATTACACTTACTCCGTCTATAGCAACCATATCACATGGATTGTCGGTTTTAACATCGCGAATCCATACTGTGAACGAACCTGTAGGCATGTTCTCAAATACGTTAGAGTTTTGCCATGGGCCTATCGGATCTTCACCTTCAGGAGAAATGGTGTATTGATATTCACCATAACCTTCTACAAGAACCACAACTGTTTGCTCATCTGAGAACGCGTTGCTTACAGTATAACCGTTACCTATCAGGCTGGCAGGGCCAGATTGTATTACCTCAAACTGAGCTGACGGATTGCTTACACAAGCCAGAGCCGTATCGCTGGTGGCAATTACAGTATACATACCCGGAGCTACCGCATTATAGAAGTTCTCAGTTGGGTCTGTAGTTACATCTGCACCATCAAGGTACCATGTAAATGTATAACCGGTAGACGGTACACCACTGTTTAGTACAAGTGGGCCATCTGTAGGCTGGTTAGTATCAAAGTCCATACAAAGCGTTTGACTACCATCAGCAGTACTGATTACCGGCTCAGCAAGAAGCTCTACCTGTACATCGAAGCTGGTTACATCGTAGCAACGGCTTAGTGTGCCTTCGTTTGTAACACGTATCCACAGTGTTTGTGGATTAGTGGTGTTAGTAAATGCTGTTGGTGCATTAAGGTCGCCTATGTATTCAGCAGCAGTAGTATCACCATCTATAGCAGCAGCCTGAGTGGTGTAGTACTGTACGCTGTAGTTAGGTGTTTGTGAACCAAGCGCCTCAGTACCCGCAGGTGTAAGGTCGAATATGGTAAAGCCATCGTTAACACCGTCATAGTCGCACATTGTAAGCGGGTTGTTAGCACCGGTTACAGGGTTAGCTATAGCAGCAAGCTCGGCATACAGATCCATCTGGGCTATAAGCTCACAATCTGTGGTGTTATTAACAATTTTCACCCAAATTACCTGGTGACCTGCCGTAGTATTAGTATACACATGAGGCAGTGCTGTACCGTTGGCAATATCAGCGTATGTAGCATAGAACCTGATGTCATAATTTGTCGGTGTTTCACCGGCCGCAGTAAGCAGGTTATTGATGAAATCCATCAGGTAGAACGTTTCGAAACCTGTTGTAGGCGAGTTACAGATAGCATAGTATGGCGTATGCGTAGGGTCTGCAGGGTCATAAACCGGAGGCAGCGAATCTACGTGTAGCGGTAGCGTTACTTCTTCGGCACAGCCAGGAGAACCCGGTTGTGTATCAGTACGTGTTACCACAACTATTACTGTATCATCCCAAGGCGTTACGTTGCTGTAAGCAGCAGGGTTAGTTATAGGCGTACCTGCAAGCACATCGGCAGCGGTAGCGTAGTACTGTACTACAGACTGTGTATCGCCATCAAGGATATCAGCAGCAGCTTCAGTAAGGTCGAATACTTCTATACCATCACCAATGGTTACAGCATCACATAGCACAAGTGCATCTGGTGTTGTATCAGGTGTAGGGCGAGGCGTAACTACTATAGTAATGTTTTCCTTGCTCTTACATCCTTCCGGTGTAAGCACCAGTATGTATAGCGTTTGTGGGTTAGAGATGTTTGTATACTGGGTAGGATCTACAATCCAGTTAATATTAGCATCCCTATCAGCCTGAGTTACAAAGAACCTAACTTCGTTACCTTCACCTATACCGGTTGGGGTAAGTATATCATCGTTCCTTATAGTAAGGTCAAACGTTGTTACGTTGTCATTCGGCAGTGCCTCATCACATAAGATAATGTTAGCCGGATGTGCAAGGGTTTGAGGCTGGTTTATTTTCAGCTCAAAGCTTGTAACAATATAACACTCAGTAGCAGGGTTTTCAATCCTTACCCATATTACCTGGTTGTTAGCGCCATAGTAAGCTGTAGGAACAATAATCCTTGGCGAACCGTTTTGTGCATTAGCCTGGCTTGTAAAGTAATGTATAGTATACGTACCAGGTGCAACACCAAGCTGTGTTTCTATTACAGCATCCTGAACTGTAAGATCAAATATCATATGATCATCTGTACCATTGCTGTCAAGGTCGTCACACTGGGTAAGATCTTGCAGTATCACCGTTGCAGGAGCAGGATCTACTACCAGGTTAATGGTATATACGTTAGACCTACAGCCGGTAATGGTATTAGTAGCTACCACATACAAAGTTTGGTTATACTGTACGTTGTTCTGGAAGTTAGCCGTGTTAGCTATAGCGCTGAAGTTGTTTATAGCAGACACGTAAGTATAGTAGAACTGTACTGTCATGTTTACACCACCGTCTATCATCTGCGTAGCAATCTCATTCAGGTCGAAGTTACCGTAGCCAGTAGCGTTAGTACTACAAACTGTAAGGTCATCAACTGTAGGCTGGGTAAGTATTGGTAGTGGTTCTACCCTTATATCCAGCAGCACTATGCGGTAACAGCCGGTAACAGCATTTGTTACCCTTACAAATATTGGCTGTACACCCGGCGTAGTATTTTCATACTCGGTAGGGTTAGTTATAGCACCTGTATTTGCTTCAGCATCGGCAAGTGTAGTATGGAAGGTAACATCCAAGCCAAACACACCACCTGTAATTTCATTTATTTTAGAAGTAAGATCAAACTCCTCTACTTCATCGCCAAAGTCGTTAACATCACACAGCGTAAGCGGCGTAGGGTTTGTAACAACCGGCTTAGGATTAACAATAAGGTTTAGAGCAACCACATCATAACATCCGGTAGCGTTAATAGTTACTTTAACATACACAGTTGTAGTAGCGGTGTTGTATGTAGCCGGAGTACCTATTATAGCACTGTTATTCTGAAGATCGGCTAATGTAGGATAGAACGTTACTGTATGTAACGCAGGATCCATAGTACCCAGTACTGTAGGAATGTACGTTGTAAGATCAAACACACCTATACCGTCTGTATCATCAGCACCATTATCACACACCTCATAATCATCAAGAGGGTCTGTAGCTATAGGCCTTGGGTAAACAATAAGATTTAGAGGCACTACAGTGTAACAAGAAGATGCAAGTGTAGAGTAAAGCCTTATGTATACCGTTTGGTTAAAGTCGTTTACGTTCTGATAATTTGTAATATCAGCAATAGCATTCACACCAAAATCAGCATCAGCCATTGTTTCGTGTACCGTAGCAGCCACGTTCTGCTGTGTACCTATAGCTTCTGCAACAGAGGCGGTAAGGTTAAACAAGCCGTTTTCACCTGCATCGTCAGTAGAACATGTTGTAAGATCGACAGGAATTATTCCTACAGGCCTTGCCACTACTTTAATATTGAACTGCTCTTCGTCAGTACAGTCCGGTGTAGTGTTAGTATGATCCCACACGTATAAATCATAATCACCCGGAGTCAGCACTTCACCTACAAGGTGCTCTACCTGACCACCTGTGTTAGGACCCCCAGGAAGTTCAAAGTACCTTGCAGTTGCAGGAACCGGAGTAGGCAATGTATAATCGTCACAAGACACCACATCAGCAGGATCCGGAACATCAATAGTGTTTATGGTAAGGAAGAACGTGTGTTCGTCGCTACATATGTTGTTAGTACCTGTTTGCGCATAGATATATACCTGTTGCGAAGCAGTAATAGTAAGATCTGTTATTTGGTTAACACCTCCAGGGCTGCTGTAGTAGTTACCTACTGCAAGTGCAGGAAGCGTATGAGAGAAACAGTCAGAGAAATCAGCCTGAGTATCATCTACAACAGGAGTTTGGTTAATTACGATATCTATCTGCGCTTCGTCTTCACAGTTAACCCTTCCAAGTAGCCTTGCATAAAGGTAAACAGTAGTATTTGAAGTAATCACAGTAGTATCTGGTATTTCCACCTGCCCGGCAACATCCGGACCACCAGGAAGCTGGTAGTAGTGTTGGGCAAAAGTATCGTCACCTTCATCGATATCCGGAAGATCGTACGAATCACACTCTTCTACATAACCCCAAGGATAATCTGCCATTATATCACTGTAAACGCTATCTACCTGAATAGAGTAAACTATTACATTATAGCTGGTTTCCATGAAACAATCAGGGTTACCTGCAGCTGCCGAATAGATGTATATGTTAGTACCATCAGGTGCGTTAGGACCAAGTGTCGCAGGAGCCAATTGCTGACCCGGCACGTTAGGACCACCACTTAGAAGGTAATAGTTGTATCCGGCAGGAAGTGGACTAAATTGATATAAATCACAAATCTCTACATCCGAAAGCGCTATTGTATTAGGAGTTGTTGTAATGTTTACGTTAAAGCTGGCTTCGGCCACACAGTTAGGGAAAGTAGCGGTATCTGCATACACATATATATCTTGTGTTGTAGTAATTATATCACCAGCTTGTAGCATTTGCCCACCACCAGAAGCACCACCCGGTAGTGTGTAGTAGTTACCTACACTTAGCGCAGGCAGTACATACATATCACATAGTACTACGTCGCTTACAGCATCAAGTACCGGTGTTTCGTTTATAGTTACCTCAAAATAAGTATCCTGAGTACACGCAGCTGCAGAATCTACAAAGAAGTAAATTTGATGTGTATGGTTTCCATCTGTATCAGTAGCATAAGTTCCTGTGTAAGAAGACTGGTTTGAAACCGATGTTCCTGCAGGTATTTCTATACCTCCACCAGAAGCACCTCCCGCACTTGTATAGTAGTGCTGACCGGCAGGAAGCGCAGGAAGCACATAGCTATCACAAGAAGAAAGGCTTTGAGGAGGCTCAGGATTTACTATTATCTGTAGCTGGTTCTCAGAGGTACAGTTTGGAGTACCTCCCGTGGCAGCATAAATATAAAGTATTGTAGACTGATATACCACCTGACCAGGGAACATTTGGTTTCCTGTACCTCCGGAACCTGTAAAGTATCCGCCGTTTTGTAGCGCCGGAAGTACTACCGAAGAACACTCAGCAATCACACCAAAGTCATCAATAACAGGAGGAGCAACAGTTGTTACTGTAAACGAATCTTCAGCATAACATGTTGGCGTTACATTAGTAAGTGCTCCATAAGTATATATCGTAGAATCAGTAGTAATAACCGTACCAGGAGCTAATGAAGTACCTCCACCCGAAGGTCCACCCGGTAGTGTATAATATGCATAAGAAACGGTTGACGATGAAGGTAAATCAGGAAGTGTATACCCTACGTTAGAACACACAACCTGGTCTTCAATATTAGGTACCGAAACCTGGTTTATTGTTATTGTAAAGTCACTCTCAGCACTACAGCCCGGGTTAGAGTTGTATATATACATTGTCATACCCGACGTAATAACATCATTAGCAAAGTACTGATTATTAGTACCACCCGGACCCGCAAAATAATTACCGTTAGTAAGGGCCGGCAGCACATACTGGTTACAGGCCGTTACATCTGGAAGACTGTCTACAAGAGGTGTATTAGTAATGGTTACTGTAAAGGCGTCGTCATTAGTACAGTTAGCACCGGAAGTTACAGGTATATACCTGTATATGGTTTGTGTACTGGTTATAACAGTTCCGGCAGGTATAACACTACCAGTGCCGTTTGCAGCAGTACGATAAGAACCTATAGAAAGTGCCGGAAGTGTATAGCTACCACAAGCAGTTACGTTTTGTGGTGTATCTGCACTGTTTATAATAGTTACAGTAAAAGGATCTTCACTATAACATGTTGTAGAACCGGTTGTAGTACTTACATAAGCATACACAACCTGAGTAGAAGTAATAGCAGTGCCCGCAGCAATAGAACCTACACCATTAGGACTTGAGTAGTATCCACCTGCAGATATAGATGGCAGCGTATAGCTATTACAAGCTACAACATCATTATAGGTAGCACCTAAAGATGGAATTGGCACTATTGTAATAGTAAACGGAGTATCAGCCGTACAAGAAGTAGAACCACTTGTTAGCGTAGCATAAACGTATAATGTTTGTGTACTGGTAATTACATCACCTGCAAACTTCTGAACGTTACCTGCAGTAGCAGGACCACCAGCCATAGTATAATAGTTACCCACCGCAAGTGACGGAAGTGTGTAACTACCACATGCTGTTTGGTTACCTGGAGTTTGGGCATTAGCTCCCAAAACAGTTATCGTAAACTGCCTTGCACGGCGGCACCCATACTGGTTTGCTGGAGTTATTGCAAACAAAGTCATTGTTGAAGTTATAACATCTCCAGGCATGTACTGTGGAGTTCCCGAACCATTTGAAGAAGTATAATAACCATCAATTGTGTATCCTGCAGGAGCAGCAGGCAAAGTATAACTGTTACATACCGTTACATTTGAATAAACCGGTAAATCAGGTGAAGGGTATATAACCACCTCAAAAACATCCTCACTGGTACAACCTGTAATGTCATCAGCATAATAAATATAAACTGTTTGTGTAGTACTAAGGTAGGTTCCGTTTGCAATTTGTCCTCCGGTACCTCCTGAACCATGATAATAGGCACCTACAGAAGGAGCAGGAAGGAAGTATACTCCACAACCTGCAAAATCCGACCTCGGTACCACCTGCGGTGCTATATACACATCAAAACTGGTTTCAGCATAACAACTTCCATCCGGATGTTGGTTATATATGTATATAGTCTGGCTGGTAGTAATGTTACCTGTTAGTTGGGTACCACCTCCTGAAGGGCCACCTGACGCAGTCCAGTAAGAACCGCCACCCGGAAGTGCAGGAAGGGTATAAGGACCTGTACACAATGTTACATCAGCCTGATTCGGAACCGTAATAAGGGTTACAGTAAAAGAGCTTGTATTTGTACATGTAGCCGCAGTAGGTATATAGAAGTAAATTACATGCGAATTATTACCGTCCGGGTCTGTAGCAGCAGCATATGCATAAGTACTGCTTACAACAGTACCTCCCGGTATTTCTACACCGCCACCGTTAGCTGCAGTACGGTACTGCTGACCTGCAGGAAGCGTAGGTAATGTGTAGCTGTTACACGCAGTAACAGAAGAAGGCGTTACAGCACCGGTAAGTACTGTAACCACAAAATCACTTTGGTTACTACAGCCGCTAGCATTAGTATTATAAATATAAATAGTTTGCGAAGTAGTAACTACATAACCCACAGGAAGTGGAGTATTACCACCTGAGGCGCTGTAATACGTTCCGTTCGCTACAGCAGGAAGTGTATAGCTGCCACACACCTGAATATCGTTCATTTCTGTAACAGCCGGAAGCGGGTTTACCTGTATGGTAAACGAACTCACAGCATAACAAGTGGTGTTAAACGAACTCTGCACCCTTGCATATATTGTTTGCGTAGGCGATGAAGTTGTAGTAACACTGCTATAGCCTGTAGGGCTTGTTATAGGGTTAGTACCCGCATTAGCATCAGCAAGCGAAGTATAATAAATAACACTATACTGGCTTGCAGACTGCGAACCTAAAACGGTAGCAGTTTGTGCAGTAAGGTTAAACACAGCAGTACCCGCACCAGCCGTAGTTTCACACGCCTGAAGTGTAGAAGCAGTGTTAGCAACCGGCGGCGTTACGGGCACCAGGTTAAATGGAACAACCGAGTAACAAGTACTTGTTGTACTTTTTACACGAGCATATATAATTGTAGTAGCTGTGCTGGTTGTATTATAAATAGGGTTAACTGGGTTAGTACCCGCATCAGCATCTGCCTGAGATGTATGGTAAGACACAGTAGCAGTAGCTCCATTTAAAAGAGTCGTTGTATTAGTACTTAAGTTATAGGTATACTGCCCACCCGAACCAGGACAAGAATACAGGTCTGTAGGAGTACCCGGCGAAAGCGGAGCCTCAAACTCAAGGGTTACCTGCTCTGAAGTAACACAACTGGTAGTAGGATTAGTAATTGTAAGCGTATATGTACCCGCCTGAGTAGCAGTATATGATGCGCCTGTACCCACGGTAGAACCACCTAAAGTCCAGTTAAAAGTAAAATCAGCCGGATTCAGCTGAGTGTTTATTGTATATGAGCCACCCTGACAAAGCGCAGTGTTTGTTGCAGCAACCATGTTTTGACCCATAACAAGCTGACCTAGATTAAGACCTCCGGCAGGTAAAAACACAGCCGAATTATAGCGTCCGTCTGTAGGTGCAGGGTTAATAGGGTTAGCATTACCGTCGTCTGCAACAACAATTTTAAGGTGGTAAGTAGTACCCGGCACAAGTGTATAAGTAGCCGTCATCAGTACAGTTTGCCCCTCAAAGTTTGTAGCCGCAGTAGACGAGTTACCACCACCGTTAAACGTACCGAAGTACGCAGGGTTTTGGCTGCTACATGCAGTATTGTAAGAGTTATTACGAATGGTAGCCACCGAAACCGGGCTACCGTCTGGTAGTGTAGCTATGTTAGTATACGTACCTCCTACCGGCTTAATAAGTATTGCCATACCGTCTTTTGAATTACACTGGTACTGGCCATACTCTTCCGATGCAAAAAGGTACGGTATTGAAAGTGTACTGGTTACAGCCGTGAAATCAAACTCCAGAACAGTAGCATTCATTGAGTTGATACCACCAATACTTGCAAAAGCAGTTTGAAGATCAGCATCTCCTAACCATGTTTGCGAAGCAACACTGTTATCTGTTGATACACTGGTGTTTGGACCTGAAGCAGTAAGAGCATCTCCCGACACAAGCACCACACCGGCACTCATAGGAAACGCACTGTTACTGTTTGTAAAGGAACCAATACTGTTTCCCTGAGCATAGTTATAGGTACTAAGCCCGGTAGATTTGGTAATATTCGCTGTCTGTACAAGACAGCTATTATTTACCAAAACGTTGTTTACCAACTGGGTGGCGTTAGCGTTACCGTAAGCGGTCGTACTTACAACAACGCCTTGTGAAAACCCTGCTAAACAGCACAACAGGGCAATCAGAACGAGTAGATTTTTTCTCATAAAACTTCCAACTAATACTAGCAATCCAATAATTTTTCGGGGTCGTATTTAACGCTCTATAATACAAGCGCTTAATACGGGCAGGCAAATATAAAATATTTGTTTATCGTCAAAACTTATTTTTCAACAAATTTCCTATAAATCCTGTATTATTTCTACCTTTAAAAAAAAGAAGCCTATTTAACAAAAAAGACACATAAATATCACTGTTATTTAAAACTTCTTTCAATTTTCTCAGCATATCTGTAAGGACTGCCTTTTTCTCCTGAACGCAAAAATACACGAATTTTTTATTTATCCCAGTATTCACGCGATTTTAATCGATACTTAAACAATTTACTCTACGAACACCCTACCTCTTTAACTTTTGTTGAACTATTTCTTAATATTCGAATGCTTATTTTTGTAAAAAGCAGGAGGTTTTATGTACGACAGAATAAGAGAAAAGTTAACAATACTGGCCGATGCCGCTAAATATGACGTATCTTGCTCGTCCAGTGGAGGAAACAGAAAAAATAACAATAAAGGTATAGGCGACAGCAGCGCCAGTGGTATATGCCATACCTATACCGAAGACGGACGCTGTGTATCGTTACTAAAAATATTGCTTACTAACCACTGCATATACGACTGTGCCTTTTGTGTATCGCGCCGCAGTAACGATGTAAAACGTGCTGCTTTTACTGTAGAAGAAGTAGTAGAGCTTACCATGAGTTTTTACCGTCGTAATTATATAGAAGGGCTTTTCCTTAGTTCGGGCATCTTTAAAAATGCCGATTTTACTATGGAGCGCCTGGTAAGAATTGTAAAAAAGCTCAGGCTCGAAGAACGCTTTAATGGCTACATTCACCTAAAAACTATACCCGGAGCCAGCCAGGAACTGCTTACCGAAGCCGGCCTCTATGCCGACCGGATGAGTATTAATCTGGAGATGCCCACTGAAAACGGACTAAAATTATTGGCTCCCGAAAAATCGCATGAGGAGGTAAAAAAGCCGCTTGGCTTTATACAAAACACCATTACTCAGTTTAAAGACGAAAAGAAAACCGGACTTATAAAGAGCATCCCTAAGTTTGTACCTGCCGGACAAAGCACCCAGATGGTAGTGGGCGCCACCCCCGAAAACGACATGGAAATAATGTATACTGCCGATAAGTACTACAAAGACTTTTCTCTGAAAAGGGTTTACTATTCGGGTTATATACCCATAAGTAACGATAACCGAATGCCTGCCATAGGCACCCAGCCACCACTGCTGCGCGAAAACCGACTGTACCAAACCGACTGGCTGATGCGGTTTTACGGCTTTGAGGTGCACGAACTGCTAAACCCCAAAAATCCGAACCTCGATACTGACATGGACCCTAAGCTGGGGTGGGCACTGCGCAACCTGGAACAATTTCCTGTAGACCTTAATACTGCTGATTATCATATGATAATGCGGGTACCGGGTATAGGGGTACAATCTACCCAAAAGATAGTGCAGGCACGCCGCTTTGGCACGCTATACACCTATCAGGTAAAGAAAATGGGTATTGCCTACAGCCGCGCAAAATACTTTATACGCTGCGCAGATACCCCTTATATGTTACAGGAACCCGACGCCCCAAGGCTAAAAGGACTGATTCTATCTGAAAGCAGCAGCAAATACCTCAAAACGCCTCAAAACCAATTAAGCCTGTTTTAGTAATGGTTACCTATGTCTTTGACGGATCGTTTGAGGGGCTGCTCACCTCAGTTTTTGAAAGTTATGACCGCAGGCACAAGCAGGTAGCGCTGGTATGGGAAAAACATTACCAGCCATCTATACTGAATGAGGAACTGATTATTATTAACTCTGAAGAAAAAGCACAACGGGTATGGAAAGGACTTAAAAAGAAACTGGCTCCACGCTGGATAAATAATTTTTACACCACTTACCTCAGCGAGGATCCACAGGCTTTTCAGCACCTGTTTTACTTTGCACAATACATTTTTGATAATCCCGCCGGTGCCGAAAAAAACTTTGGCAACCCGCATGTTATTGCGGTAGACCAAATGGCACACAAAGTAGGCCGCGAACGCCATCGTATGAAAGCTTTTATACGTTTCCAGAAAACGGCCGACGGTATTTACTACTGCCCAATAGAACCCGACTATAATGTACTGCCGCTGATTGCCAAATTTTTTAAGGACCGATATGCCGACCAACAATGGATAATATATGATGTAAGGCGCCGGTACGGATTGTTTTACAGCCTAAACACTGTAGAAGAAATAACGTATGATTTTGTAAGCGAAATAGATACACGTACCCTAACCCTGCCCGCTGCCCTTACTGACGAAAAAGAAGAGCTGGCAGCACTGCTGTGGAAAGACTATTTTAAAAGCACTAACATACCCGCCCGTAAGAACATGAAACTGCATCTGCAACATGTACCAAAACGTTACTGGAAATACCTCACCGAAAAGTTTTAATATCAGTCGAAAGTTTGAAAGTCATAAAGTCGAAAGTTGTGGACTCCAAAGACTTTACAACTTTTAACCTTTGACTTTATGACCTATTTCTTTTGCCCAGCTTTATTTTTACCTTACCGGTTTCGTCGTCTTCGGCCTTAAGGTGCACCACAATACCCTTGTTTCTACGTTCGGCAAGTTTCTTCTGGTCGGTTATCCCCTTGTCCTTCTCCGGATTACGCAGTGGCACATCTATATATATAAGAGTCCCTTTGCCAAAAGAGTACACCCCTTCTACATCCATATTCAGCACAGAACTGCTTATCTGCATCGGTGCTACCTGCACTTTTTCGCCCTGTATATCAAACCTGCCTTTAAGATCCTTAAACTCAATATGCCTTACATCCCTAAACGGAAATGCAAACTTACCTACGCTTACTATAGGGTCAAAATTTACCAGCTTGCCATCGGCCAGCTTAAAAGTAACTACACCATTTACAGACCGGGGCTGTACACTACCACTTTGGGTTATTCCTCCGGTAACATCTGCCCTGGCAGAAAACGCTCCGCTTATATTCCTACTTGTAAGGCTCTCAAGCCCAAAGTTGTTAAACGCATACATAAACTTTGGCAGGTTAACGTTTTTCACCTGTGCAGAAATCGCGTATCGGGTTATTTTTCCCGGATTTAGCGTACCACTCAGGTCAAGACTGCCACCGGCATGGTATAAGCCGGCATGCTTTAACACTATTGTACCGTTATCGTTAAGCAACAGGTTAGCAGTGGCATTTTCCGCCAAAAACTTTTTGTAATACAGCTTGTCAACCTTCATTTTCATGTGCACCGAGCATTTTTCAAACAGCTCGTCAAGACCTGCTGTAACACCTCCCTTAGCACTCTTAGCAGTTTTACTAACACTATGCTTTGTTTTATTCCGGGTTTGCAAAAAGGCCATAAACTCCCCCAAGTGAAGTTGCGGACTGTACACATTCCAGTTAAGCACCAGCTTTTCGGGGTCTTTATAATACAGGTTCAAAAAGTTACTCACACTACCATTCATTACAATAACACTCTGCTTCATTTTTAAAGCCACCTTGCTTATATACAGGCTATCCCGATTAAACCGCAGTGCTACCGATATGTTATTAAACGGAAGCTTTCGCGGCGCATAAGTAATATCGGCATCCTTCACCTTTATTTCACCCTGTACCACAGGTTTTACCAGTTTAAAATTATCTACATCGGCCCTAAAGTTCAGCGCGGCATTTACACTGCCCTTGCCCAGCTTCAGCAGGCTGTCGTCTATAAGCCCGGCGGCATCGGCCACCTTACAGGACGACGTAACACTACCCACTGCCAAAGGATGCTCTAAATCCCTGATTTCTATGCGCGGCATCGTAAAAGGAATACCCTCGTACTTCCCTGTAAAACCGAAAAGCTTTATCGCCGAATTGGCATCATTATATCCTTTATCAATCTTTCGGTTATTGGTAAACACTCCAAAAAAGTTACACTCTTTTATCAATCCGCCCGGGGTTTCCAGCTCGTTGTCTTTCACTTCGGCATTTACCTGTATAAGCGGATCGCCCCCGGCATTAAAATCACCTATAAGGTCGCAAGCCACCCTTATCGGTTTTTTAATATCAAACATCAGCAGTTTTTTACTTATGTTTTGCGAAAGCAATGTCGCGGCATCCTTCCATAATATAGCCTTGTTTTCTATGGTAAAATGAAACAACGGTGTTTCGGCAAAGCTGAGCTTCCCTCCTATCATAAAATGTTCGCCGCCTATATCCAGTCGTTTTTTATGAATAAGAAGTTCCTTTATTTTTTTATTGTATTCCAGGTCAAAAGTTCCTTCAAGGGTTTTGCCTTCTATAAAACTGCCGTGCACGGTATTAAACGCCATGCTTTCGGCAAGGGCACCCAGGTTTACGTCGGCACGCAGGCCGGTATCGTTATAATCCAGTGCCGCCTTCATACTGTGCACCTTAAACTTGTAAAGTTTATTGCCTTTTTTGTTGTCTGCGGTAAACAACACATCGTTTAGCAGTACCTTTTTAAGCTCGGGCAACCCGTGCTTTTCCTTTTTATCATCGTCCTCAGCCTTGTGTTGCGGAAAAACCGAACTGTTGCAGTAGCCGTTTGCATCGGTATACAAATCAATAGTGGCATGGCTCAGGCTGATTTTTTTTATTTGGATAGTCCCCCTTAGCAGCGCCATGGTATTTACAGCCACTTCGGCAGTGCCGGCTTTTAAAAAGGTATGCTTGTGTATAGGGTAAAGGCTGTCTGTAAGGGTAAGCCCGTTTATCTTGAGCCCTACTCCCGGAAAATCTGATACCAGCGTTACATCCATCTCCTTCATGGTAAGCTTACCCGACACTGTTTTGTTAAGGCTTTCAGTTACTGATTGCTGTACCTCAGCCTTGTGCGTATATATATACAACGCCAGCGCCAGGTAGGCGGTAACAAATAACAAAATAAGGGACATAAAAGCCTTGACAGCGATTTTAAACAGGTGATGGCGTGGAAGGTCGGGGCTTTTCATATGAAACACTGATTATCAGACCCCTAAATATAATTAAGAAAAAACTGAAAAGTTTTTAGTATTTGTTAAAATGCAATAAAACTTTTTTTGGTGATACTTATATAAAATGAGTGCGGACGCTTTCGCGTCCGCACTGCCCCCAGAAAATAAACGCACCAAAATCGACATTAGTGCATTGTAAAAACAACTGTATCACATCGAAAAGACAGAAACCATTTCGTTTAGATACTTTGCAAAAATAACGTTATACCAATGGTTTTACACGTTTTTATTAATAGACAAACTATAGACAACACCCCAACAAATGGCCTTTTTGCCACAAATAATGGTTTTACGGCCAAAAAAAAAGTGCTTTCCGCTTTTTCTTACAAACTTGTAAGAAAAAACTCTTTTACATTACTATTGCAGCCTACTTCCAGTAAAGCGTATCTACCGTAAACCCTACAGTAACGGCTCCTTCTTTTGCCCATTCGCCCTGGCTTGTATTACGTACTACAACATACGGCCCCAGCAGAGCCGCAGAAAAACGAATCTTAGCCGGATTATCTTCCAGCCATTCCAGAGCCACCACAAAATCGTCCTCTACCATAATATTATACTTGGTAAGGTCTACCACCAGCGGGCCTGCTTCTTTCGGCAGGGTTACAAATATGTTTTCAGTAGCAATGGGCTTATCAGGCAGTCCGTTTTTTACAGTATAAAAGTTTAGCCTCAGCGTTACCGGCGGATTATCGTTACTGGCTACCTGGGCGGTAAACTTAAGTAGTTTGGCCTGGCTTCCCTTAATACGCATAAGCACGCCCAGCTCGTTCCCTAACTGGTCGGTTGTAAAACCTAATATCATACTCTTAGAAGTGGTAGTGCTTCCCAATGTTTTCTCTTTGGGCTTTTTGTTGGAGATAACTACCTCATCCAGCTTTATAGCCTCTGTAGAAAGTAAAATTGTCTTGTTACTTTCTAAAGCTTTAAAAAAATCTTTAACCAGGAAGTTTTTGGCAGCATATCCTATAGATGATATCCTTAAGGTATCGTTATCCATTCCGGCAGGTAATTTTATAGAAAAGGCTCCATCTTCGCCACAAACGGTACCCACCCCTTTTCCTACTACACCTATGTTTACAAACGGAATAGTTTCATTGGTTTCGGCATCTTTAATAACTCCGGTAGCCTGCTGTGCATTTAGCATAAGCCCTGCAACAAACAACAGTACTGTAAGGCACTTCTTCATAATGTAATTGGTTTTTTAACAAATATACATTTTTATCGAAAAGAACAACGCACATGACTTTTATCATAATTTACCCCATGCTGTTCCCTTTACTTTGTTGGGTTAATTTACCTGGACTATGCAGTATTGGAAAAAACTATCTGTTGCCGAACGCAATGCCCGCGTACAGCAGGCGCTTACCGAAAATGTAAACTTCAGCACCGATGCCTCATTTGGCTATCCGGCCTCGCATCTTGATGATAAGGTGTTTAATGAAGACGCGCCTTTTCTTAAAGATGCACCCGTGCTGCAAACCTATGCTGCAAACCCTAACCATATAGGCTGCCATACCCTAGGCACCAGTGAGGCCGCCTTTAAGGGCACCCAGGAAATAGAACGCGAAGTGCTAAACGTGGTAGCCTGCGATATTTTTAAAGCCGAACCTAATAGTTTTGACGGCTATATAGCCCCGGGCGGAACCGAGGCAAACATACAGGCCATGTGGATGTATCGCAACTATTTTATGAAGCACAAGAACGCAAAGCCATCTGAAATTGCAGTGCTTTCTACCGAAGACACCCACTACTCCATAGCTAAAGGATGCAACCTGCTGATACTGGACTGGATTAAGGTTCCGGTGCATTTTATGGAACGCTATATTGACGATAGTGAACTGGAGAGCCTTATTATAAATGCACGCGCCGCAGGTAAAAAATACTTTATAGTAGTAGCAAATATGGGCACCACCATGTTCGGGTCAGTGGAAGTGGCAGATATATATACTGAAATTCTTGAAAACTACGGGCTGGAATACAAGCTGCATATAGATGCCGCGTATGGTGGTTTTGTATACCCGTTTAGTAATCCGGACAGCCACCTTAACTTCCGCAACCCTAAAATAAGCTCGGTAACCATAGATGCGCATAAAATGTTGCAGGCACCTTACGGCACGGGTATATTCATTTGCCGCAAAGGCTACATAGAAAACGTATTGACCACCGAAGCCGAATATGTAGAGGGCATGGATCTTACCCTGTGCGGCAGCCGCAGCGGCGCCAATGCCGTAGCCGTATGGATGATACTGTTTACCTACGGCCCGCACGGGTGGCAGGAAAAGGTAAATATACTGCAAATGCGTACCGGCTGGCTGTGCCAACAGTTAGACCTACTGGGAATAGAATATTTCAGGGAGCCCTATATGAACATTGTTACCATACGCCAAAACCACATACCACAATGGGTAGCAACGGCATTTAACCTGGTGCCGCAAAAGCATGACGAAAACAACCAGTGGTACAAAATAGTAGTTATGGACCACGTGGAAACCGAGCACCTGTCGCATTTTATAGACGTGCTGAAACACGGCGAAGCACCACCCGAAGACACCTCAAAATACACTGAAATAGTACACAACAATTCATTTTTTATGAGGTTTTAGCCATAAAGCCTCTTTTTTAGTTTATGAGCATATGACACACTACAACAACACTACCCACACCTTTCACATTCCGGTAATGGGACTGGCGTATACTATAGATACGCCCATAAGGCTGGCACACTTTGGCATATCGTCTTGCGTTTCCATTACAGACGACGACCTGTGCGAAAAAATGTCGGCGTATTTTTCTAAAAAATTCAACCTGCCCTACCAGGCCATTTCGGCTAAGGCATTTGACCACCGCGCACAGCGTGTAAAGCAATACCTTAATATGGTAGACACTATTGTGAAGCAAAAATTTGAGGAGTTTAAAACCGAGCTGGCCGAAAGTAAGGCTTCTATGGATAAATTTCTGGAAATCTTGCCTAACAAAAGTTCGTTTAAAGAAGGGCTGGAACAAATAATGGCCGAAGGCAGCCAGATGGCCGAAAACGTAAAGGCGTATCTGGAAAAAAACTTTGCACCGGGCAACATTGATGTAAACATAATGACCAAGGTAGACAAAGAGAATGTAGACGAAAAGAACAATCCACTGCCTACCGAGTTTAATGATGCCCATGCATCGCTGCGCGGTTTTGCCGAAAGCGAGCTTTCATCGTCGGTGGTGCTGTCTGCGGGTATGAACCCAAGGCTGTACAGCTACTTTGAAAACTTTGCCGACTTTTATCCGGACGCAAACGGAAACTTCAAAAAGAAGATTGTACTTAAAGTAAGCGACTTCAGGTCGGCATCCATACAGGGTGCATTCCTTGCCAAAAAAGGACTTTGGGTATCAGAATACCGTATAGAATCGGGGCTAAACTGTGGGGGTCATGCCTTTGCTACCGAAGGGCTGCTTATGGGGCCCATCCTGGAAGAATTTACCCAAAAGAAAAATGAGCTGGCAGCCGCATCGTTCAGCCTTATGGCAAAAGCCCTTGAAGCAAAACAGCTACCCGTACCGGCAAATGTTCCTGAAATGTTTATTACCGTTCAGGGTGGTGTAGGCACTGCTGAGGAACACAACTTTTTAATGAGCCACTATAATGTAGACTCTGTAGGTTGGGGATCGCCGTTTCTTTTAGTACCCGAAGCTACCGCAGTAGACGAAGCCACCCGCAAGCTACTTGCCGATGCAGGCGAACAAGACCTGTACTTAAGTAATATGTCGCCACTGGGGGTACCGTTTAATACCGTACGCGGCACTACTAACGACCAGCTAAAACAACAACGCGCCGAAAAGAACCGCTACGGCAGCGCCTGCCCTAAAAAGTACCTTGCCCTTACTCCGGGCGAAGATGGCTTGGTTTGCACCGCATCGCGCAAGTTCCAGGAGCAGAAGATAAACGAGCTGCTTACCGAGAACGACATCCAGGCCATGATGGAAAAATCGTGCCTGTGCGTGGGGCTGTCGGCACCGGCGCTTATGGAAAAAGGCATTCCGGTTAAGGGAGAGCAGCAGGGCGTAGTGGTATGCCCGGGGCCAAACATGGCTTATTTTACCGAGGAGGTTTCGCTTAACCGCATGGTCCGCCACATTTATGGTAACGACAATGTAATTACAGTACAGCACCGCCCCCATATGTTTATTAAGGAGCTTGATTTGTACGTAAAACACCTGCAAAAAGAAGTAGCAAACCTTACCGAAGGCAATGCGCAGCAGCTAAAAAAACTGAAAACCTTTAAGCAAAACCTGCTGGAAGGCATACGCTACTACCAAAACCTGTTTGCCGAAAACAAAGATTGGTTTGCAACCGAAAGAGAAGCCGTAAATACAGCACTGGCAGCGTACCGCACGCAAACAGAAAGTTTACTGGCAGAAAACCAACCTCAGCCGGCAGATGCGTATATTTGTAGTAAACAATGCGCTACCTGCAAATGCCAGACACCTGCCTCTACTTTATAGCCATAATTCCGCCCGAGGATATTTCTGCGGAGGTAACCTCGTTTAAGCAGGAACTGGCTGATACATATAATACCAAAAAGGCGCTTAGGGTAATGCCACACATTACCCTGAAAGCGCCTTTTACTATTAATGCTAACCGTGATGCAGAGGTAATGAAATGGTTTTTAAACATTGAAACCAACTCTCCCCCTTTTGAAACCATACTAAATGGTTTTGGCGCGTTTGACAACCCCAGGAATCCGGTGTTGTTTGTAAAACCCGAGGTTTCGGCAGCAATGCGCAGGTTGCAAAAGGATATTCTAAGCGCTTTTAAAAAGCAGTTCCCTAACATACCGGTACACTTCCATGAAGACGAATTTCACCCGCACATGACCGTTGGTTACCGGGATTTGGCCTACGCCGAATTTGAAAAAGCATGGGTGGTTTTTAAAGACCGGGAATACAAATCAAGTTTCACAATAGACAGCTTTTGCCTGCTAAAACACAACGGGGAACATTGGAAAGTGACTTCATATAAAACACTGGCAAACAAGGATACCCTTTAACACCCATTTTCACACATATAATAAGCGCTTATACAATAAAAAACAAATACTATTGTTAAGTATTTATCCCAATGATGCGGCGCAATGCCCCACCATAAAAAACCAAACTTTACAAACCAGAACCATCGCAATAGTATGAATTATTTCTACAGCCTGATTATGGCTTTAGCATCCTTAATTGTTGTTTTACCATCAACGACAGCACCGGAACCAAACGCACATGAAACCGCTTATCTTGTAGCGGACAGAAACGACACTATTTTGAAACAAGTATATTTTCAGAATATCTCAAATAACTACAAAAGAAATGAGATAATAAAAAATCATTCTAAAGTCACTCCTGCCGATTTTGTAATAACAGCTAAAACTGCCGGATTTTATAAAATTTATTCTTTTAAACCTTTTGGAATACCCTCCACGGTATACATTCAGCCGGGCGACTCTATTACATATAAGAATAACGGCAATAACGGCCTTACTTTTACAGGAAAAAATGCTGCGCATTATAACTTCTTTAATGAGCTGTTTAAAAACGGCAATACGTATCCGGACTATAACGAGAAAGAGGGATTACTACAATATAAAGCTACTTGTTCCAAAATTCTTAAACACCGCATAGCATTCTTAGATGATTATGTTAAAAAACACAAGGTGTCATCAGAATTTTATTATGCTGTAAAAACCGATTTGGAATTCGGCTTAATTGGGCAGATTTTAAACAAATTCACAATACCTGATAATGCAATTAAAAACAACCCAAAAGTATTAGACGGCATTAGCTTTAAAACTTTTAACTTACAAAACAATGTTCCTGTTAGCTATAACTTTTATTGGGCGCTGAGTAATTATGTACGCAGTTATAGTATAATCAATGAACCCTCTGAAAATTATTCTAACAACAAACTGAAATTCAGGATTAGCGTTATCAACAAGAACCTGAAAGGCGATTTGCGGGAATTTGCACTTACAGAAACATTTGATGATTACGAAAAGCACCTAAAGCCGGAAAATATAAGCGTTATAAAAGAATGTCTTACAACGACCCTTACCTCCATACAAGACCCCGTGTATATAGAAGAACTGAAAAAAAAGCAGAAGAAACTATTACAGTTAAGCGCTGATTTACCTCAGGAAGTATTAAATGCGCAACTTATGGACACTGAAGGGAATCTGGTAGCACTGAAAGACATCCTGAAAAGCAAGGGCAATGGAGTTAAGGTGCTGGATTTTTGGGCAAGCTGGTGTGGGCCCTGCATATCAGGCATGAAAGAAACACACGCCCTGAGAGACAAACTTACAGCCGAACAACAGGTAGCTTTCCTTTATATTTCTACGGATAAAAGCGTAGATAAATGGAAAGATAAAGTAGCCGAACTAAGTACATTAGGTATTAATAAAAATCATTACAGGCTTACGGATGAAAGCCATGCACTTTTTAAAAATTTCTTTTTAATAGAATCTATACCGAAATATGTGGTACTAACCCCGGGCAACAAAGTATACCTAAACACCGTACCGGCGCCGGGCAGTACAGATTTTGACATGGTATTACAAAGTGCATCTAAATAAAAATAGCCGGTTGTTACACCGGCTATTCTATTATGTTTTATATAAACATACCCCCTGATACTTCTATGCGCTGTGCTGTAACCCATCGGGCATCGTCGGTACAAAGGAAAGCAACTACTCCACCTATATCGTCCGGAAGCCCTACCCTGCCCAGGGCGGTCTGTGAGGCAAGGAAACTGTTTACCTGGTCGTTATCGCGTACCACACCACCGCCAAAGTCGGTTTCTATAGCACCCGGCGCCACTATGTTTACACGGATGCCCCTTGCACCAAGCTCCTTAGCCTGGTATTTAGTAAGGGTTTCCATACCGCCTTTCATGCTGGCATACGCTGCATAGCCCGGCGAACTAAAACGCGCCAAACCGGTAGAAATATTTACAATGCCGCCTCCGTCGTTAAGCAACGGCAGTGCCTTTTGCGAAAGGAAAAACGGTGCCTTAAAGTGGATTCCCACAAGGGTATCAAACTGCTCCGGGGTGGTTTCGGCAAATGAAGCATGTATGCCTATACCGGCATTATTTACCAGAAAATCGAATTTTTCAGCGCCAAAAACATCTTTAAGCGCAGCACTTACATTAGCATAAAACGCATCGAAACTATCCGCGTCAGAAACGTTGAGTTGCAGTGCCGCTGCCTTTTGTCCCAGGGCTTCAATTTCGGCTACTACCGCATCGGCCTCTGCCTTTTGGCTGTTGTAGGTCAGAATTACATTTAGCCCTTTTTTAGCAACGGCTATCGCCATGTTTTTGCCCAGGCCGCGGCTGCCGCCTGTTATCAGTGCAATTTTAGATTGTGCCATATTGTTGTATTATTTGATGATTTACAAGACAAAGTTAGGCAGGGAACAGCGCTTAAAAATGGTGGACTCTTCAGTATTTGCTTCGCGTTTCAGGTTTAAAGTTTCAGGTTCCTTTGACCGTTATGAACTTTAAAAACAACTTTAAACCTTAAACTTTAAACTAAACCCTTTTCCTGTACTGCAACGGCGTTATGCCCGTCATGCTTTTAAAGAATTTGGTAAAGTTAGTAGGCTCATCATAGCCAAACTTCTGGCCTATTTCGGCTATAGAAAGTGTGGTTTCCTTTATCAGTGTAACCGATTCGGCAAGGATGCGTTCTTCCATCACCTCACATACCGATGAGTTCATGGTAAGCTTCAGGGTATTGGTAAGGTGCCTTGGGTGTATGAACAGCTTTGCACCAAAATCCTGCGCATGCAGCCTGCGGGTAGCCTTGCCGCTCATCAGGTCGGCAATGTGTGTATCTACCAGTTTCAGGAAACCAGCCGTAATCTCGTCCTTGCGCGAGAGTATTTTTTCCGGGATTTTGTAGGTTTTGGTGACAGCGGTTTCCATAATGCTAAGGTAGGAAGAATTTTAGCCTGAAAGCCACCTTTTATATAATTCCGCTGCTATTTAACATCGCCATATAAAAATCGATCCTATCCTCTTATAAAAGGATTATACTTTTTTTGAACTATAATGTTGTATATTATTTCAAACCACCCTCCTCTTAAAAAAATTCACTACATTCGCAAATTGATTTTTTGAACCTAGTTGTAATGAGTAAGAAGTTTACTGAATATAAGGGCCTTGACCTGGCAAATGTAGCCGCAGAGGTGCTTGATTTCTGGAAAAAGGAAAACATATTTGAGAAGAGTGTAACCACGCGCGAAGGCAAGCCGCAATACGTGTTTTTTGAAGGGCCGCCAAGCGCAAACGGACTGCCGGGCATTCACCACGTTATGGCCCGTGCCATTAAAGATATTTTTTGCCGTTATCAAACCCAAAAAGGCTATCAGGTAAAGCGTAAGGCAGGGTGGGATACCCACGGCCTACCCGTAGAGCTGGGTACCGAAAAAGAACTTGGTATTACTAAAGAAGACATAGGGACAAAAATCTCTGTAGAAGAATATAACGAAGCCTGTAAGCGTACCGTAATGCGTTATACCGACGTATGGAACGACCTTACCGAAAAAATGGGCTACTGGGTAGATATGGAAGATCCGTATGTTACCTACAAGCCAAAATACATGGAAACGGTATGGTGGCTGCTTAAACAGATTTATGATAAAGGCCTTTTGTACAAAGGCTACACCATACAGCCGTATTCGCCTAAGGCGGGTACCGGCCTTAGTTCGCATGAGGTAAACCAGCCGGGTGCATACCGCGATGTGACTGATACTACCATCGTTGCCCAGTTTAAGGCTATAGAAAGTTCACTACCTGATTTCCTTAAAGGATTTGGTGCTATAGACATCCTTGCCTGGACCACTACTCCGTGGACACTACCAAGTAACACGGCACTTACTGTAGGGCCGAACATCGACTATGTATTGGTAAAAACCTTTAACCAATATACGTTTGAGCCGATAAACGTAGTACTTGCCAAAAACCTGGTAGGCAAGCAATTTGGCGGTAAGTATTTTGAAAGTACTGATGCTGCTGATTTTGACAACTACACATCGGCAGATAAGAAAATACCATACACCATTTTAGCTGAAGCCAAAGGTAAAGACCTGGTAGGCATCCGCTACGAGCAGTTACTGCCGTTTGTGTTGCCGTACCAAAACCCGGAGAATGCGTTCCGCGTAATTTCGGGCGACTTTGTTACTACCGAAGACGGTACCGGTATAGTACACACCGCGCCTACCTTTGGTGCAGACGATGCCAAGGTAGCCAAGGAAGCCAAGCCTGAAGTACCGCCTATGTTGGTGCTGGATGCGCACGGAAATGCTGTGCCGCTGGTAGACCTTCAGGGTAAATTTACAAGTCACCTTGCCAGCCTGGACAACCCGGCAGGTAAGGCACTGGAACTTGCAGGCAAATACGTGAAAAACGAATATTATGATGCCGGTACCGCCCCTGAGCGTAGTGCCGACGTAGAAATATCTATCTACCTAAAAGAAAACAACAAAGCCTTTAAGGTAGAGAAATACGTACACAGCTATCCGCACTCGTGGAGGACCGATGAGCCACTACTATACTATCCGCTGGACAGCTGGTTTATAAAAATGACCGACGTTAAAGAGCGTATGTTCGACCTGAACGACACCATAAACTGGAAACCTAAGGCTACCGGCGAAGGACGTTTTGGTAACTGGCTTAAAAATGCTAACGACTGGAACCTATCGCGCTCGCGCTACTGGGGTATACCGCTGCCTATATGGAGAACTGAGGATAAAACCGAGGAGCTTATCATAGGTTCGGCAGAGGAGCTGTACAACGGCATAGAAAAAGCCATTGCAGCCGGTGTTATGACCGAGAATCCGTTTAAAGGATTTGAGCCGGGTAACATGAGCGAGGAGAACTACGACCTGATAGACTTGCATAAAAACGTGGTAGATGCCATTACACTGGTATCGGCAAACGGCAAGCCTATGAAGCGCGAAAGCGACCTTATAGACGTGTGGTTTGATAGTGGTGCCATGCCGTATGCACAGTGGCACTATCCGTTTGAAAATAAAGAATACATAGACAACCATACTTCATTCCCGGCCGACTTTATTGCCGAGGGTGTAGACCAAACCCGTGGTTGGTTCTATACGCTGCACGCTATAGGTACGCTGGTGTTTGACCAGGTGGCGTATAAGAACGTGGTTTCTAACGGGCTTGTGCTTGACAAGAACGGACAGAAAATGAGTAAGCGCCTTGGTAATGCGGTAGATCCGTTTACTACGCTTGCCGAATACGGTCCCGATGCTACACGCTGGTACATGATAAGCAATGCTAACCCGTGGGACAACCTTAAGTTTGATATAGAAGGGGTTGCCGAGGTGCGTCGCAAGTTCTTTGGAACACTGTACAACACCTACTCGTTCTTTGCGCTGTACGCTAACATAGACAACTTTACCTACAGTGAGCCGGAAGTTCCATTGGAAGAAAGGCCTGAAATAGACCGTTGGATCCTGTCTGAACTAAACACGCTTATAAAAGACGTAGACGCGTTCTATGCTGATTATGAGCCTACCCGTGCAGCTCGTGCTATAAGCGACTTCGTTCAGGAAAACCTGAGCAACTGGTACGTGCGTTTGTGCCGCCGCCGTTTCTGGAAAGGCGAGTACGCACAAGACAAGATAGCAGCCTACCAAACCCTGTATACCTGTATGGTTACTGTGGCTAAGCTGGGTGCACCTATAGCACCGTTCTTTATGGATAGATTGTACAAAGATTTAACACAGTCTTCACAGAAAGATACAGCGGAGAGTGTACATTTGGCCGATTTTCCGCAGTATGCTGATAACTTTGTTGATAAATCGTTAGAAAGCCGTATGCAGAAGGCGCAGACTATATCTTCGCTTGTCCTTTCGCTAAGGAAGAAGGAGATGATAAAAGTGCGTCAACCGTTGCAAAGGGTAATGATTCCGGTACTTGACGCAAATCAGAAGGCGGAAATCGAGGCGGTAGAAGAGCTGATAAGAGCCGAGGTAAACGTAAAAGAAATACAACTTTTAGATGATGCCTCAGGCGTGCTTGTGAAGCAGATTAAGCCTAATTTTAAAGCCCTTGGACCTAAAGTTGGAAAAGATATGAATCTGGTTTCCAAAGAGATACAAAATTTCTCACAGGAACAAATTGCAGAGATTGAAACCAAAGGAAGTATAGATATTGTTATTTCAGGAAAAAGTATTACTTTGACCCCTCAGGAAGTGGAGATTTCAAGCCAGGATATCCCGGGATGGCTTGTAGCCAATGCAGCAGGCATTACTGTAGCACTGGACATAACCATTACTGATGAACTGCGCCATGAAGGTATAGCCCGTGAGCTGGTAAACAGGATACAAAACCTAAGGAAAGACAGCGGCTTTGAAGTAACAGACCGCATTACCGTAACCCTTAAGAACAATAATATACTTCAGGAATCCGTTAAGGCAAATGAGGCGTATATAAAAAGTGAAACACTTACTGACGAGTTGATTTTCAGCGAAGTGGTGCCAAATGGCACAGAAATTGAATTTGATGACATAACAACCCTAATATTAATTTCAAAATAGATCAACTATGGTAGATGAGCAACAAATAAGATACTCGGATGCAGATCTGGCCGAGTTCAAGGAATTGATTACCAAAAAAATCGAAAAAGCCAAGGCTGATTTGGAGCTCATTCGTAGTGCATACCTTAACGACCTTAATAACGGTACCGACGATACATCGCCTACCTTTAAGGCTTTTGAGGAAGGAAGTGAAACCATGAGTAAGGAAGCTAACTCGCAGCTTGCTATCCGTCAGGAAAAGTTTATCCGCGACCTTAAAAACGCGCTGATACGAATTGAGAATAAAACCTACGGCATTTGCAAAGTTACAGGCAAGCTTATCAGCAAGGAACGCCTTAAACTGGTTCCGCACGCTACAATGAGCATTGAAGCTAAAAACATGCAACGATAATTACAACCACCCCCGCTTTGCGGGGGTATTTTTTTGTACTCCCGGAATTTTGTAACACAGAAGTTCGCAGGGAAGTTATTGCACAAAGTCTCTCAAAGGAAGCGCAAAGTTCCCCGAAGTTTTTAGCTCCAGTTTTCAGGTTCCGTCATGGCGAGCAGAAGTATGGAGCGTGGCCATCTCATTACTAAGCATTTTTTTACCACAACGTACACAAAGGCTTTCCACAAAGTGCACAATGTGTTTCCATTAATTCCTTTCAGGAGCACAAAGCTTTCCTTTGGAAAGTTACACCCTTAGTAAAATAATTACAACATTACAGCAATGCTTCAAAAAGCTTTTTCTGTAGCTTTGCTATATGTCATACCCAACCTTTCTTGATAAACTAAGCGAACGTATTATAGCCGATTACGGTACGCAGCTGCCGGGCATTACCATTGTTTTGCCCAATAAAAGGGCGCGTGTATTCCTGCTGGAATCACTTAAAAAACACATGGGCGCTACCACCTTTGCCCCAACCATAACCAGCATAGAAGATTTTGTACAGGAAATGGCCGGTATTCGCAGCGCCGACCCCATAGAACTGCTATTCGAGTTTTACAACATTTACCTGGAGCTTACCGCTAAGGACAAACAACAGCCTTTTGAAAACTTTGCTAACTGGGCAAAAACCCTGTTGCAGGATTTCAACGAAATAGACCGTTACCTACTGGAGCCTTACAAGGTGCTGAAGTACCTGGAGAACATTCAGGAGATAGAGCACTGGGCGGTAGACGTTAACCAGCGCACTACCATGATAGCTGGGTATCTGGAGTTTTACAAACAGTTGCCGGGATATTACGACGCTTTTTACGAACACCTAAAAAACAAAGGCTTCGGGTACCAGGGACTTATTTACCGTGAAGCAGTAGCTAACCTGGCACACTTCAGTAACAACTACAAAGGCACAAAGCTTGTCTTTGCAGGCTTTAATGCACTGAATGCCGCCGAAGAAAAAATCATACAGCACCTTTTACTGGAAGGCCAGGCCAAAATTTACTGGGATATAGACTACACTTTCCTTAACGACAGCTACCATGATGCGGGTTTGTTTATCCGCCGCTTTAAAAAGGAATGGAAACAATATGCCGGCAACGAATTTGAGTGGGTTGTAAACGAGTTTGACCGCCAAAAGGACATTCGTATCATTGGTACGCCAAAAACCGTAGGACAAGCTAAGATTGCAGGAAAAATAATTGAAGACCTTAAAGAGCAAGGTTACAGCCTGGACAAAACCGCACTGGTACTGGGCGAAGAAAACCTGTTAATACCCACACTGTACAGCCTGCCCGAAAATGTAGGCAGCCTGAACATTACCATGGGCTACAACAGCCGCAACAACCCAGCGCAGATACTGCTGCAAAAATTGTTTAAGCTGCACACCAATGCCATAAACCGTAACGAAAAAAGCTATACACTCTACTACCGTGAAGTGCTCGACGTGCTTACGCACCCGCTGGTAGAGCCTTACATAGGTGCGGGTAAACTGGTAGATACCATCAACCGGAATAATATTACGTTCTTTTCGCTACAAAAACTGTTTGACATACAGGGCGAGACTTCCGAATTTTTCAACCTGTTATTTGACCGCTGGAATCCGGAAAACGTGGAAGGCATACTGAAACGCCTTAGCGAGATCCTTTTGGCTCTGAAAAACTACCTGAGCAACGACGAGGAGGAAGATAAAATAACCAAGGCTTTTGTATACTCCATTTTTAAGGTAATAAACCGCCTTACTAACTACGCAGAAAAACACCCCCATATAGGCAGCTTACAGGTGCTGCACGCCATTTACAAACAGGTTATCGATTTGGCCGAGGTATCATTTGAAGGAGAACCATTGAGCGGACTCCAGATAATGGGGGTACTGGAAAGCCGTGTGCTGGATTTTGAGAATGTAATTATCACCAGCATGAACGAAGGTAAATTCCCTGCCGGAAAATCGACAAATTCATTCATTCCGTATGATGTGAAACGTGAATTAGGCTTACCTACCTTTAAAGAAAAGGATGCCATTTACACCTACCACTTTTATCATTTGCTGCTTAGGGCAAAAAACATTTACCTGCTGTACAACACCGAAAGCGAAGGGCTTGATGCCGGTGAGCGCAGCCGTTTTCTTACCCAGCTGGAGATAGAAAAACGCCCGGCGCACACCCTTACAAGAAGCATTTATAACGCCGAGTTACCCAAAAAGGCTTACGAGCCCATGGAGGTTGCCAAAACCCCATTGGTTATGGAGCGCCTTAAGGAAATTGCCACATTAAAAGGTTTTTCACCATCTTCATTAACAGGATACCTGCGAAACCCTATGCAGTTTTACTACCAGCGCATCCTCCGCATTAGCGAAACCGACGAAGTTGAGGAAAGCATTGCACTAAACACGCTGGGCACCATTATCCACGGTGCTTTGGAGGAATTGTACAAACCTACTATAGGCCGTTTCCTTACGATAGCCGACATTGAGCAAATGGAAAAACTGGCCAACAAAGCCGTAACAGAGCAGTTTACAGAAGTGTACAAAGAGGGTGAAATAAAAAAAGGGCGCAACCTATTGGCTTTTGAAGTAGCTAAGCGCAACGTGAATAACTTTTTGAAACAGGAAAAGAAAGCTCTGGAAGACGGTGATGCTATAAAGGTATTGGCACTTGAAACCAAGTTTGAACGCAGGCTGGAGCATGAGCTACTGCCCTACCCCGTACTTATCTCCGGAAATATAGACCGTGTAGAGGTGCGAAACGGCAAACTAAGGATTACCGATTACAAAACCGGGAAAGTGGAAAAGACCAATGTAACCCTTAAAGACTGGGACGGCCTTACTCAGGATTATAAAAACGACAAAATTATACAGCTGCTGTGCTACGCTTTTATGTACGAACCTCACGCTGCAGGGCTGGAAATGGAAGCAGGTATTATTTCGTTTAAAAATATGCGTAGCGGCTTTATGGGCTTTAATTACAAATCTACTGAAGCAGAACACCACATTATAGACCAAAACCTCTTAGAGAGCTTTAAAACACAGCTGGCAGCACTTATTGCCGAGGTTTTAAATACCGAAATAAGCTTTAAGGAAGAAATTGTATAAGCCATGCAAGTTTGATATATTTACAACACTATTCTAACCGATATGAAACAGACACTCTTAATCGCCATGCTGCTGCTTGGCGGGTTTACAAAAGCACAAAGTATTTTAGTAAACGAAACTGATAAAGAAAACGGCACCCACCTTATCCTAACTAAAGGTTTTGCAGGAAGCGAAGTAACCATAGACGACAGTGTGGTGCGCCGCGGCACGGTATTCTTCTCGGCAGGATACCAGGAGGTAAAAGTGAATGAAACCAAAACGCCGCTGTACTTTATAGAGCTAAACATAGTGCACAACGACCTGCGTATAGGTTGCCTGAAACAGGAAACCAGCAAAATTGTACTGGAACTGGAGGATGGCTCCAAGATGGAATGCATGCAAATTAGCCCAACCGAATGCGACCCTGTGGGATTTACAGGTGATTTTGTACTGATGCCAAAAGGCGGCAAAATAGCTGAAATGACAGCCAACTTAAAAAAATTGGAGTCGGTAGCGATTAAAAAAATCACTGTTTTTACAACCGAAACAGAGGTTGTGTACATCATTAAAGACAAATGTAAGCCGGTACTGGAAAAACATTTTTCACTTTTAGAGCAAACTTTATCAAAATGACATACTGATATACTGTTAGTTATAAAAACATGAAAAAATAAAGGCAGAAAACCTCCACTTTTATTTGGTTTGTATTTAAAATAGCAGTAATATTGCACCCACAAAAGCGGTCCTATAGCTCAGTTGGTTAGAGCACCTGACTCATAATCAGGTGGTCCCTGGTTCGAGCCCAGGTGGGACCACTGCTTTTACAGAAGCCTTCACAGCAATGTGGAGGCTTTTTTGTTGTAATTTAGTCTCAGGCTTAACACCTATGATTACGGCGCACGGAATTATGATCTTGCACTGGGCAGATGGATGAACATAGGCCCTAAAGCTAATCCTATTCATTATGGGCAATAACAATATGAAAAAAATAATGATTTTTACAGCACTTGTTATATTTTACTCTTGCTCAACCACAAATAAAATATCTGGCAAGAAATACATATATCAGAGCCTTAATCGAGAACTTATCTTATCTTTTGAAAACGATACCGCATGTACTTTAAAAAATATCTTTTATTGTGACGATATAGATATTCATTATAAAGAAATTACGATTAAAACTACATACAGAAAAGAGAAGGATATAATTATACTAAAAAATATTAATTGTATGGAAAATAAATGTGTATTTCCTCCAACAATTGATATCCTAATTCAAGTAAGTAAAAATTGTGACTTTCTAAATATTGAAAACAGGGAGCCAAAAAAAATATTTGACGGTCGTACATATCAAAGTAAATATTATGAATATGGTAGTGTTCCAAATATAGATATTGATACTTTATATGTTTATAAAGAGCAATTCACGTTAGTTAAAAAAGTTGGAAGAGGTAGTATCGGATTTGTTTTTAAATAGTAGGATTATATGTGAATATTCCACATTACGTATAACATGAAACCACTCTTAACGGAGTGGTTAATGCTTTAAAAGCCCACCGTACCCACAAAAAGCGACAATAACCAAAGCCACAACGTCCTCCAAAACCTCCTCAACTAACCCCAAAGCACCAGAGTCAACAGATGCGTTGCACCGCTAGTGATTGTGTATGCCAGTCATAAACCTGCTGACCACCATATCCCCTGATAACTATCGGGATTCAGTTTTGTACTGAGTGTGTCGTCAAGGATTTTAAAACGAAACTACCCCGTTTGGGGTAACGCAAAAATCAAGCGGGATATCCGTATCGCTATGCGGTATTTCAGTTGGTTCAGCCTCAAAGAATGAAAGCCCCACCTTTACCACATCAGGCCTGCATTCAGCCAGGAAACGGTCGTAAAACCCCTTACCGTACCCTACACGATGACCTTTATTATCAAAAGCCAATAAAGGCACAAAAACCACGTCAACTTTTGCAGGCAGCACTTCTATACCTTCCGCCGGTTCGGGTATACCGTACGGGTTTACCATTAAACGCGTGCTTTCGGTAAGTAAAAAATGTTGCAGGGTATAATTTTCAAAATCAGATTTAGAAACAATAATATCCTTATCGCGCCCCCACAGTATATGCTGAATCAGGTCGGTTTGCACCTCGCGTTGATCATCAATAGTAAGAAATAGGTGGAAATAGGTTTTATCCCAAACATCTAACTGCAATACGTTATTGGCTATAGCCAGGCTTTTTGCCGCTACATCCTCCAACGAAAGGGCTGCTCGCAGGGCTTTGTATTTTTGACGTAATTCAGGTTTTTCCATACACAAATATAGCAATAGCCGTCCAATAAAAAATCCTGCCTTAGAGGGCAGGATTTTGACTTAAAAATTATGTGTTTGTTTGCATTAAACCGGATTATTCTTCTTTACCCAGTTTACTATGTTTTTTACTGTATCCAAAATAGAATATAAAGCCCAGTGCCATCCAGCCGATGAGCCTTAACCAGTTTGCCCATCCAAGGCCGTAAATCATGGCAAGGCATACTACCACACCAAGAATTGGCACAACTGGAACCCATGGTGTTTTAAATTCGCGCACCATGTTTGGCTCCCTCTTACGCAGTACGATAACCGAGATACACACAAGGATGAACGCGAACAGCGTACCGATACTCGTCATATCGCCCACCACATCGCCCGGTACAAACGCAGCGAATAAGCCCACGATAACAAGGATAACAAGGTTTGCTTTATAAGGAGTTTTAAATTTAGGGTGAAGGTCGCCAAAATAGCTCGGCAGCAGGCCGTCTTTACCCATAGCGTAGAACACACGGCTTTGACCAAGAAGCATCACCAGGATAACTGATGAGAAACCAAAAAGGATAGCCACAGTTACAAACTGGCCTAGCCACTCATAACCTATCATGTATTTGTTTATGGCAAAAGCTACAGAAGCTTCTTTACCTGTAGTACGGAAATCTTCGATAGTTGCAACTCCTGTAAGTACGTGCGCAAAAAGAATATAAAGCACAGTACAAACAGCAAGTGAACCAAGGATACCTATAGGCATATCACGCTTAGGGTTTTTGGTTTCCTGAGCAGCAGTAGAAACAGCATCAAAACCAATGAAGGCAAAGAACACCGTACCTGCGGCACCAAGGATACCCATAAGACCACCAAAGTTATGCGGAAGACCTGCTTCATCTGTATACGTTGTAGCAGCAGGGATATAGTTTTCGTGGTTAACCGGGTTAATAAACTGCCAACCAAGTATAATGATAAGTATAACGATTGTAACTTTTACCAATACAATAAGTCCGTTTACAAAAGCCGACTCCTGCGTACCTTTTATAAGCAGAAGGCTGATAGCAGCAACAATACCCAATGCAGGCAGGTTGATGATACCATGCAGGTCTCCTGAAGACTGGAATGGCGAGTGGCACCATTCGTAAGGAATGGGACTCGTATGGAGGACGTTGACCAGGAGGTTATTAAGATACTCGCTCCAGGCAATACCCACAGTAGCAGCACCTACAGCATACTCCAGGATAAGATCCCAACCGATAATCCATGCAAGGAACTCACCCATAGTGGCATAGGTGTAAGTATATGCACTACCCGAAATAGGAATAGAAGAAGAAAGCTCGGCGTAGCAAAGTCCGGCAAGGGCACAGCCTATAGCTGCAATAATAAACCCGAAAGTAACAGATGGGCCAGCATTTTGTGCAGCTGCTGTAGCAGTACGCACAAATAAACCGGCACCTATAATAGCACCTATACCCAGGGCTACCAGTGACCATGCCGTTAATGTTCTTTTTAATCCTTTTTCTGATTCAGAAGCTTCTGCCAGCAACTGGGCTAGTGGTTTCCTTCTCCAAATAGACATATATATTTGTTTAGTGTTGTTTAAGAATTCCCAAATATAGAGGTTTTGTTATTATTATAATAATTTTAACTTATTTATGTTCGCTGTTAAAAAAAATCCTCTAAAAACAAAACATCCTTCCATAAAAACGAAAGGATGTCCGCAAAGTAGTGTATCGTAGTTTAGTGTTAAGCTTTTTTAGTACGCCTTGGCTTAGCCGCAGCCGGCTCTTCAGCCGTGTTTTCCGCATCCGGAGTTTCTTGTTCCGCTGTTTCGGAAGCAGTCTCAGCTTCGGCAACAATATCATCAGCAATAATAAGCGCCTCTGCTTCTTCAATTGCAGCATCTGTTAGCGCATCAAGCTCTGCCTCACTAAGGAAACGGATGTTTTTGTAGCCAATCTCAATCAGTAAACCGGTTTCAGCATCTTCAACAAGGCCGGTAAACTTCTTGGTGCCTTTGCCTGTAGTTGCCCACACATGAAAGAAACCTAATTTTCTAACTTCCTTCTTAGATGGTTTTTTACCCTTCTTTGTTCTACCCTTTTCGGTAACCAAAAATTCTACAATTCTTAATTCTTCTTGGCTCATAACACTGTTGGAGTTTTAATTTTACATTTAAGTAACGCAAATTTAACATTGTTAAAATAAATATACTGATTTCCAATGTTAAGTCTTTCATTTTCAGCAAAAACTTAACATTAGAAAAGCTAACATATTGACAGTTAACGTTTTTTAAGACTGTATTTTCGCACAAAAAGCCAAATCACCACAAAAACATCTACAACAAGCAGCTTTTGAACATCCAAACGGCTGATAGTTTTAAAACCCGGAGAAACAAAATGCCCTTCTAAAATAAAATATCCTGCCACTATATTCAGCAGCAGGATAACTATAATTACACCTATAACAAAAGGTTTGGTTTTAGTCGCAGAAGCCATAAGTATCGCGCTGGCAGGTTTTACCTGTACTTATTATTGTATGAGCCTGCATTTTTTCGCCGGCAAGTACAGCCGTCATAAAATCTACTGTTTTTTGAGGGTCTTTGCTAAATAGTTCGTCGCTGTACTCATGCCCACCGTTACAAAAAGTATACAGGTGCGCACTTCCGTTTAAGTCAAGAATACGGTTGTATACAGAATACGACCCAAAAAGCATCAGCCATCCGCTGCTGTTTGTAGGACATAGATGGTGTGCAGCATTAGCATAAGGTACAGTACCATCACAGCTACCATGGAAAAGCATCATGGGTACCATATTTTGTTTGGTAATAAGGTTAAGGTCCATAATAGCCCCTGAACCCGATATTACGCCGGCATACTTAAACTCATTTGGCAGTTTAGCTGTATACATATTCATAAGGGTACGGTCCCAGTAGGCGGCGTGCAGCACGGTTTCGCCCCCGGCACTACTGCCCGAAATGAATATTTTACTAATATCAATATTATATTCGTTACTGTGTTTTACAAAGAACAGTGTAGCCTGCCACAGTTGGTTTGCCGCTATCTGAAATGCCTTTACCTTCTCAGTAAGAATACCATCGCAGCTAAACTTTTTGTTTTTCATGTACAGCGTATAGCTTATGGTTGCAGCGGCATAGCCGTTTTCGGCGGCCTTACGGCAAATGGCATAACCGTACTCACGCGAGCCCGACGAAAATCCGCCTCCGTGTACGTGTATAAGTAAGGGTGTTTTTTCTTTGGCTTTAACCTTATTGGCCTTAGGCAAAAACAAATCAAGTTGAAGCTTAGTAGTGTCGTTTACAAAATAGGTTAGGGTTTTCTTTTCCTGGGCATTGCTGCCAATAAAACATAACAGAGCAAAAAGCAGTAACGTAATTTTTTTCATGAAGGTTTTGAGTAAGATGATTTAGGAAGCTGCAAGATACTAAATATTGGTTCTTTTCAAACCTTTTCGTTTGTTAATCTTCGTCATCTTGGGGCAACGGCACAGTATAGCGCCGCACTTCCAGCCCTGCTTTGTTATAGGCAATAACGTTTTTGCGTATTAAAAATCCCTCCATAACATCCTATACAAAAACAGAGAAAGCCTATCACATCAAAATGAATATAGTGGATCTTCATCATTCCGAGTTAGTAGTTATGCGATGCTGCCTACTCAGGTTTTTAGGTTTAAAAATGATGATGGTAGCTATCCCCCACAGTGTTATTAACATACCCATATAGCCATTTATTGTTGCTGAGGGTAAAGCCGCCGTAAAAGGTATGTCTATGGTAGCATGAAAAATAGCGCATACCAGCAGGCTGCCCCGGGTAGTATTGTAAAACCATGTAAGCAGTATACTGCCCGTAGCCAGACTAAGTACCCATCCAAAGGCTCCGGCGGCATCCATATTTACGTAGCCGGGGCGGTATAAAAAAAGCGGCAGGTGCCACATAGCCCAAAAAACGGTAAGTAATAACGAAGTGCTAAGGGCATTCATTCGTTCCTGAAGCCTGGGCAATGCAAAGCCTCGCCAACCCACCTCTTCACCGAAACCAAAAAACAAAAGATTGTACAACAAAAAGAGTACAAAACTAAACTGTGGTAATTCGCTGTTTTTTGTAAGGCCGGAAAACTGCAACGGGGAACCATCTACAAAATGACCTATTATTATGGCTATAACCGCTATTAAAAACGGGCTTAACAATGCTATAGCCGCATATAAAGGTTTTTTGAAATTGAAAAGCTGTTTTAACAGCGCTAATACCGAAACCCTTCCGCCAAAGATAGCAGTACAAATAAACGAAGCCATTAATGGACCAAGCCCGCCTATAGCATGATGATATGGCAATACCGGCAATCCTTGTATACCCAGATGAGGTCCGTAAAGCGGCAGCCATATTAACCAGGAGATACCATACGCCAAAAAGAAATATGTAACAACCTGTTTCATTTTATGTTGGTTTTTAAGTTATCGCTTTGGGCAGCAGCAGGGTAAATGTGGTGCCGTAATCGGTTTTACTTTCTACGGTAATTTGCCCGCCATGGTTTTCCACAATCTTTTTACAGAGTGCAAGCCCTATCCCTGTACCCGGCTTATCGGTAAGGCGCTTAAATATCTTAAATATCTGTTCGGCATAATGCTGGTCAAACCCCACACCGTTATCGGCTACCAATATTTTTACAAAACCGGAAGCTTTGTCTCCCAATGCTGCTATTTCTGTATCGGTAAGTTCATAGGTTTCAACGGATATTTGTGGTGCAGTACCCGAAAACTTTATAGCATTGCTTATCAGGTTGGTAAAAAGCTGCTGCATCTGTATGGCATTACCTTTAACTTGGGGCAACGGCGCAACATAAATACTCACATTTTTCTCTTTAAGCAGTAAATCCAGGTCATCCTGCACCTCTGTAAGTGTGGCGCTAAGATTTACCGCATCAAAATATTCTACATCGGCACTAAGCTGTGTGTACTGCAAAATCCCTTTTATAAGATTTGACATACGATTAGCCGACTGTGCTATCTTGCCCGAATACAATAAGCTTGAAGCCTTGTTATCTATATTAGTCTGTAGCAAATCGGCAAACAGCTGTAGCTTACGCAATGGCTCCTGTAAATCATGAGAGGCTATATAGGCAAATTCCTCAAGCTGGCGGTTGCGGTATTCTATATCACGCGCATATTCGCGTATCTGGTCTTCGGCAAGTTTCCTTTCGGTAAGATCGCGGGTTACTTTACTAAAGCCAATTACTTCACCATCATCATGCAGCGCTGTGATTACCACCGAACCCCAAAAAGTTGAACCGTCTTTACGCACACGCCAGCCTTCGTGCATGGCCCTGCCTGTAGTTCGGGCTTCATTAATAAGGCTTTCAGGCAATTGGGCTTCACGGTCGCATTCACGATAAAACAACCTGAAATTTTTCCCTACAATCTCATCCCTTTTATAGCCTTTTATCTGTTCGGCTCCCAGATTCCAGTTTTGTATATTGCCTTCGGTATCCATTAACAATATGGCATAATCCTGCACCTCGGCTATCATCTTTTGGTAGCGTTCCTCGCTAAGCTGTAGTTTCGTTTTTTTTGGTGAATTATCCATGTTGGTTATGTTTTGCATGTGCGCTTTGTAAATATAATACAACGATATGAAAGTTCGCCGTAACAGTTTATAGTTTTAACAACTGTCCAATAGTATTAATTTATAAAAGAACTTGCTATTTTTGCATCACTTATGGCAAAACGTAGCGCTAACATAACCCAGCTTACCCTGTTTCCCGAAACGCTGTATGAATACCACATACTGCTTTCGCCCAGCGATGCCGTAAAGGAAGAGGTAGACAGCCTGAAGCAGCAACTGCATGAGCAGATAGGCATCAGCGAAAAAGACCGCACCTCTATAGCCCATATAACCCTGCTGAAGACCGAGGCTTTTGAATCAACCAACATGAAGGATTTGGTAAAAAAAGCACTGGCAGGCGAAAGTAAGTTTACCATTAAGGTAAACGGTTATGACCATTTTGCCCACGGCAGCACCCGTACCCTGTACCTTAAACTGGAAAACCCGGAAAAGGTAGACAACCTTGCTGTAGCTATAAAAAACCCCGCTAAAAAACGCGCACCAAAACCAAAATACCGACAAACGAGCATTGTAGACAAGCCCGAGCGCAAACAAAAACTATCTATGGTACCCCATATAACCATAGCCCGCACCATTGCCGAAGCCGATTTTGAGCGTATTGATTTTACCCCATTTGAATATGAGAACGAGTGGGTATGCGACCGCGTTATCATCCGTAGAAGGCTGGCCGGAACCGATAAATTGTTTAGCCCTGCCGGCGAGGTGAAGCTGGGGTAAGCTATCCTTTACCAAAAGCACTTGGTTTTATATTCTTCCGTTTTTTAAAGTAATTGGACAGATGGCTTTCATCAGTAAAGCCAAACTCATGGGCTATTTGCTTAATGGGCATGTTGCGCCCCGCTATACGCTGCTCTATAAGGCGAATACGCAGGTTGTTTATATAATCGCGGTAGGTAAGCCCGAAGTTTCGCTTAAACCAAGCACTGAAATACGTGGGTGCTATAGCAAAATGCGCTGCTATTTCTTTTACCTGCACCTTATCCGGAAAATAGATGTGCTGGTGCACATAAGCAATAACATTATTGTTATCTATACCCGTGCTTTGTACCGCCTGCATTTTCTCGGTTGCCTCTTTAAGCAACCCGAATATAGACAGTATCTGGAAGAAAATTATAGGCGAAGTGGAAATATCAGTGCGCCCGTTGTAGGCAGTAATATTTTCTACCGTATTCCTCAATATTGTATGGCAGTCATCTCCCAGTTGCAGCACATGTTCCTTTAGCAATTTGTTTCGCATAAACTGCTCAGGAGTATTCATCAGCATATCGTCTGTATACAGGTTTTTCTTACTGCTGAAATAACTATCGGTAAACTTTATAAACACAAAACGGGTACTGCTGTGAATATCGAAATAATGACTATCATCCGGTGAAATGGCAAACAGGTCGCCCGCTTTATAAGTCAACCTACTCTCATTTATATGATGAATCCCCTCGCCTTTCTTTATGTAAATCAGCTCATAATACGTATGGCTATGCACCGGCAGGTGGAATTTTTCCTCCTCAAACTCATCAAGCATCAACAGGGCAAACTGATTTAGTTTCATACTATATATTTACAAGTAAGTATAACAAATTTACAACTAATTGCATTAGGTTTCGTGTAGCTTTGCTTCTTCTTTACACAATCATTTAAAAACATCATGAAATTAAGCCTTCTTCCCCTCGCCTTAGGCGGGCTTACCATAGGTATTACCGAATTTGTAGTAATGGGGCTCCTCCCCGATATTGCCAAAGACATACATGTAACCATTCCGCAGGCAGGCCACCTTATAGCCGCTTATGCACTGGGTGTGGTAGTAGGAGCACCTATACTGGTAATTTCAGGCCGCAATATGCCACCCAAAAAAATGCTTACCCTACTTGCACTTATGCTGGCTGTATTTAATGCGCTGAGTATTGTAGCACCGGGTTACAACCTGCTTCTGGCATCACGTTTTTTATCAGGATTGCCACACGGGGCGTTTTTTGGTGTGGGAGCTGTGGTAGCTACCCGTATAGCCGAAAAGGGCAAAGAAGCCCGGAGTGTAGCCATAATGTTTACAGGGCTTACTATAGCAAACGTAGTAGGCGTGCCGCTGGGTACCTGGATAGGGCACAACCTTAACTGGAGGTATACTTTTGTAATTATTGCCGTTACCGGCCTTATAACAGTAGTGAGCATGGTAATATACATGCCAACCCTGAGTCAGGAACACAACGCTCCTATGCGGCAACAGCTGGCGTTTTTTAGTAAGTTTAAAGCATGGCTCATTATATTTATTACCACCATAGGCTTTGGTGGGCTTTTTTGCTGGATAAGTTATATAGCACCGCTACTTACAGAGGTTTCAGGCTTTGCAGCCGAAGACGTACCCTACATAATGATGCTGGCCGGACTGGGTATGGTAGCCGGTAACCTTATAGGCGCCCGCCTTGCCGACCGTTACAGCCCCGCAAAAATACTACTGGCACTGCTTATGGTTATGAGTGCCACGCTAACCGCAGTCTATTTCTTTTCGGGAAATCAGTATTTGTCTTTAGTACTGGTATTCTTTACCCCATGTATGTCATTTACCCTTATAGCCCCTATAAACATGCTGGCCATACAAACGGCTGTAGGTGCCGAAATGATAGCATCGGCAGCATTACAGGCGGCGTTTAACATGGGGAATGCACTGGGAGCATACCTGGGCGGATTACCATTAGAACAGGGTTACAGCTATACAAGCCCGAATGTGGTAGGTGTGGTAATGACCCTTATAGGGGCTGCAGCTACTGCATTGTTTATAAAAATAACTCCGGCAAGCGAACTTGCACCAAGCGCTGACAAGCCGGTAATAATGCATTAGGCATACATCAATTTTAAACATAAAAAAAAGGGAAAACGGTTAGTCTTCCCTTTTTTAGCCCCCAAAAAATACCGTAAAATTTTAAATTTTACTAATGCTATTTTTGGTAAATGTATTCTTATTGACCATATCTTGCAAAACTATCTGACGAAATGCATCAAAAATCGATGAAATGCATTTTTTATCGTCAAAAAACAAAATTTGATTCTAATAATTTATTACGAAAACGTTTTTTGTTGCGAATTATCTTACTTTTTTTAATAAGCCCTTGCATCGTTACCTTCATAGAAGTTTATAAACGCTCGGTTTACCACACGATTTCCGCCCGGTGTAGGGTAATCTCCCGTAAAGTACCAGTCTCCCAGGTTTTTAGGACAGGCTTTATGAAGATTCTCTACCGTTTGGAAGATAATTTTAACTTCTGCCTTGATATCCTTAGTGGTTAACATTTCGGCTATTTTATCTGAAATCTCCTGGTCAGTAAACGGAGCATAGAATTCGGTTACGTGATTTACTACCTCTGTATCCGGCAGGCCTTCTTGCGCCTTACATTTTGCATACACATCGTGTATAATATGTTCCAGTCCACGTTCTTTTAACAACTCGTGTGCAGCACGGAATGCCACAAGACCTTCCAGCTTAGCCATATCTATACCATAACAGTCTGGATAACGGATTTGTGGCGCACCCGACACTACTACGATACGCTTAGGGTTTAGGCGATCCATCATTTTAATGATACTCATCTTAAGCGTAGTACCGCGTACAATAGAATCGTCTATGATAACAAGATTATCCTCCGGTTTAATAACACCGTAAGTAACATCGTATACGTGAGCCACAAGGTCGTCGCGGCTGCTGTCTTCTGTAATAAAGGTGCGCAGCTTGGCATCTTTAATAGCTATCTTCTCAGTACGGATTTTTACCGAAAGTAGTTCCTTAAGCGTCTCCTCAGTAAGGATATCGCGTTTTTCAAGGATCTCATTATTCTTACGCTGGTTCAGGAAGTCATTTGCAGCCTCCACCATACCAAAGAACGATGTCTCGGCCGTATTCGGTATGTATGAGAATACAGCGTTGTCTGTATCATTATCTATAGCCTTAAGCACATCCGGCAATATAAGGCGGCCCAGTTCTTTACGCTCTTCATAAATTTCGGCGTCGCTACCACGAGAGAAGTAAATACGCTCGAACGAACAGGCTTTGTTTACTGTAGGAGGTATAATTTCGTTTACAGAAATAGTACCGTTCTTTTTAATGATGATGGCACTACCCGGTGTAAGCTCCTGAACATCTTCAAAAGCAACGTTAAACACCGTTTGTATTACCGGCCTTTCGCTGGCTACAACAGCTATTTCATCGTCCTGATAGTAATATGCAGGACGTATACCCGCCGGATCGCGGAATACAAAAGCATCCCCGTGGCCAAACATACCTGCCATGGCATAACCACCATCCCACTGCTTAGAAGCGCGCTTAAGTATACGCGTTACATTCAGCCTGTCTGATATTACCGGAGAGGCTTCCTGCTTAGTATATCCTTCCTGCTTACATTCTTGGTACAGATCCGCCACTTCATCATCAAGGAAATGACCTATCTTTTCCATTACAGTAACCGTATCGGCAAGTTCTTTCGGGTGCTGCCCCAGTTCTACAAGACTGTTAAACAGCTCCTGCACATTGGTCAGGTTAAAGTTACCTGCTACAATAAGGTTACGGTGCATCCAGTTGTTTTGGCGCAGGAACGGGTGAACGCTCTCTATGCTGTTTTTTCCAAAAGTACCGTAACGTACGTGACCTAAAAACACCTCACCTATATAGGGTATGTTTTCTTTTTGTGCTGCTACGTCATCGGCAAACTCAGGGTTAGCGGCAAGCTCTTCGTTTATACGCTCGTTAATTTGGGCAAAAACGTCAAGTATGGGCTGCGGCTTGTTGCTGCGCACACGGCTTATATAGCGTTGCCCGGGTTTTACATCGAGCTTAATGCTGGCAAAGCCCGCACCGTCTTGTCCGCGGTTGTGCTGCTTTTCCATCATAAGGTACATTTTTTGTACCCCGTAAAAAGCCGAACCGTATTTTTCTTTATAGTATTCCAGTGGCTTTAAAAGCCTTAGCATTGCGATACCACATTCGTGTTTAATAGCGTCGCTCATAGTAGTATGTGTTGTTGTGTTGTAGTTATATCAAAAAAAGCCCCGTAGTGAGGCCTTAATTTTTCATGTTTATTCTTCCAGCGCTATATCAAACTGAGTGAGCGCTTTAAATTCCTGAAGGCGTTCCAGCACTTCATCCCTTTGTAATCCTTCCATACGCTCGGTACCGAATCTTTCTACACAAAAAGAAGCAAGGTTAGAACCGTAAATGATAGCGTTTTTTAAATTCTTAAACGAAATATTCTCGCTCTGGGCTATGTAACCACTAAAGCCACCCGCAAAGGTGTCGCCGGCTCCGGTAGGATCAAATACTTCCTCAAGCGGAAGCGCAGGCGCAAAGAATACTTTTTTATCGTGGAACAATAGTGCACCGTGTTCACCTTTTTTAATCACCACGTACTTAGGCCCCATAGTATGGATTTTTGCAGCAGCTTTTACAAGGCTGTATTCGCCGGTTAGCTGACGGGCTTCCTCGTCGTTTACAGTGATTACATCTACACGCTTAATAACATCCATAAGTTCAGGCAGCGCACAGTCCATCCAGAAGTTCATAGTATCTAGCACTACGAGTTTCGGGGTAGCCGTAAGCTGGTTAAGCACACTGGTTTGCACTAATGGGTGCAGGTTACCCAGCATTACTACATCGGCATCGGTAAAGTTAGCCGGAACTTTAGGCTGAAAATCGGCCAATACATTCAGCTGGGTATCCAGGGTATCGCGGCTGTTAAGGTCGTTATGGTAACGTCCGCTCCAAAAGAAGGTTTTACCACCCGGAACTACCTCAATAGCAGTAGTGTCTATGCCTTTGTTGTTTAGCATATCTATGTACTCCTGCGGGAAATCTTCGCCCACAACCGATACTATGGCACTTTTAACTTTAAAAAATGAAGCCGAAAGGCCTATGTAAGTAGCGGCTCCGCCAAGTATCTTGTCGGTTTTACCGAAGGGTGTTTCTATGGCATCAAAAGCCACGGTTCCCACAATGAGTAGTTTGTTCATCTGTTGCAGTCTCAAATTTGAGGATGCAAAGATAGTGCAAAGCTACGAGAGTAGCAACAGTGGAATAATCAATTTAAGTTATAGAAGTATAGAGGGTTAAAGTTTTGTGTAAAAGAATATTTTTGGTAAAAACACACTTGTTTTTGCAAAGGTAAATCGTTTTCTTTTTACAACTTTACTATCAGGACTTCCTTTCACAGCCCTGCCTGAGCCATTAACCAACTCAAAACACCCAATAAACAAAGACTATTCTTACAATATTTACCAACGTTACGCGCGTGTACAAAAATTTAACAATCAGCACAATAGGGAAAAACCCCGGTAGGGCTTTCAATATTGTTATAATTTTGTTAAATATTATTGGTTCAAAATATAATTATCACGAAAATTACGAAACTGAAAATTTTAAGCAGATTTTAATGTTAAATTTACACTTTAAGCCCTGATTACACTTGCATTATAAGCAATAAATATATAAGTTCGCCGTTATAAGATTAACACACTGTAAAGTTTTAATTAATAATTTATTGTGAGGTTGAGATTTAATGAAGTTGTAAATTTAATGTAGAATTTTAAACAAAGGGGATTATGTTGGCGAATCAAAATCAAAGATATGAGCACGAAGACGAGCTACCTAACGGTATGTTTGTAAAAATGCTGGCTGTAAGCATAGGATCTGTTGTAGGAGCGTGCCTTTTAGGGCTTGCTTTTTTCAGCATGTAACACTATAACGATTTCGACCATAAAAGCCTGTACATTATATAATGTACAGGCTTTTATTCCTTATTTGCAACGTGATTATGCCTGGAGCAAAAAGCCTCCAAGCTCGGGCGTTATATAATTATCCCAGTCCAGGAAAAGGAAATGGCTAATCTGGCTGCATAAGCTTGTAAAATCCGACGGCTTTACAAAATAGAAATTTGCACCGCCCTCATGCGCTTTAGAAACATAAGCCATACTGGAGCTTGTAGAATAAATAATAACCGGCACCTGGCGCAGCGCAGCGTTTTCACGTAACTCACACAAGGCATCAAGTCCACCCAGTCGGGGCATATTTACATCTATAAAAATTATATCCGGAAGTACATCGGCAACAACAACCGCATCTATAAGCGCACGGCCATCGGTAAAAACATTAAGGCTGTAACCGGAAGTAATTTCAGAAAGTGCTTCCTGAAAAAGTTCGGCGTCGTCCCGATCGTCATCGGCCAGGTAAATATTTTTTAGTGGAGACAACATAAACTTTCTTTTTTATGACTTGCTAAAAGTTAGTTTTAAAAGAAAATCCTTCGCAGAAAGCCCCACTTAAAAAACAACCCTTCCGTAAATCGGGGTTAATAATTGCAAAGGTAACCTAATATATGTTTGAGTCGGGTTTTGTGCGGTAAAATGCCTTAAAAAGCAATTAACTTGTAATAAAACCGACGCAAAACATAACTTTTTATTCCTGTTCTTCATAAAAGGCATCAATATGCAAATCAGCCATAGTACTTGCCATTACAGCGAGTTCATCGCACCTTTCGTTTTGAGGATGCTGGTTATGACCTTTTATCCACTTAAAATCTACTTTGTGCTGGCGGTATATTTTTAAGAACCGTTTCCACAGGTCAGGGTTCTTTTTATCCTTATACCCTTTTTTCTCCCAACCAAAAACCCAACCTTTACTCACACTATCTACCACATATTTACTGTCGCTCACCACAAGTACCGTGGTGCCGGGCTTAGTAAGTTTTTCCAGCCCTACAATTACGGCAAGCAATTCCATTCTGTTATTTGTTGTAAGCCTGAAGCCTTCATAAAACTCCTTACGGTAACCGGTACCCACTTGCTCAAGGATTACCCCATAGCCACCTGGCCCGGGATTTCCCTTGGCAGCGCCATCTGTATATATATGTACGGTATGCATTTTAGGTTATGCGGTTATTTGTTAATTTGGTTATTCGAATTGTTGATTAATAAAATTCAGCGTCAAGTTCCTCCTCGCTAAATGGAATATCTGGTTTTACTCCATCAAACACCGATAATAATATTTCATTGGCCCTGCGCGTAGCGTACCCTTTATTAAGTAACTGGTTGTTCTCATCAATCTCAACCACGTTTGTCCAGATTATAAATGGCATTAATGCATCTGACCCAACATTATAAAAATCCACGTACAAGTCAAAATTTGCAAGCGGCACAGAAAAGTTGTTGAAACAGAATTTCTCAGAAAACTCAAGAAACGAAAACCAAAAATCATGCTTATTAGTTAGCAGCTTTCCCTCTGCTTCGTTTAAAATATCGTCTGCTTCCATTGGGTAGTAATGCAATGCAACAATATAATCCCCCACCGCAGTTTTGGTATTAGGCATACCGGAATAAGATGCAGATGTAAAAACCTTAAAACAATTAAAAACCAATTGTGGAGTCTTAAGTATTAGTTCCAGATAATCAAAATTTGCTTTAATAAGCCTGGAATCAACAGTACCACTAAATAAAAAATAAACGAAACATCGTATTTCTGTTTTAATATCATCGCTTAATTTCATTGTCCCTTGTGATGATTAACATTACTACATCAAACAATTGCTACATTCTATTCAGTAAGCAGTTTCTCAATTACTTTAGGAAAATGCTCATGCTCCAGAGCAAGCACCTTGGCGGCTACTTCTTCGGGTGTGGCACAATCGGCCAGGGCTATGCTTTGCTGAAAAATAATATTACCCTCATCATAATTTTCATCAACATAATGTATGGTAATGCCGCTTTCGGGTTCGTTGTTTTCTAAAACAGCACGGTGCACATGTATACCGTACATGCCTTTACCGCCATATTTTGGCAGCAATGCAGGGTGAATATTAATCACTTTATGCGGATAAGCGGCAATAATATCGGCCGGAAACTTCTGCAAAAAGCCCGCAAGCACTATAATATGCGGGTTAAAAGCCTGCAAATGGCGCAGCACCCAGCCGTTTTCCAGCTCCTCTTTTGTAAAGGTAAGCGTAGGCACATGGTGGCTTTCTGCCTTAAAAAGCACTCCGGCACCTGGCCTGTTACTTAGCACCAATACTACCCTTGCTACGGGGCTGTTTGCAAAATATTCTATTATTTTTTCGGCGTTACTCCCCCCTCCTGAAGCGAAAATCACAATATTTTTCATTTTATTTCACCGTTTTCTAAGTGCAAAAAAAAGAATAATATACCGCAAAATAACACGGTCTTCACATTTTTCTGAAATTAATTTTTTACCTTAGTGCTCACATTTTTTAGGTTATGCGTGGTTTTAAAATAAAGTTTTTTATTTTTGCCGTTCAATTTAAATTCTAAAATTCAAAGATTATGTCAGACATTGCATCAAGAGTAAAAGCGATCATCGTAGACAAACTAGGTGTTGACGAGAACGAGGTAGTATCAGAAGCTAGCTTCACTAACGATCTTGGAGCCGACTCGCTAGACACAGTTGAGCTTATCATGGAGTTCGAAAAAGAATTTGACATCCAGATTCCGGACGACCAAGCTGAAAACATCTCTACTGTTGGTCAGGCTATTTCTTACATAGAAGAAGCAAAGAAGTAATAAATATCTAACATCCATGCAATGTTCTTGCATGGATGTTATTGTTTATTAGCATCTGCGATTGGTGTCTGATAATCGCTTTTTAAAAAAAGAACTGCTACGGCATACTGTAGCATCAAAAAATAAATAGCCGATACCCATGTTCTCTTTGTATTTATTATTTAGATTCAAAAGGCACATGGGTATTGTTTTATAAAATATAACCAAAAAGTAACTGTATGACGTTAAGGAGAGTTGTGGTAACCGGCTTAGGAGCACTAACACCAATAGGCAATACTGTAGAAGAATACTGGAACAGCCTTATAAATGGTGTAAGCGGCGCTGCGCCCATTACATACTTTGATACCACCAACTTTAAGACCAAGTTTGCGTGCGAAGTAAAGAACTTCAATGTAGAAGACTTTATAGAACGCAAAGAAGCCCGAAAAATGGACCGCTATGCGCAGTACGCCATGGTAGCCAGTGAAGAGGCTGTAAATGACGCCGGTTTTAATATGGAAACCCTGGATAAAGACAGGGTAGGCGTTATATGGGGATCGGGTATAGGAGGCCTTGAAACGTTCCAGGAAGAAGTAATCAACTGGGCTAACGGAAATGGTGTGCCTAAGTTTAACCCGTTCTTTATTCCTAAAATGATTGCCGATATAGCCGGTGGACATATATCTATGAAATATGGCTTCCGCGGCCCTAACTTTACTACGGTTAGTGCCTGTGCTTCGTCTACAAACGCGCTTATAGACGCGTTTAACTACATCCGTCTGGGTCATGCCGATGTTATGGTAAGCGGCGGTAGCGAGGCTGCTGTAACCATAGCAGGTATGGGAGGCTTTAACGCCCTGCATGCCCTTAGCACAAGAAATGACGACCCTGCTACTGCAAGCCGCCCTATGGACAAAGACCGCGAAGGTTTTGTACTGGGTGAAGGCGCCGGAGCCCTTATTCTTGAAGAATATGAGCACGCAAAAGCACGTGGGGCAAGAATATACTGCGAAATAGGCGGTGGCGGTATGAGTGCCGACGCTCACCACATTACGGCTCCGCACCCGGAAGGGCTTGGCGCTAAAAACGTAATGATAAACTGCCTTAGAGATGCAGGCCTTAAACCGGAAGACGTAGACGGTGTAAACATGCACGGTACAAGTACTCCGCTGGGCGACATTGCCGAAAGCAAAGCAATACTTGAAGTATTTGGCCAGCATGCCTATACCCTTAACCTAAACTCTACTAAGAGTATGACGGGCCACCTACTGGGTGCTGCCGGGGCTATAGAAACAATTGCCTCTATACTTTCTATTAAATATGGCATAGTGCCACCTACCATAAACCACTTTACAGACGATGAAAACATCGATCCAAAGCTTAACTTCACCTTTAATAAAGCGCAAAAACGCGATATGAAAGTGGTAATGAGCAACACCTTTGGTTTTGGTGGCCACAACGCTTGTGTACTGGTTAAAAAGCTTGAAGAATAATCCGCTTATGGGATTCTTTAAAAAAATATTTTCAAAATCCCGCCCGGTTCCTAATGAAGGCGGGATTTTTTTTACCGAAATGAAGACGATACTTGGTTTTGAGCCCATAGAGCTTAACCATTATCGCAGGGCATTTACCCATCGCAGCAGTAACAAGCAAGACGAAAAAGGTAACCCCATTAACTACGAAAGACTTGAATTTCTGGGCGACGCCATGCTGGGGTCTGTCATTGCTGCGCATTTATTTAACGAAGTACCCACCGGAGACGAAGGCTACCTTACAAAAATGCGTTCTAAAATTGTTAGCCGCGAACACCTTAATGAACTGGGGCGCGATCTTAACCTTATAAAATGGGTAGAGAGCAAAGTATCGGCTAACCATTTTGGCGAAAATATTCATGGTAATCTTTTTGAAGCCTTTGTGGGTGCTATTTACCTGGACAGGGGTTTTCCGTATTGCGAACAATTTATTCACGAAAAAGTAATATTGCCGTATGTAGACATACCTAAGCTGGAAGGCAAGGTAATAAGCTACAAAAGCCTTGTAATAGAATGGTGCCAAAAACAAAAAAAGGCATTCCATTATGAAATCTATGAGGACAATGGTATAGAAGGCCCGAAACATTTTGGTGTAAAACTGAAAATAGACGGCCAAATTGTAGCAAGAGCGAGGGCGACTTCAAAAAAGAAGGCTGAAGAAAAAGCGTCTCAACGTGCATATTTCGCATTTCAGAAAAAAATTAACAAAAATTAAATTAAGTTTCGATTATCCTAAAACGTTTTCGTGCTGAAAATAGCATAAACTTAATTTTAAGATTATTTTTTATAATTTTTAAGTCATATATTTACGACTTATTTGGAGTGTTAGTACTATGGCTATCCATAAGTTATTAATTGATGATTTTGAAAGTGCCGATTATACACTAATCGCAATACATTCATCGTTAGAAGACTACCGGTTAGCTTATTTTGTAAACAAGGAACTTGAAATTAAGCTGGAAAGATGCCCTAACGACCTGGGTGTGAAACAAAAAGAAGGATTGGCTTTGTTTTCACGTTATTTTTTCGACTTCGAGGATCAGGATGAGGCCTGGCACCTTATACAGAACAAAACCAGTATTAGCCCTGTCCAGACAAGCAATGTGTCGCTTTTTAGCGCAGATGGGTTTGACTTTAACTACAGCGCATTTTTTTTGCCGGAACTAAAAACGGCCGATTATGTACTAAAAGTAGAGAATGCTGCCGACGCTGATTCTACCATAGTACAGCAGCTGCTGAAGATAAAACAGGTAACCACTGCCTACACTGTAGACCACTATAAACTAAAATCGAAGAACAACTTAATTTTTTAAGAGAATGCCGACAAACAAGAAAACTAAAATTGTGGCCACGCTGGGTCCTGCGTGTAGCACCAGGGAAGTTATCAAGAACATGATAGACGCTGGTGTAAACGTATTCAGGATCAACTTTTCACATGCTGATTATGCTGACGTACAAGAGCGTATAGACATTATCCGCGGCCTTAACGAAGAGTTTGGCTACAACACATCAATACTTGCCGACCTGCAGGGGCCAAAACTGCGTGTGGGTGTAATGAAGGAAGACGTGGTGGTAAACCCGGGCGATATCATTACCTTCCAGACTGCCGAGGATGTTCCGGGTACTGCCGAAAGGGTATACATGAACTACAAGGCGTTCCCTAACGACGTAAACCCAGGCGAAAGAATACTGCTTGACGACGGTAAACTTATATTTGAAGTTGTTGAAACTGACAAAACTGCCGAAGTAAAAACAGTTGTTATACAAGGTGGCCCGCTTAAATCTAAAAAAGGTGTAAACCTTCCTAACACTAAGGTATCGCTTCCTGCACTTACAGAGAAAGACATCCGCGATGCTATCTTTGCCATTAAAGCACAGGTAGACTGGATAGCGCTTTCATTTGTACGTACACCTCAGGATCTTGAAGACCTTCGTGTACTTATCGATGAGCACTCAGACCATAAAATTCCTATCGTAGCTAAAATAGAAAAGCCGGAAGGTGTAGAAAACATAGATAAGATTGTAGCTTACTGCGACGGCCTTATGGTAGCGCGTGGCGACTTGGGTGTGGAAATGCCTGCTCATGAGGTACCACTTATCCAGAAAAAGCTTATCAACCGTGCTAAAACTGCACGTATCCCTGTAATTGTGGCTACACAGATGATGGAAACCATGATTACAAGCCTTACACCTACACGTGCCGAGGTAAACGACGTAGCTAACTCTGTAATGGACGGTGCTGACGCGGTAATGCTTTCGGGTGAAACATCGGTAGGTAACTACCCTGTACAGGTTATTGAGAAAATGACACAGATCATTGAAGCTGTAGAAGATTCTCCACTAATCACAGTACCGCAAAACGTACCTACAGTACGTACTAAGCGCTACATTACTAAATCTATATGCTACCACGCTGCTCAAATGGCAGGTACCATACAGGCAAAAGCTATTTGTACGCTTACAAACAGCGGATACACTGCATTCCAGATTTCTGCCTGGAGGCCAAACTCTCGTATCCTTGTGTTTACAGACAACAAGAAAATTATTACCCAGCTTGGCCTGCTATGGGGTGTTACAGCTGTATACTACGACAAATCACTTAGTACTGATGAAACCGTAGTAGACGTAAACGCTATAGCTGTAGAAAAAGGTATTGTAGAAAAAGGTGATATCGTTATCAACCTTGCTGCTATGCCGGTTGCCGACCGCGGTATGGTGAATACCCTAAGGGTTTCTGAAATTGAATAGTATAATCAACACTGTTGATGTATATAGTAATGGCTGCCCGTGGGCAGCCATTTTTGTTTTATACTTTTATAACCTCGCCTGTTGCCGGCCCGAATATGCTTTTCCTAAACGCGTATTCCAGGTTTTTCATGGTTGTGGGTGCCTCGCCCGGAAAGTACGGAAAATAATGCGGAGAGTTCTCTATAACGCCCGGTGCTACCGCATTTATCCTTACTCCCCTGTTAAGTTCAATGGCAGCACCACGCACAAATCCTTCAACGGCTCCGTTTGCTGCAGAGGCGTTGGCAAAATTGCGCTGCGGCGTATAGGTTAAAGCACCCGTTATAAGCGTAAAAGAGCCACCAGGATTAACGTAATGTTGCCCAATGAGCACAAGGTTTACCTGCCCCATCATTTTGCCCTCTACCCCTATCCTGAATTTTTCATCATTCAGGGTTTCCCATGGCCCTACATAGGTTGGGCCCGCAGTACATACCAGCGCATCAAACGACCCTACCTGATTGTACATATTTTCTATAGATGCTACCGATGTAATATCTACAATAACATCGCCGCTACGCGAACCGGCAGTTACGATTTCGTGTTCCGTTTTAAGTTGCTCCACCAAGTATTGGCCCATGGTACCCGATGCGCCTACAATAAGTATTTTCATGTATAAATCTGTTTAGTAATTCTCAAAAATTAGTTCCTTACTGGCGCTGATTCCAGCCATGGTACCGGTAAAAACCGCGTGCGCCACCGCCCTCATAGGCCCCGAATTATCGCCACAGGCAAAAACACCCGGCACTGTGGTTTGTTGCATAGGGTTAATCATAATATATCCTTCGGGTGTAATTTCACAGCCCAGTTTTTCAGGTAAGCCGCAATGCTGCTGAAAGGGTGCGCGTATGTAGGCCGCTTTTACCGGAATAGATGTGTTATTGTGAAACACTATTGCCGAAATATAACCTTCGTTGTGCAAAATATGCGAAACCTCAGCTTCAGCCACACCTATGTTTTGCTGTTCTAAGAACTGCCATTGCTCCTCTGAAAAATCAGCACTCCCGTTAGTAACTATCACCAAATCATCCGTCCAGTTGCGTATTAATTTTGCCACCTCAAAGGCCGTATCACCGTTATTAAGTATGGCAGTTGGTACCCCCTTAACCTCGTATCCGTGGCAATACGGGCAGTGTAATACCGATATACCCCAACATTCAGCAAGTCCAGACACATCGGGCAAAATGTCTTTTATCCCTGTTGCAAAAATCAGCTTGTGTCCTAAAAATGTTTCACCACCTTCGAGTGTTACGGTAAATCCGTCAGCCGTCTTTACGGCATCTGCAACCTTATCACCAAAAAAAGCCACAGTAGGATATGCCAGCACCTGCTCTTTTGCTGTTTTAGCTATTTCTACGGGAGTTTTTCCGTCGTTAGTAAGGAAGTTGTGCGAAAATGGCGTTTGTCTGTTACAGGGCAGTCCTGAGTCCAGCACAAGCACGCTTTTTAATGCACGCCCCAGCGCCATGGCAGCAGAAAGGCCGGCATAGCTGCCGCCAATGATTATTACATCATAAATGTTATTATTTTTCATAGGAATTACTTTTGTAAAACAGTTCAGCAAAAGTAATATGGCCTATAACCAATAATGCAGGACAATAATGGAGTACTACAGGACTTCTTTAAAGTTGTTTCGAAAGGCTTCGGGTGTATATCCTGTATGCTTCCTGAAAAACCGTATAAAATACGATACATCTTCGTAGCCCAGGCTAAAAGCGATATGGTTTACCTGGTTTACAGTAGCCAGCAATTGCCTTTTGGCTTCAAGGACAATTGTACCTGTCATAAGTTCGGAAAAGGTTTTACCCAATGTTGCCTTTATCACAGCGTTTAACTGGTATTGGGTAAGATTCATTTTATCGGCATAAAAACCCACCTGCTTGTGCTCCGCAAAATGAATATTTACCAGATTGAGCAGCTCTTCCAGCTTTAAGCGGTTATAATCGCTACCGCCTTGTTTACAATTACCGCAATTACACCCCTGCCTGAATAAATCGATAAACAAAATATCAAGCCATGAGCGTATGGCCTGCGGGTGTAGCGCTTCTTTAGCGGAACATTCGTTGTAAATACCCTGCAAGATCCCAAATGTATTGACCCACCTGTCGTCATTCAGCTTGCAATAAGTGCGATTACCTAAATGGTTCAGCACCTCTTTTACAGATTTTTCCTGAGGGTTGTAAAAAGCACTGTCAAACTGCATCAGGTAGCCCGTGGTACCGCTTTTTAACTGAAGTTTGTGTACCTGCCCCGGACGCATGAAGAAAACCGAACCGGGCGTTACAGGATATGAAATAAAATCAACAACATGTTCGCCGCTGCCCTGATGTATTACCAATACAAAATAAAAACTGTGCCGATGGAGCTCCTGTAAAAAAGACCCTCCGGAAAGCACCTCTTCAATTTTGCGAATACTAAAGTTGCCAAAGAATTCGGGTTCCTTCACTATTCCGGTAATATGTCGCACAAGTATTTTATCCATACTGCTAAGGTATGTTTTATTATAGAATATGTCGCAACAGTATTCCGAATGAGTAAGCTGCTACTTACAACAAGATAAACAAAGCATATCTTTCTTTTAAAAGGGCAAATAAAAATGGAAAGACCTAAAAACAAAAAAGCTCCCCCTCTTGGGCTCGGCCAACCCCGATAGCTATCGGGGCTCTGATTAACAACAGATGCTCTAACCAACTGAGGAATATTTTTTCAGTAACTTATCCCGAATATCGGTGTACTTTATTAGGTTTTGCACATACACTTTACTTTTCATTGCCTTAATATGTTTTTCTATCGCTAAAGCCTGTTTCTTTGTTTCACAGCTAAGAGTAAACACTATTTCCCAGTCATCCGCCTTTGCTGTAAATTTTCTTGCCTCGGCATTATTGTAAAAATCCATCCGGACATCAATATCCGAGGTATAACCTATGTAATAGCGGTTCAGTTTTTTTGAAGAAAGGATATATACAATATGATTTTGCACAGATTGGTTGTGAAGTAAGACAAAAAAGCATAATACTAAAGTAGTAAAAATAAAGAAACTCATAAAACCAATATAAAACAAAAAAGCCAGTCTTACGACTGGCTTTAAAAGCTCCCCCTCTTGGGCTCGAACCAAGGACCCTCTGATTAACAGTCAGATGCTCTAACCAACTGAGCTAAGGAGGAAACTGTATATTTTTAGTTTCTGAAAAATCGCTATTTTTAAGAGCTTTCGGCGACTTAGTGTGTTGCCTTTATTGCGGTGCAAATATACACCCATTTTTAAATTCCGCAAACATTTTTTTAAAATTTATGCAAAGAATTTTTCCTTCACTAAAATCCACACATCCTTACCGATAACCAACACCATGAGACTAAGCAAAATAACCATCCCTACAGTCTGTACCACACCGGCCGCTTTATCTGAAAGTTTTTTCCCTGTTATCATCTCAGCAATGGTAAAAATGGCATGACCGCCGTCTAATCCCGGTATTGGCAATAGGTTCATAAACGCTAATGCCACCGAAAAGAACGCCGTAAAGTTCCAGAAAAATTCCCAATCCCATGTAGTAGGCAGCTTGCTGGCTATGCCCACCACACTTTGCACCTGTGTGTATGCGCCGGTATTAGGGCGCAGAATAAGCTTAAACTGCTTTATGGTATAGTACAGCTTAGAGTACGACTCATCCATAGCGGCAGGTATAGCACCAAAGAAACTGTACTTTTCTGTAACCAGTATATCTTTTTCATACGGTGCTCTCTGCACCATGCCTATAGTACCGGTAGAGTCTACACCTGTAGTTATATCCAGTTTTTCACCGGCTCTTTTAATATTAAGTACAAGCTTACCTTTTTTATGCTTGAAGGCTTCTTCACTCACCTGAGCCATATAGCGTAGCGGCTTACCCTCCACTCCTACAATGCTGTCTCCTTTTTTAAGCCCAGACTTTACTGCAAGCCCTTTAGGCAGCAGGCTGTCCACAACCGTTTGGGTTGCCTTCAGATGCATAAAATCACGCCCCTCCTTTTCAAGAATGTCGTGCAGGCTTTTATCATTAAGGTGAATGGTTACTTCTTTACCATCGCGTAATACTTTTATTTCATCTCCCAGCAGTACGTCCAGCTGCATACGGTCAAATTGAGGCTGAAATTTACCGTCTACGCTAAGTATTTTATCGCCATCCTTAAACCCGGCAGCAGTACCTATAGGGCCAAAGGCAAGGCCGTTTTTCATTACGGCTTCGGTACTGGCATATTTTTTCCCGTAGGTACAAAACACCATCGTATAGATAAACCAGGCCAAAAGCAGGTTTACTATAATACCACCCAGCATTATCAACAGTCTTTGCCATGCCGGCTTAGAACGAAACTCCCACGGTTGTGGTTCGCTTTTCATGGCCTCGGTATCCATACTTTCGTCTATCATACCGCTCAGCTTTACGTAGCCTCCCAGCGGAAGCCAGCCTATACCCCATTCGGTTTCGCCTATTTTCTTTTTTATTAAAGAGAAGCCCGCATCCATAAAAAGGTAGAACTTTTCTACGCGAACTTTAAACATCTTTGCAGTAATATAGTGCCCAAATTCATGCAATACTACAAGTATTGACAACATTAAAACAAGTTGGGCAATCTGAATAAGTGTATCCATTGATCAGTTTTAAAATGTATATGAAACGCACAAAAATAGTGTTTTCTGATTTACATACTCCCAAATTATTACATCGTTATACCAATTAAAAGTTTGTTAATAATGACGAATGCAATTCATATTTGCATACTCTGCGGTAATTTTACATTGAAAACCCTTACCTTTCTGTAAGGATTAGCTTGTAAAAACACCTTATAAATTTATGTCACAATTATTCTCCATACACCAGTTTAAAAGCATCATCCTGAAGAACCGCATTGTAATATCGCCCATGTGCCAATACAGCGCCGTAGATGGTTTTGCAAACAACTGGCACCTGGTACACCTGGGGGCACGCGCTGCGGGCGGTGCCGCACTTATTATTCAGGAAGCCACAGCCGTATCGCCCGAAGCACGCATTTCGCCCGCCGACCTGGGCTTGTGGGATGATGCCCATATCGAAAAACTACAGGAAATTAACCATTTTATACTGGAACAAAACTCGGTTCCCGGCATACAGCTGGCACACGCCGGCCGAAAGGCAAGTTGCGCCGCACCATGGCAGGGTGGGCATAAACTTACCGAAGCCGAAGGCGGCTGGCGCACCGTAGCCCCAAGCCCCATCCGATTTAGCGACAGGGAAGAACTGCCACCACTGGAACTGGATAAAGAAGGCATAGCCAAAGTTATAGCCGATTTTAAGGCCGCTACAAAACGCGCCCTGGCTGCCGGATTTAAAGTAATAGAGCTGCACGGAGCGCACGGCTACCTGCTGCATCAGTTTCTTTCGCCGTTGTCTAACGAGCGTACTGATGAGTATGGAGGCAGTTTTGAAAACCGCATCCGACTATTGCTGGAAGTAACTGATGCTGTGCAAACCGAATGGCCTGCCGACCTGCCTTTGTTTGTCCGCCTTTCGGGAACCGACTGGGCCGATGGGGGCTGGACACTGGATGAATCGGTAGCATTAGCTAAAATTTTAAAAGAAAAAGGCGTAGACCTGATTGATTGTTCTTCGGGAGGATTAACCCGCGCGCAGCAAATTCCGGTGGAGCCAAACTATCAGGTGTTTATAGCCGAAAGGATTAAAAAAGAAGCCCATATATGTACCGGAGCCGTAGGGCTTATTACCGAAGCACATCAGGCAGAAGCCATAGTAGCTGAGGGTAAAGCCGACCTGGTACTGTTTGCCCGTGAGTCGCTACGCGATGCGCACCTGGGGCTCACCTTTGCCCACGAGCTAGGTGCCGATGTGGTTTGGCCTAAACAATACGAACGCGCTAAGTTGTAGTTGTTGGTTGTCGGTTGTGGTAGAAACAGTTTTCAGTCACAGTCAATGCGAGGGAGGCACGACCGTGGCAATCTAAATTTGCATCAAAAATAAAAATAGTCTCATTGTGCCCCGCATTTGTATAAGTGCGGGGCACAATTAAACCAGTAAAAATGAAAAAAATAAAAACAGCACTATTATCATACGGAATGTCGGGTAAGGTATTCCACGCACCTTTTTTAACCCTGCACGAAGGCTTTGAACTTACCGGTGCCTGGGAGCGCAGTAAAGACCTTATCCGTCAGGATTACCCCAATGTAAAACGATACGAAACCCTGGAAGAACTCCTTGCCGATGACGTAGACCTGGTTGTGGTAAACACTCCTGTAGACACGCATTTCGACTATACTAAAAAAGTATTGCAAGCCGGTAAACATGCCCTGGTAGAAAAAGCCTTTACCACTACGGCAGCCGAAGCCGAGGAGCTGGATGCCCTTGCCAAAGAAAATGGACTGAAGCTTACCGTGTACCAAAACCGCCGTTGGGATAGCGACCTGAAAACTGTAAAGCAGGTATTGGAATCGGGTGATTTGGGCGAAATAGTAGAAGCCGAAATCCGTTTCGACCGTTATAACCCTAACCTTAGCCCTAAGGCATGGAAAGAAAGTGCCAATGCCGGGGCCGGGGTGCTAAAAGACCTGGGGCCGCACATTATCGATCAGGCATTGTATCTTTTTGGGTATCCGAAATCTGTTTTTGCTGATATTCGTACCCTGCGCCAGGGGTCGTTGGTAGACGATAATATAGATATACTATTGTATTACCCGGATAAGCGCGTGCGTTTGCATGCAGGCTTTTTTAATAAAGAAATGGTGCCCAGCTACATCTTACAAGGGCGAAACGGCAGCTTTATGAAACACCGTGGCGATGTGCAGGAAGATGTACTAAAAACCGGTGCCAAACCTAATCTTACCGATTGGGGTACAGAACCGGAGGAGCTTAGCGGCATACTAAACATAGTTAAAGATGGCGAAACCATTCGTAACACCATACCTACACTACAGGGCAACTACTACGGCCTGTTTGATGGTGTGTACAAAGCCATTACCGAAAATGCTACCGAACCCGTTACCGCCCAGGACGGTGCCCGTGTAATGAAAATAATAGATGCCGCCCTGCTAAGCAGCAATACCGGGCAGGTAGTAACGCTATAACAATAACCATAAATACCAAACCTCATGGAAATTGCAGTAAGTACCCTGATTACCCTCATTGCCCTGTTTCACCTGTACATTATGTGGTTCGAAATGTTTGCGTGGGAAACCCGCGGGCCAAAAATTTTCAGGCAGTTCCCCCGGGAGCTGTTTCCTAAAACCAAGGCGCTGGCAGCAAACCAGGGCTTGTACAACGGCTTTCTTGCCGCAGGCCTCATCTGGACGTTTTTTATAACCGATGACCATTGGCGCACTAATGTAGCCTTGTTCTTTTTGGGTTGTGTGGCAGTGGCAGGGATTTACGGAGCGCTTACCGCTTCCAAAAAAATTCTTTTTGTGCAGGGTATTCCTGCGCTCATAACCATAGCCCTGATTTTAATTTCGGGACTACAACAATAATTAAATTATGGAAAAAAGACCATTAGGCCAGTCGGACTTGCATGTATATCCCATTACGTTTGGCGGCAATGTTTTTGGCTGGACGATTAACGAAAAACAATCCTTTGAAATCCTCGATGCTTTTACAGGCGCGGGGTTTAATTTTATAGATACCGCCGATATGTATTCGCGCTGGGCAGACGGTAACGTAGGCGGCGAAAGCGAAACCATTATAGGCAACTGGCTGCAAAAACGCGGTCGCCGTGATGATGTTATCATAGCCACAAAAGTGGGTAACGATATGGGCGATGGCAAAAAAGGCCTGAAAAAAGCCTACATACTGCAAGCTGTGGAGGATTCCCTAACGAGGCTTAAAACCGATTATATCGACCTGTACCAAACGCATTTCGACGATGTTGAAACTCCTGTTGAAGAAACCCTGGAGGCGTATGCCCAATTGGTTAAAGAGGGTAAAGTACGCTACATAGGCGCCAGCAATATGACTCCCGAAAGGCTGCTGGAATCGCTTCAGGTTTCGGCAGATAAAGGTTTCCCGGTGTACCAAACCCTGCAACCGCACTACAACCTGTACGACCGTGCAGGGTACGAAAGCACTGTAGAACCCATAGCATTAGAGCACAATCTGGGCGTGATTCCGTATTGGTCACTGGCCAGCGGTTTCCTTACAGGCAAGTACCGCAGTGCGGCTGACTTTGGCAAAAGCCCTCGCGGTGGCGGTATGGAAAAATACCTGGATGCCCGCGGAAATAAAATCCTTACAGCACTGGACACCGTAGCAACAGAACTAAACACCACTCAGGCTGCCGTTGCCCTGGCATGGCTTATCCACCGCCCGGGTATTACCGCACCTATTGTTAGTGCTACCAGCCTTAACCAGCTCGATAGCATTATACAGGCACCACAGCTTGCCATTACGCCTGCACAGCTTGAGTTGCTTACCACCGAGAGCGGTTACTAATTTGTTTCAGGTTTCAAGTTTCAGGTTTCAAGTTGTGGAGCGGATAACAGCAGAGTGGCATTCCCCTCCTTCGGAGGGGTGCCGTAGGGCGGGGTGGGCTATATAGTCAATAAATAATGAAATACTCCACCCCGGCTTTCAGCCACCCCTCCGAGGGAGGGGAATGCTTACTGAATGGTATCACAGGACTTCGAACCTCCGACTTCCTTTTTTCTAAAAAATACAAAATGAAAATATTCATCACACGACAAATTCCGCAGGCGGGTTTAGAGCTTCTGGAAAAAGAGGGCTACGAAATTACCCAGTGGAATGAAAAACGCGAACTGACCGAGGAAGAATTTATTACCCGTTGCAAAGCTGCCGATGCGGTGCTACTTAGTGGCAGGCGCAAGGCCGATGCGGCGTTTTTTGAACAATGCAGTCACCTGAAGGTGGTGTCGTTATTTTCGGTGGGGTATGATAATGTAGATGTGGAAGCCGCTACTAAGGCAGGCATTCCCATAGGCAACACGCCCGATGTACTAAGCCTTGCCACTGCCGAAACGGCTTTCCTGCTTATGATAGCCACTGCCCGCAAGGCGTTCTATCACCACAAGCGCATAGCGCGTGCCGACTGGGATTTTTTTGAACCCACTGCCGGGCTGGGCACTTCGTTGTTTGGTAAAACACTGGGTGTTTTTGGTTTGGGGAACATCGGGCTGGAAATGGCAAAAATGTGCAAGGGGGCGTATGGCATGAACATTATTTACCACAACCGCGGGCACAACAAAGATGCCGAATGGCAGGTAGGGGCAAAGCGTGTGGAGTTTAACGAGCTGCTGGCACAAAGTGATGTAATCAGCGTGCATGCTAACCTTACTGAGGAATTGAAAGGCCTGTTTAATGCCGATGTTTTTGCAAAAATGAAACCTTCGGCGTTGTTTATAAATACGGCGCGGGGCGGTATGCACAACGAAGCCGACTTAAAGGCAGCGCTTGAAAACGGAACCATTTGGGGTGCCGGGCTGGATGTTACTAATCCCGAGCCGATGGATAAAAACAACCCATTACTGGATTTAGAGAACGTATGCGTACTGCCGCACATTGGTTCGGCGGTAAAAGAAACCCGAGACGACATGGCGGTGCTTGCTGCTCAGAATATTATTACGGCACTTAACGGCAACCCGCTGCCTGCTTGTGTAAACCCGGCCGTATACCAAAAGGCTCAGGGTTAAGTTGTACCTTAGCCGGATAAAATATATTTTGTTTTGAAAATAACCGACTATACACAATTACTGCAACAACACGAGGCAGCGTACCACAAACAGCAACAGCAGTATAACCTGATTGGCACCATACGCCTGGTGCTTGCCGGGCTTATTTTGCTTACCGGGTATTTGGGTATTAAATATGGTGGACAGGGCTATTGGGCCGGGGTTGCCGGGCTTTGCATTGGCTTTGCTTTTGTATATAAAAAACACCAAAAGGTATCGCGCAGGCGCAATTTGCTGCGGATGCTTATTCAGGTGAATAAAGACGAAATCGCGTACCTGAACCGTACGGCTATTCCGTTTGCCGATGGTAAGGAGTATGTAAATCCTGCCCATGCCTACACGTACGACCTGGATATTTTTGGGGGGCGGTCGTTGTTTCATCAGCTAAACCGTACCTATACGTTTATTGGCAAAAAAACCTTTGCACATTTGTTAGGCGGGCTGTTGCCCAATGCGGAGATTCTGCAAAACCAGCACGCCATAGCCGAGCTTAAAGACAAAACCGAATGGAGACAGCACATAGCGGCTTTGGCTCGCAGTAAAAACGACACTGAAAATAAATATTCGCAGTTGTTAGAGTGGGCAGCATCGCCTTTAGAACAATTGAGTAGTGTAGCTAAAGTGCTGAGTATTGCAGGGCCGGTGGCGTTTGTAGCAGCGGTGGTGTACAGTATTGTTACAGGCAGTTACCACAGCGCAGTTACATGGTTATTTCTGTTTAATGTGGGACAGGCATTTTCGCATTTTAAAAAGATACGCGCCATTACCGTGTTCTCTGACGAAATAGACGAGATACTTAAAAACTACGGCGACATACTGCACAGTATAGAGCAGGAAGCGTTCACCGCGCCTAAGAATATAGCCCTGCAACAAAGGGTAGCTAAGGCGAGTACTGAAATCCGAACGCTATCGGGTTTGTTTGCCGATTTAAACAACACGGCAAATCCGCTGGGCGCGATGCTTATAAACGGGGTGAGTATGTACCATGTGCACATACTCCACAGGCTGTACAACTGGAAAGAAAAACACGCAACCCACATGCACGATTGGCTTGCCGTAATGGGCGAGTTTGAAGCCCTGAACAGCCTGGCTAACTTTGCCGCAAATAATGAAGGCTTTGTTTTCCCTGAAATAGCCGAAGACAACCGCATTGAATTTACACAGCTGGGGCATCCGCTTATTGCCGAAACGGTACGGGTGTGCAACGATATACAGTTTACGCAACAGCCGTTCCGCATCCTTACAGGCAGTAATATGTCGGGTAAGAGTACCTTTTTGCGTACGCTGGGCATCAACATGGTGCTGGCAGGTGTGGGTGCTCCCGTGTGTGCCGAAAAGGCAGTGGTGCATCCGCTGCCGGTGTTGGTTTCTATGCGCCAAAGTGATTCGCTTGCCGACAGCGAGTCGTACTTTTTTGCTGAGGTTAAACGCCTCAAGCAGATTATTACCGCCATGCAGGGACAACGCTCGTTTGTGCTTTTGGATGAGATTTTGAAAGGAACCAATTCCGACGATAAGCAAAGCGGTACCATAGGCGTGATTAAAAAGGTGATTGCCCAAAACGGTACAGGTGTTATTGCTACGCACGATATTGAGGTGTGCAATACCAGCAGCGAATACCCGCAGTACCTGAAAAACCAATGTTTTGAGGTGCAGATTACCAATAACGAACTGGTGTTTGACTATACCCTGCGCGAGGGCATTTGCCAAAACAAAAGCGCCACGTTCCTGATGAAAAAAATGGAAATTATTGCGTAACAGTTTACGGTTTTAAAAGTAGCACGGGGATACACTGAGGAAGCTATTACCCAAAGTCTCCCGAAGTAAGCGCAGCGAAATTGAAACATCTCTTTCAAATACGTAAGATTCCTCCACTACGCTACGCTTCGGTCGGAATGGAACGCGACTCGTAAGGAATAAGTGTGTAAATTTGTAAGTAAACACTAGAGCAGGTATGGATATAGAATTAAATAATGCCCGGAAGGTACGTAAACCCTTAAAAGCGTACAAAGAAGCGAAAGAAAGTTATCTTAACCGCATACGCATAGCGGTATCCATGTTTTACTTTACTATGGGGCTTACCTTTGCTACCTGGGCTAGCCGGATACCGGATATTAAGGAAGCCCTGGGCCTTACCGAAGCCGACCTGGGTACGGTGCTCTTTGCCATACCTGTGGGGCAGCTGTGTATGATGCCGTTTTCGGGGAAAATAGTCATCCGTTACGGCAGTAGTAAAACGGTGGTGTTCGGTATTATTTTTTACATCCTTTCTATGGCTACGCTGGGACTTGCTACGGAGGTGTGGCAACTTATGCTGTCGCTGTTCTTCTTTGGTATCTTCAGCAATTTTACCAATATATCGGTTAATACCCAGGGTATCCTTACCGAAGGATTGTTCCGCAGGCCTATAATGTCGTCGTTTCACGGGGCGTGGAGCCTTGCCGGTTTTACCGGGGCGCTTATTGGGTTGGGAATGATGAACTTTAAGTTGGCACCTATTTACCACTTTGTTACGGTAGCGGTGCTTTTGTACATAAACATTTTTGCCAATTTCCGTTACCTTGTAAAAACCAAACGAGCAAAACCAAAGGCCATTGAAGCCGATAAAAAACGCAGTCTTATACCCAAAATTAACCCTGCATTGGCATGGCTTGGCGTAATCGGTTTTTGTAGTATGGTAAGCGAAGGCATAATGTTCGACTGGAGCGGGGTGTACTTTAAGGATGTGGTAAAAGCCCCGGAATCGTTGGTTATCCTTGGTTATACCTCCTTCATGATCATGATGGCAAGCGGCCGATTCATTGGCGATAAAATCACACAGCGTTTCGGGCGCAAAAAAGTACTGGCCTTTAGCGGCTTCCTGATTTCGGGGGGTATGTACATAGCGGTATTTTTTCCGTACATTATACCGGCAGCACTGGGCTTTATGCTGGTGGGGCTTGGGGTAAGTACGGTAGTTCCGGGCGTGTACAGCCTTGCGGGTAAAACCCCGGGCATAGAACCCAGCCAGGCGCTTACGGCAGTATCCAGCATCAGCTTTTTGGGCTTTTTGCTTGGCCCTCCGGTTATTGGGTACATCGCCCACGCGGTAGGGCTAAAAATGTCGTTTGCCATTATTGGGGTATTTGGCGTGTGCATTGCCTTGTTTGTAAATAAGATTAAGGAGGAATAGTTTTAGTGATCAGTGTTCAGTCGCAGTAGGCAGTGCTTACTCCTGGGGGTAAATAAGAAGTCAGAAATTAGTATAACAACTGAGTGGCATTCCCCTCCTCCGGAGGGGTGGCTGAAAGCCGGGGTGGAAAAATGAACAAGATTTTTCTAGTTGAAATTTAACCCACCCCGCCCTGCGGGCACCCCTCCGGAGGAGGGGAATGGGAATGGACGACCATCGGACTTCGGGCATCTTACAAATAAACAAATCCACGAATAAACAAATTAACAGTAAAAAACCATGGAATTTAGAAAAATAGGAAATACCGATTTAGAACTGTCTGTCATCACCTTTGGAGCTTGGGCTGCCGGAGGATGGATGTGGGGCGGAACCGAACGCAACGAGGCTATTGAAGCCATACAAAAATCATTTGACGAAGGCGTAACCAGTATAGATACCGCGCCTATATATGGTATGGGCGACAGCGAAGACATTGTAGCCGAAGCCATAGCGCCACTGGGGCGCGATAAGGTGCAACTGGTAACCAAATTTGGTATGCGCTGGGATTTGGCTCAGGGTACGCTTGCCATGAAAAGTAAGAACAACCAGGGGCAGGACATTGATATTTATAAATATGCCGGCCGCGAAAGCATTATTAAAGAATGTGAAGACAGCCTGCGCCGCCTGAAAACGGATTATATTGATTTGTACCAAATTCACTGGCCGGATGTTACTACCTCTATTCAGGAGACTTTTGAAACCGTAGCCGAACTGATTCAGCAAGGAAAGGTGCGCTACGCCGGGGTGTGTAACTACACTGCCGAGCAGGTAGCCGAAGCCAGCAAATACGTAAACATAGTAAGCGACCAGGTGCCGTACAGTATGGTAAAGCGTGATATTGAACAGGAACTGGTGCCGTATGTGCTGGATCATGGCAAGAGCATATTGGCGTACAGTCCGCTGGAGCGTGGTTTATTAACTGGCAAAATGCAACCGGGACACCACTTTGCCGAAGGCGACCACCGTGCCAATGTGTATTTTTACAAAGACGAAAACCTGAAACGTGTAAATGACGTGCTGGATAAACTACGCCCCATGGCAGCCGAAAAAGGCGCTACCCTTGCCCAGCTTGTACTCCGCTGGACGGTAGAGCAACCGGGCATAACCATAGCGCTTGCCGGTGCCCGTAATGCACAGCAGAGCGTGGCGAATGCCAAAGCACTAAACATAAAATTAGCCAAAGATGAAATAGCGTTTATTAATACGCTTTTGGCTGATTTGCATTTAGTAAAGTAATTGCTTGTTTTAATTATATAGGTAACCCCGCGGCTTTTTAGTTGCGGGGTTTTTATTCTATTTTACACTATCCCTTTGCAGATAAATGATGTATTCGGATTTCGGTTTTTCAACAGGGCGTTTGGGCATTGCAAACATTCCTAAAAATAATACCGTAAAATATATTCCCGTACACAGGAAATCTACCCAGGTTGGTTTTCTTTCGTCAAATAAATCTTTGCCACCCCTGTTGGGTGCCACAAATTCTTCACCCTGTAATTGCAAACTGATATACCGTATTACTTGCATCACCAGAACAAGTATAAAAGTATTTGCCATCGGTACACTTAGATGCCCGGCAGGAAACTGAAACAACAGAATATCTTTTATAAAGTAAGCGGTTACGACATGACATATACCTATCAAAAGCCAAAACAGGCACATGTACAGGTTACGTACAGCTCTGTATTGTGAAGTCAAAAACATCTGTGTTGCAAGTATGTATATTAAAAGATAGTCACGCTGTGGATCCGGCTCATAAACATAATAGTACAACAAGCCCGTTGATAATAGGATATATCCTATTATGGTTAATATGTTCCAGATGGTTAGCGGATACGTCCTAAAGAAAGGTTGGTTTTTCATTGGTTTGGTTTGTACAGCATTTTCAATGTAAAAGTAATTAATACAACTTATATTTGCACATTCGTTGGCTTATGCCGTATAACTTTAGAAATGAGCTTTAAAAGTGAAGTAAATAAAATAAGGCGTGCCCTAATGCGTGGCCTTACCAAAGATATAGGTACTAACCACACTAACCCGCCCGCAGGCTCCGAAGGCAATGCCGATATAAAACGCATACTGGTAAGCCGTCCTAACCATCGTTTGGGTAACCAGCTGCTGCTTACACCGCTTGTAGAGGAGCTGGAAAACACCTTCCCGGGGTGCACTATAGACCTTTTTGTACGTGGCGGGCTCAGCCATGTATTGTTTAAGAACTACAGCAGCATAGGCCGTGTAATTAAGTTGCCCAAACGCCCGCTGAAACAGCCCGGCGAATACTTTGCTGCCTGGCGCGCGGTAAAAAGCGGCAATTACGACCTTGTGATTAACGTGGCAAAAGGCTCGTCGAGCGGACGTATGTCGGTACAGAAAAGCAAAGCGAAATACAAACTGTACGGCGACCTGCCCGAAGAAGCCATTGCACAATATGCCGACCATATGCACATGGCCAAGCACCCTGTATATGTACTGCGTACAGAGTTGGCCCAACTGGGGTTTACCACCCAAAAGGGTGATGTTCCGCCAATGGATTTAAGGTTGGATGCCGCCGAGCTTGCCCACGGTAAGGCCGAGCTTGACAAACTGGTGCCTGCCGAAAAGAAAACCATTTGCATATTTACCTACGCCACAGGTGCCAAGTGCCACAAACCGGAATGGTGGCTACCGGTATATGAAAAACTGCAAAACAGTTTCCCTGATTATAGTATAGTGGAGGTGCTGCCCGCCGAAAATGTAAGCCAGATAAACTTTGCTGCACCGTCGTTTTACAGTAGTGATGTGCGCGAAATTTCGGCATTTATACACGCATCGTCTGTGTTTATTGGTGCCGACAGCGGTATTATGCACCTGGCCAGCGCCGGTAAAACACCTACCGTAGGCTTGTTTAATATTACAGACACCCTTAGGTACGAACCTTACGGAAACGGCAGTGTAGCTGTAAATACCACAAAAACAGACGCCGACGCACTGATAAATATTGTAGCAAACATACTGGGAGAAGCATAAAAATAAAAGGGTTTTAAAAATTTAAAAGCTTTTGTTTTTGAAAATTGCGAATTTGTTTATATTTGCACCCTGAAAATAACGGCTGGCCTCGTAGTTCAACGGATAGAATGGGAGTTTCCTAAACTTTTGATCCAAGTTCGATTCTTGGCGAGGCTACAAAACAAAACCCTGCTTTACGGCAGGGTTTTATTATTTTACATAGAACTCTATGTAAAATAATAAAAGTGAAGAGTTTTTTAGTAAAAAAAATATTGTTAAAAATAAAAACAATAGATTTGTAAAAAACAAATTAACCATTTTTTATGAAAAAAATCTTCTTGGCAGTAATACTGCTATGTTCCTTTGCAGGACAATCTCAAGGGCTAATCAACAAAGTTACCGGAAAAAAATCGAAGGTAGAACTTTACGAGGAAGAACCATTTAATACAGAACTGTACCAAAAATATGTAGGGAAAGTTGTGTTTGCTAATTCAGAAATAAATCGAAATGACCCCGATTCTAAGTACCTTACAACCTACAACACTTGGCGACGTATTGCACATAAGGGGATTTTACCCACACTCTGTATCAAACAGTATTCTACTAGGATTAGAGGAAAATGGGGAAAAAATTAAAGACATCAATGACATGAAAAAAAGCGGGTTTGACGGCGTAACTAAGCTGATTACAATCCTGTACCTTGATGGAGAATACATAGATGAAGTAGCTATTGAAGACTTAAATGACCGTGAACGATCAGGACAGAGATTGTTAACAATGCGCCTGCCTCTAAATGATGGCACAGATGAATTTTACAGAGGAGAAAGCGTTTACCGTGCACTGCTGGGACACCAGGAAAAACTAACTCCCGGAAAGCACAAAATCCGTATAGAACAATTTCCTCTTACAAGTTACGGACTCGGTCATAGGGTAAAATTTAAGCCTATGGCAGTAGGAGAAATTGAACTAATTGTACCCGCCACTGATATTAAAGTAAGTGAAGGAGACTGTTTGCCAGCAAAAAAACTTAACGACCCGAAGCTTGAGACCGAAGCAATGAAAGCTGTAAAAAGCTATTTTAAAGATGGGGCACCGAATGCTTATAAGATTATACTTACAGAAAATGATATGACCGTAGTTCGTGACGAATATGGCAATATTATAAGAAAGGCTTTTTTTGCTACAGTTGTTTATAAAAAAGGTAACGAAGTATGGTATGAAAACCATGTGTTTGAAAAAATGTGGGACGGTTTAGAATACCTCCCTCTACGTGTTTCGAGCAGTAAAACTATAGGCGATTACACTGCTAAAGAAGGTAGGAAGGTAAATGCTGCCTGCCTTAAATACCTGAAATAATATCCGTTTAGATTTACCACTATAACTAGTCCTAAAATAGTAAACGTATTTTAGGACTAGTTATACATTTCTAACTTACCTCCCTTATGTAACAAAAGTAACTGAACCCCATAACGAATTGGTTTACCTTTGCTAAAAAATAATACAATTATGTTCGGATTTCTTAAAAACATATTCGGGAGTAGCGAACCCGTAGAGATAAAAACAAACGCTTTTATAGTAGATGTACGCTCGCAGGGAGAATTTGCTTCGGGTAGTGTAAAAGGGGCTGTAAACATTCCTTTAGACAACATACGAAGCCAGATAGCCAAATTTAAAGGCAAAGAACAGGTAGTAGTGTTTTGCCGTAGCGGCATGCGCAGCGCCCAGGCAAAATCGATACTTGAAAGCAACGGCATAGAAAACGTAGTCAATGCCGGCGGACTGGGCCAGGCGCAGGCACTACTAAACAAATAACAATGTTACTAAACAAAAACGGCTGCCTTATTTTTAAGGCAGCCGTTTTTGTTTTTATATCTTAAAGCCCCTAGCTCTTAGGGAATGCTTTTTTATTAAACAGGATTAATATACCTACCCCTACCGAAATAGCGGCATCGGCTACGTTAAAAATCGCATTGAAGAAAAGGGTGTTGCCTTCGCTGTCCTTTACAATCGGGAAATAGAACATGTCTACTACCTTACCATGAAACCATGTACCGTAGTGGTGCGCACTATCAAAAGTGGCCACTTTACCCGGCAGGCTATGGTCGAAAATAACGCCGTAAAAAACAGAGTCGATTATATTACCGAAAGCACCGGCAAGAATAAGTGCTATAGAAACAACCAGGTAAGGCGAAGCGTGTTTTTTAACCGAATCGGCTAACCACCATCCTATACCCCCTACCGCTATAATGCGGAACAAGGTAAGGATAAGCTTACCATAAGACCCCGGTAGCTTAGCGCCCCAGGCCATACCGTCGTTTTCTATAAAACGGATTTGGAACCAACTAAACACATTTACACCTTCGTCTAAGCCGAAATGTGTTTTTACATATATTTTAGAAACCTGGTCTATCAATAAAATTACAATTGCTATCAGGTAAGCTTTCTTTAACGACATTATCTCAAATTTTCAATGGCAAAAATAAATTATTTTCTCAAATTAAAAGCTTTAACGCCACATCTTCATAAATGTTTTAATAAAATATCCTCTTTTGTTTACATTCTTCCCTTTTCCAAAAATCTAAAAAAACAAACAATCCAAACGCCCGCTCCTTTGCTTCAAAATAAAACATTAACAAAATATTAACGCTGTGTTCGGTTCGGAAACAACCGAACTAAACGAACTAACACTTACATTTGCATAAAATTTCTACATCATGGCACAATGGACGGTTTAAAACAACAGCGCGAAGAACTGATAGAACTATTTGGTGTTCACTTCGAGAATATAGGCCACCTTCCTCCACTGGGGTCGCGCATATTGGCTACGCTGATATTGGATTCGTGTTCAAGACAGTACACTTTTGAAGATCTTGTTGAAGAAATGTCGGCCAGTAAAAGTTCGATTTCAACAAACCTGAACCTGTTGCTAAAAATGGGCAAGATAACCTACTACACCCTGCCGTGCGACCGTAAAAAGTACTACCGCCCATCAGAGTTCAGTGAAAGGTTTGACAACTACCTGAAAATGATAGCCTTTGAAAAAGGTATTATGGAAAAAATGCTGGATTACCGTAGCAAGACTGTAAGCTGCCAGGCCGAAAAGTTTGAACTGGAAAAATCAAAGGCATATAAAGAGCACATCCTGGAAATGGAAGCACTTCTTAACAAAAGCATAGAACGTTTTAAGGAAATAGAAAAAGGGCAAAAATAAACATCACCTTGTTTAATAAACAATCAATTACACACACAATCATCATGAGAAGATCATCTGCTATTGGCGCATTAGCCATTACGATATTACTCGCAGCCTGCGGCAAAAAAGAAGAGCAGGCACCGCAACAGGCAGGCCCTGTACCCTTTCCGGTACAAACGGTAGCCCGCGAAAACGCTGTGGTATATGAAGAATATACTGCAAACCTTGAAGGCCAGCAAAATGTAGAAATCCGCCCTAAGGTTACAGGTTTCATCACCCAGATACTGGTAGACGAAGGCCAGGAAGTACGCAAAGGCCAGGTGCTTTTTAAAATAGAAACCCAAACCCTTAACCAGGATGCCGCTTCGGCTAAAGCCAAAGTAGCTGCTGCCCAGGTAGAGGTTAACCGACTGAAACCGCTGGTAGACCGTAAGATTATCAGCAACGTACAGCTGGAAACAGCCCAAGCTAACCTGGAATCGGCTAAAGCTGCCTACAGCAGTATTGCGGCTAATATAGGTTACGGTACCATTACAGCACCTGTAAGCGGTGTTATAGGCAGCCTGCCTTACAAAGTAGGCGCACTGGTAAGCCCTACAGTAACCGATCCGCTTACTACTGTAAGCGACAGCCACGTTATCCGTGCGTACTTCAGCATGAACGAAAAACAGGTAATAAGCTTTGCTAAAACTTTTAAAGGTGCTACACTTCAGCAAAAGCTAAAAGCAGTACCGGCAGTAAGCCTGCTACTGGCCGACGGTAGTGAGTATGATGTAAAAGGTAAACTGGAAACCGTAAATGGCCTTGCCGATGCAGTTACCGGTACTACGCAGTTCAGGGCAGAGTTTAACAACCCACAGGCTGTACTAAGAAGTGGCGGAAAAGCTACCGTACGCATTCCGGTTACTTACGAGAATGCTGTAGTAGTACCTCAGAATGCAGTGTTTGATATGCAGGGCAAAAAGATGCTGTATGTGGTAAACAAAGACAACACCGTAAAAAGCAAGGTAATTACCGTGACCAACACCAGCGGTACAAACTTTATTGTAAGCGAAGGCTTGGAGCAGGGCGAGCTTATAGTGGTAGAAGGCGCAGGTAAGCTGAAAGACGGTACTGCCATAGTACCACAGCCTGTAAAACAGGAAACTCCGGCCGTTGATACTGCCGCAGCCCCTGCTAAAGATTCAACTAACGCACAGGGTAAATAATAAACCTACACATCATTTATGCTAAAGACATTTATAGAAAGGCCGGTACTAAGTACCGTAATTTCGATATTGATAACCATATTGGGTATACTGGGGCTTACCTCGCTTCCGGTAGAGCAATACCCCGAAATTGCCCCTCCTACCGTACAGGTTACCGCTACCTATACGGGTGCGAATGCCGAAACGGTACTAAACTCGGTTGTAATTCCGCTTGAAGAAGAAATTAACGGCGTAGAGGGCATGACCTACATGACCAGCTCTGCCGCAAACGACGGTTCGGCTAACATTACCGTGTACTTTGAACTGGGTGTTAACCCCGATATTGCTGCGGTAAACGTACAAAACCGTGTATCGCGTGCTACAAGCAAGCTGCCACAGGCGGTTATAAACACGGGTATCACCACGCTTAAGAGCCAAACGAGCGCCCTTATGTTTATGGCGCTTTACAGCAAAAACAAGGAGTACGACGGTACGTTTGTACAGAACTATGCCAAAATTAACCTGGTGCCTAAGCTGCAAAGGGTTAAGGGTGTGGGCCAGGTAAACGTATTTGGCGCCAAGGACTATTCTATGCGTATATGGATAGACCCCGAAAAAATGGCTGCCTACAACATTACCCCGGCCGATATACAGGCTGCACTACAAGAGCAGAACGTAGAGGCTGCACCGGGTAAGTTTGGTGAAAACGCAGCAGGCATTTATGAATATGCCATTAAATACAAAGGCCGCCTTAACAAGACCGAAGACTATGAAAACATAGTGGTAAAAGCTACCGGCGGCGGTAACTTTGTACATCTTAGTGATGTAGCCCGCGTAGAGCTGGGCGCCTTTAACTACGGGCAAAAGAACTTTGCAATGGGTAAAGATGGTGTGGCCATAGGTATCTTCCAGACTTCAGGGTCTAATGCCAATGAAATTATTGAGGAGATAAACTCAATAATGCAAAGTGCCAAACCTAACTTCCCTGAAGGTATAGACTACGTAGTACCGTTTGACACCAAAGTGTTCCTTGATGCCTCTATAGACAAGGTTATCCACACGCTTGTAGAAGCCTTTATACTGGTATTCATTGTGGTATTCCTGTTCCTTCAGGATGTAAGGAGTACGCTAATCCCGGCCATTGCGGTTCCGGTAGCCATCATTGGTACGTTCTTCTTCCTTAACCTTTTTGGTTTCTCTATAAACATGCTTACGCTGTTTGCAATGATCCTTGCCATCGGTATTGTGGTCGATGACGCCATTGTGGTGGTAGAAGCAGTACACGCCAAGCTGGACGAAGGTGAAAAAGACCCTAAAAAGGCTACCCTGGGCGCCATGAGCGAAATTACGGGTGCTATTGTATCGATAACGCTGGTTATGGCGGCGGTATTTATCCCTGTATCGTTCCTTAGCGGACCATCAGGAGTATTCTACAAGCAGTTTGCCATTACCCTTGCGGTATCAATCATCATATCGGCAGTAAATGCATTAACACTATCACCAGCACTGTGTGCCCTGTTTTTAAGAGCGCACAAAGAGCATGATGAACACCATAAAAAGAACCTGAAAGACCGTTTCTTCTCGGCGTTTAACACCGGGTTTGATGCCATGAACAACAAATATGTGGGTTCACTAAAACGCCTTGCAAAACGCAAATGGGTAACAGGCATTATACTTACAGTATTTATCGGTATTACTTATTGGCTGTTTACCACAACACCAAGCGGCTTTATACCAAACGAAGACCGCGGTACCATTATGGCCGACATTACTTTACCACCGGGTACCACACTTGAACAAACACAGAAAACCGTAAACAAACTGGACAGCATCCTGGGCAGCATGGACATTGTAGATGCCCGTATGAACATTGTAGGTTTCAGCCTGCTGAACAGGGTAAACGGTGGTAGCTACGCCTTCTCGGTTATCCGTCTTAAAGACTGGAGCCAGCGTACAGAGCCAAACCAAACGGTAGATGCTGTAGTAGGCGAACTGTTTGCCAAAACAGCAGGGTTTAAAGATGCACGTGTGCTGTTCTTTACCCCACCAAGTGTACAGGGCTTTGGTAGTGCCGACGGTTTTGAATTTAAGATTGAAGATACCGGAGACGACGATTGGGCTACGGTAAGTAAGGTAAGCAACGAGTTCCTTGCCGAACTGAGCAAGCGTCCTGAGATACAGTATGCGATTACCAACTTTAACCCGGGCTTCCCTCAGTACCAAATGGATATTAATGTGGAAAGGGCTAAAGATGCAGGCGTATCAGTAAGCACCATATTTAACACCATGCAGGGGTACTATGGTGGTTTGTATACTACCGACTTTAACCGTTTTGGTAAACAATATCGTGTAATGATACAGGCCGAGCCGGGACAACGCGCTGATGAAAATTCGATAAACAACATATACGTACGAAACGATAAAAACCAGCAGGTAGCCATAAGCCAGTTTGTAAGCTTTAAGCGTATTTACGGACCTGAAGCCGTAGCACGTTTTAACATGCTTAAGGCGGTTAACGTTAACGGTAAAAGTAAACCGGGCTACAGTAGTGGTGATGCTATTAAAGCCATACAGGAAACCGCTGCCCAGCACCTGCCTAAAACCTACACTTATGAGTTTAGCGGTATGACCCGTGAAGAAATTATAGCAGGTAACCAGGCCGCGGGCGTATTCTTACTGAGTTTGATATTTGTGTACTTCCTGCTTAGTGCGCAGTATGAGAGTTATATAGTGCCTCTATCGGTACTGCTATCACTTCCTGTGGGTATAGCCGGAGCCATTGGCTTCGTGAAGCTGGCAGGGCTTGAGAATAACATTTACTTCCAGGTAGCACTTATCATGCTTATAGGTCTACTGGCCAAAAACGCCATACTTATTGTGGAATTTGCCATGCAGCGCCGCAAGCACGGCATGAGCCTGGTAGAAGCCGCCATAGAAGGTGCACAGGCACGTTTAAGGCCTATCCTTATGACCTCGTTTGCATTCATCTTTGGTCTTATGCCACTTGCCATAGCCAGCGGTGTAGGTGCTGTGGGTAACAAGAGTATAGGTATGGGTGCCGTAGGCGGTATGCTTGTAGGAACCATATTTGGGGTGTTTGTAATCCCTATCCTGTTTATCGTATTCCAGGGCATACAGGAGCGCATTTCGGGTAAACCGAAAGATAAAGGCCAGGAAGAAGAAACAATACCTGTTGTGTAATCAAGCTGAAATCATCATGAGAAATAACCTATATAAAATAGCTTTTGCCATAACCGTGGGTGTGCTGCTGCAATCGTGCTTTGCAGCCAAAGAATACAAACGCCCTAACGTAAAAGCAGAAAACCTGTACCGCACCGAAGCCGTGGCACAGGACAGCGCATCATTAGCCGACATAAAGTGGGATAAGATGTTTACCGACCCTATCCTTCAGGGGCACATAAAAAAAGGCCTTCAAAATAACTTTGATGCCCGTGTGGCCTTACAAAACATAGCTTCTGCCGAGGCGTATATGAAACAAGGCAAGGCAGGCTACTTCCCTACCCTTAGCGGTACGGCAAGCTGGCAGCACCAGGAGCTGGCAAAAAATAGCCAGTTCGGTTCGTTCTTTAACGGATCTCTGGATACGTACCTGCTTACAGGAAACCTTAGTTGGGAAGCCGACATTTGGGGTAAAATACGCAGCAACAAGCGCGCGTATAATGCTACTTACCTGCAAACCATAGCAGCAAACCAAACCATAAAAACTACGGTGATAGCTAATGTGGCTTCTATGTACTACCAACTGCTGGCGTATGACGAGCAGCTTAAAGTAGCCGAAACCACACTGCAAAACCGTGTGGAAAGCATAGAAACCATTAAGGCCCTTAAAGATGGCGGCAGCACTACCGAAGTGGCTGTAAAACAAACCGAAGCACAAAAGTATGCTACGGAAATTACCATAGCCGATATTAAGAACAACATTATCCTTACCGAAAACAGCCTGTGCCTGCTGCTGGGTGAAGCGCCACACAAAATAGAGCGCAGCACTTTTGCAGCACAAGAGGTAAACCCGGAGATTAAACTGGGATACTCGGCATCGCTGTTAAAAAACAGGCCTGATGTAATTAGTGCCGAATACGGGCTGGTAAATGCTTTTGAACTTACTAATGTGGCACGCAGTGCGTTTTACCCTTCGCTTACTATTACGGCTCAGGGTGGCTTACAGAGTATCGACCTGAAAACATGGTTTAGTACCAACTCGCTTTTTGCAAGTATACTTTCGGGGCTTACACAGCCAATATTTAACCAAAGGCAGATACGTACCAAATATGAGGCAGCCAAAGCTACGCAGGAAGCTGCTTATGTAAGGTTTGAACAATCAGTAGTAACGGCCAGCCGCGAAGTAAGCGATGCACTGGCAAACTACAACAATGCCGATGAAAAAATAGCGTTGTATGAAAAGCAAACCGATGCCCTAAAAACAGCAGCCGACTATAGTGATGAGCTATTAAACTACGGTATGGTAAACTACCTTGAAGTACTAACCGCTAAGGCAACTGCGCTTAGCAGCGAACTAAGCCTTATAGACATGAAGTACAGAAAACTTTCGGCTACCATAACGCTTTACAAAGCGCTTGGTGGCGGCTGGAAGTAACAGCAGAGTTAAGGGAGTCCCTTAATTTCATATAGATTAATTGTTTGTTTTATGTAGCCGCCCGGGACAGGTAACTGTTTCGGGCGGTTTTTGTTTAAAACTATTTTCTTAAATCATAAGATTATTTTCTTCTAAAGATTTAACTTGCACCCAAAAGGCAGGAACCATGAAGAAGGAAATAAAAGGCCAGGGCGCCGTTCAAAACATTCATAACCATTTTATAAAACATCGATACGAAAAGTCCATTTACGATGATGACTTTGAGGAAACCGTAGCCAAAACCGAAATACTTGAGGTATACCCCAAAACCATAGTAAACCAGGTAAAAAGCCCCGACCTGCCCATGATGTACAGCATGAACCCTTACCAAGGCTGCGAACACGGCTGCGCATACTGTTTTGCCCGGCCTACTCACGAATATTGGGGTTATAGCGCGGGTGTAGACTTTGAACGAAAAATTATGGTTAAGAAAAATGCTCCGCAATTACTGGAGCAGTTTTTCAGGAAAAGAGGCTATAAACCCGAACCGATATTACTTTCGGGGAATACCGATTGTTACCAACCCATAGAACGCAAGCTGGAAATCACCCGAAACCTGCTTAAGGTATGCCTGGACTACCGCCACCCTGTACACATCCTTACCAAAAATGCATTGGTAACCCGCGACATTGATATTATAGCGCCGCTGGCAGAGAAAAACCTGGCAAGTGTATCATTAAGCATCCCTACCATAAACGAGGAACTAAGGCGCAAGCTGGAACCGCGAACTTCATCGGTAAACAACAAGCTACAAGGCATAGAAACACTCAGCAGTAACGGCATACCTGTAAACGTTATGGTGGCGCCTATAATTCCGGGTATGAACAGCATGGAAATACTGAACATACTAAAGGTAATAAAAGAGAAGGGAGCCAAAAGCTTCGGGTATACGCTGGTGCGGCTTAATGATACTGTAGAACCCGTATTTGTAGACTGGCTGGAGGAGCACTACCCAGACCGTAAAGAAAAAGTACTGCACCACATACAAAGCATGCACGGCGGCAAGCTGGGCGAAAAAACATTCTTTAAACGACGTAAAGGTGAAGGCAATATAGCTGAGATGATACACACTACCTTCAGGATAGGACGGCAGAAATACTTCCCGTATGAAAGTTTCCCGGAACTCCGCACCGACCTTTTTGACGGTACTAAAGGAGAGCAATTAAGCCTTTTTTAAACATCATTTATACCTAAGGGCTTGCCCATCCGCACCTGAATTTTCCATATTTTTGTTTGAGCTTTAATCAAAAAGTACTCTCCAAAACTCAGAACATGACAACCGAAGACCAAATACAAGCCTACATTAACACACTTCCCGACGCCAAGCGTACCGACATGGAAACACTGCACACTACCATTTTGCAACTGTTGCCGGGGTGTACACTATGGTTTTTGGATGGTAAAAATGATGAGGGCAAAGTAGTATCTAACCCAAACATAGGTTACGGAGATTTAACTATGCAGCTCGCAGGTGGTAAAACGCGTGAGTTTTACCGCATAGGGCTTAGCGGTAACACAACCGGGATTTCGGTATACATTATGGGTATTGACGATAAGAAATACTTAGCCGAAACGTATGGCACTACCATAGGCAAAGCAAGTGTAACAGGCTATTGCATTAAGTTTAAAACGCTAAAGGACATAAATATTGAGGTGCTAAAAGCCGCGATATTGTTTGGGGCGGAGCAATAAGTATTTTTTGTACCTTCATCAAAACAAACAAAATCTACAATTATGGCACACTTAAATCCTTACATTCATTTTAACGGCAATGCCGAAGAAGCCTTTACGTTTTATAAAGCAGCTTTTGGCGGCGAGTTCGCGGCATTTGTACGCTTTAAAGATTTTTCGACTCCCGAGTTTACAGCACCCGAAAAAGAAGCCGAAAAAATCATGCACGTTTCGTTACCCATTAGTGGCGACAGCGTACTCATGGGCAGCGATGTACCCGAAATGCTGGGCACTGTAAACGAAAATGAAAACCGCAGCAAAATTTCTATAGCCTGTGCGAGCAAGGAAGAAGCCGATAAACTGTACAATGCACTATCGGAAGACGGCACGGTAGAAATGCCCATAGCCGACAGCCCGTGGGGTTCGTATTTTGCCATGTTCAGGGATAAGTTTGGGATTGAGTGGATGGTGAGTTTTGATTATAAGTAATATTAAGATTTTCATATATTTGTAAATGCTAAACCTGCTTAAAGATGAACTACACAATATCCTTTCAGGAAAGAGCGAAGTTAGCTTTGGAAGAACTATCCAGTCAGTCGCCCGTTACCTTAAAAATGGCTCGCAAACAGGCAGAGGAACTGAAAACACAAAGCAGCTCCGAGAACAAGAAACAAAGAGTTTAGAAGAATACATTTCTTTAAACGATTTTTGGATTACCGACATTGACTTATCTCAATATGTTAGCGAAGGAGCATAACAAAAAGTTTACCTAAATGGTACAGATCACGTTATCAAACTGAACGATGCCATATATTACACCTGCTGGGTCGATTACTTTCACAACTTACTGCTTCACAATTTCTTTTTTCCGGATACAGCCTACGAGTTGAGAGGTTTTACTAAACAGGATGATGTTCTTTATGCAGTGGTTGCACAATCATTTGTTTCGATAACCCAACTTACCGACTTAAATGAAGTTCGGCTGTTTTTAAATTCAAATGGTTTTGAGAATACAAGAAACAATGATTACCAAAACCACGAACTCGGGATAATTTTAGAGGACTTACACGACGAAAATGTATTAACCCGAAATGGAGTACTCTACTTTATAGATACTGTTTTTTACATAACCGATACATTTTGGGGATAACAAAAATTGTTATATCTCATCCAAAAAAGACATTTAATACATTTTGACAGCCTCTTTTCTTCGGTTCCTTTGAAATCTAAAAAAGAAGCATAATATTGCAACATGAAAATCCGTACTGCCTTACAAATAGGCGATTACCACACCAACCACTGCGAAGACTATTCATTTACCGGAAAAATTGGCTCAGATAAAATACTGTGTGCTGTAATGGATGGCTGTACTACAGCTATAGACAGCCATTTTACCTCTACCCTTGTAGGCAAAATATTACGTAAAATAACAATTGGAAAAGGATATGAAGAACTTTACAATACGGGGGCTTATTCTGATATTGATGGTAACCTAAAATCAATACTGCGGGAACTTTTTAAGGAATTAGTCATTGTAAAAAACCAACTCATGTTGGAAAGAAACGAGTTGCTTACCACGCTAATAATCCTTTTGGCGGACACCAAAGTAAATGCCGGAATTGTTTTAGTAGTTGGAGATGGGCTTGTGAGCATCAATGGTCAGGTGACTGAATTTGACCAAGATAACAAACCTGACTACCTTGGTTTTCATCTTTCAGAAGATTTTGATAGCTGGTACGACAATCAAAACCAGAAGATTCTTTTTAACAACATTCAGGATATAAGCATAGCTACTGATGGTATTTTCAGCTTTGAGCAGGTAAAAAAAGTATCCGGAGAATCCGCCATAAACGCCACTATATTTCTTACAACAGATACACTGGGCGCAGAAAACAACGAAATGCTTGCCCTGAAGCTGAAAACACTGGAACACCAATACGGCTTAAAGCCCACAGATGATTTGGCTTTAATCAGGATAATGAAGTAGACCCTACACAATCTTTCAATTTTCAATCCCCAAATAAACAAATCAACAAATTACCGCATTAACAATCTTTTCCTATTTTTGCACCATGGCAAAACAAGACGATATTTTTAAGAATGTAATCTCGCACGCTAAGGAGTATGGTTATATATTCCAGTCGAGTGAAATATACGACGGCCTAAGCGCCGTATACGACTACGGCCAAAACGGTGCCGAGCTAAAGAAAAACATCCGCGAGTACTGGTGGAAAAGCATGGTGCAAATGCACGAAAACATTGTGGGCATAGACGCCGCAATTTTTATGCACCCTACCACCTGGAAAGCATCGGGACACGTAGATGCCTTTAACGACCCGCTTATAGACAACAAAGACAGTAAAAAACGCTTTAGGGCCGACGTGCTTATAGAGGATTATGCCGAAAAGCTGAACCTAAAAGCCCAGAAGGAAATAGATAAAGCCCGTGCAAAATACGGCGATGCCTTTAACGAAGATGAGTTTAAGGCTACCAATGCACGTACTAAAGAATACTTGGAACGCAAGGATGCCATACTGCAACGTATGGCGCGCAGCCTTGAAACCGAAAACCTGGCCGATGTAAAAGCCCTTATTGAGGAGCTGGAAATAGCCGACCCGGATACTGGTTCTAAAAACTGGACCGATGTACGCCAGTTTAACCTGATGTTTGGCACCAAGCTGGGTGCTGAGGCGGCTAACGCTATGGACCTGTACCTGCGTCCGGAAACGGCTCAGGGTATTTTTGTTAACTTCCTTAACGTGCAAAAAACCGGCCGCATGAAGGTGCCGTTTGGTATTGCACAGACCGGTAAGGCGTTCCGTAATGAAATTGTAGCCCGTCAGTTCATTTTCCGTATGAGGGAGTTTGAACAAATGGAAATGCAGTTCTTTGTTCGTCCGGGTGAGGAAATGAAATACTACGAGTTCTGGAAAGAAACCAGGCTGAAATGGCACCTGTCACTGGGTCTGGGTAAAGAAAACTACCGTTTCCACGACCACGAAAAGCTGGCGCACTATGCTAACGCCGCTGCCGATATTGAATTCAACTTCCCGTTTGGCTTTAAGGAGCTGGAGGGTATCCATAGCCGTACTGATTTCGACCTTAAGGCGCACGAACAATTCAGCGGTAAAAAACTACAGTATTTTGACCCTGAACTGAACGAAAACTACGTGCCTTATGTAGTAGAAACATCGGTAGGTCTTGACCGTATGTTCCTTGCTGTGTTTGCCACATCGCTTAAGGAGGAAACCCTTGAAGATGGTTCTACACGCACCGTGCTTAGTCTTCCGGCTGTACTTGCACCGACTAAGGCTGCTGTACTTCCGCTTATTAAACGTGATGGACTTCCGGAGCTTGCCCGCGAAATCATTGAAGACCTTAAGTGGGACTTCAACGTGGCGTATGACGAGAAGGATGCCGTAGGCCGCCGTTACCGCCGTCAGGATGCCCTGGGTACGCCGTTCTGCATCACCGTAGACCATCAGACCCTGGAGGACAAAACCGTTACCATACGCCACCGCGATACCATGAAGCAGGACAGGGTTGCCATAACCGAACTGCGCGGTATTATAAACGACGAGGTTTCGGTACGCAACTGGCTGCTGAAAATGAAATAAGATTTTTATTTTAGATATATGAAACGCCTCACTTTGTGGGGCGTTTTTTATTTGGGAACAGTATACTTTCTTTATATTTACCTACTAGTATACTTATCTGACAAGTAATGAGTTTAGAAATCAAGACGGTAAAAGACATTTACATATCTCTCGAACTTGAATTAATACGGGCAGATGAAATTCCTGATTTAGTAATTGAATATCTATTTTCTAATCCGGAAAATTATAATGACAAACATTTAATTGAACTTGCTTCTTTTCATAAGCCACAACTCTCCGATATAGAAAATCTATTTTTTGAAAAACTAGGTATTATAAAAATAGATCCATACGAAAAACTATTAATTATCATCAATCAGTATGAAAAGGGCAGCATGAGTACTGCAAAAACATATGACTTAATTTCGCATTTTGCTTTCAATTACACCATAACATTAAAAAGCTACGACAATTTTTTAGTAGACTTCTACAATTGTATCATTTTAAAAAGACCTGTATATGGGGGTGACTGGGATGAAGATTTTTTAGAAATTAAATCCGAATGTAAATCTAAAATTGATGTATATAATTACTCTGAATACTTAACATGAGCCTTATAAACATTACACTACAACACCGGAGCAAAAGGCTGAACAGGAATATTTTAATGAGTTTGTCAGAAAACAGAGAATGAGTCGCTAATTGGTTAAATTCACTGAACTGCGCGGTATTATAAATGACGAGGTTTCGGTAAGGAACTGGTTGCTTAAAATGAAATAATTTTTTATTTTAGATATATTAAACGCCTCACTTTGTGGGGCGTTTTAATTATTATAAATATGAAGCCGATGAAATACTTTGTTGTTATTGCACTGCTGTTTTTTAACCTTGGCAATGCGTGTTCGTGCATTGGTAAATCAAAAATAAAACCGGAAATAAAAGCATCATCATTAATTGTCAGTGGTGTAATTATAGGCAGCAAGATGATGCAGGACCATTCCAATAATTATACTTCGTCATTTATGGAATATTCCGTTTTGGTCCAAAAGGTATTTAAAGGGAGTATCTCAAATGACACAATAAAAATTTACACCGGCGTAGGTAAAGGCGATTGTGGATACCGGTTTGTTATAGGGCAGAAATACATTATCTATGCTAATATTCCAACCGAATACAAATACAGTCCTTTAACGGATACCGAATATTTTTATACCGATATATGTATGCGGACAATGTCGTATACCGTTGATGAGGAAAAGAAAATAAAACGCTACACAAAAACGTGAAGATTCGCAGCCTGTACCCACTTTATAAACCAGAAACAAAAAAACGTTATAAGTGAAAAGGTTTCGGATAAAAGCCAGTTGCTTAAAATGAAATAAGATTTTATCTTAGGGTTTATAAAACTTACAAAATTGACACCGGAAGCTACATCTGAAATATTGAAACAATTTGAAATGTCCTGGGATAAGACCGAGCAATTTTATAATACGCTTGTTTACGAATATAAAGGCTGGGGCAGGCTCATGCCTCTTTTACAATTTATCAGGGACAAACGTAGCGAAGGGGAACAAAGGCATTTCAGGCTTGGCACATCGGTACACCATTTGATAATATCTCGCTCGGTTGACCATGGGCTAAGGCCGGATCAAAAAAGCATACAAATCATATCCGAAAATGATAAATTCAGGGTGGTTTTTATTAACGGCGACGTTTTGCATAGCGATTTCACAGTTGAATCTTTAGAGGATGAAAGGCTGTCAAACCTATTACTGATTTTGAAAAATACACTTTTAGATTAAGACTGCCACGCTCCGTACCTCCGCTCGCAGTGACGTGCCGGTAAACGCGGCTTTCTTCACGAACCGTCTTTGCGAGGAGGAACGACGAAGCAATCTGAAAATAAAAGTTTATTTATGTATTTTAGCATCAAAACTTAAAAAACCAAAATTTCAACCATGGAAACAACCACTATTATCTATTTGATTACAACCTTCGTAATTACATCGTTACTATGGTATGTGTATATGCAAAAATTAGTCAATAAATATAATATTCTAAAAAACGACTTCGAGAAAGTTAACACTAACATCTCTAAAGAAGTAGAATATAAATCAGATGAAGTCATAAGAAATTTTGAAAAACAAATATCAGAACTTCACCTCAAAGTGTCGGAAGAACAACAAAAAAGCTATAAAGCTGGTTATGCCACAGCTCAAAGCGAATACTCTGTTTCGATTAGCCCATATAAAGAAGAGTTCAGGCATGGGGATAACGGCTGGATTGTAAATAACATTTACCATCGGATTGAGGTAGGATATCAATATCAGCTTTTCATAAGAGATTTACCAGTATTAGCACCCGCGGTGATTGTCAATGAAGTACTGGAAGAAAGTAAACGAGAAATAGACCAACAAAAGGTTAAGGCTGTTATGGATTTTATAGAATCGAATATTAAAACATTAATTGAAAACTCAAATGGACTCTTGAAGTTTCAAAAAAATTAAAGTCATTTACCCTATTCAAATTTCCCTATCTTTATTTTCAATATCACATTATAGGCAGGGACAACCCAATACTATGGTGCGAATTGTGCCAAGCATAGTGACACAATAATAGTCTAGAAATTATATTATTTTCTTCACGTTCCTTTGTACAGACGCATTCCGTTCATCTCGCATAATATCAAGACGCATGCAATGCGTCTCTACAGGCAAACTACCAACCCTACTCAAATGATCCCCTACAAATCAGCCCTGCCAAAATGTGTGTTTTCTAACCAAAAAAGTTGCATTTGTTAAAAAAACGTCATTATTTAGCAGCCGGACAATTTAAAAGACTAACCACCAATGAAAAACAGATTCCTTGCCGCTATTGCGGTTATTGCTCTTGTTATGTCTGCATCATGCAGCAGCGACTCTTCAGACAGCGTAGATAATGGCAATACCACCAAAAAATACGTAAAAACCATTACCACCACTACATCGGCCAGCGGTGTACAACCCACAACCCTTACTATTAATTATGACAGTGCCGGCAAAGTAACCAGCGCTACAGATGGCAGCGAAATAAGCTATTTTGCGTATGACAACGGCCATTTGCAAAACGTAAGCGGGTCAAATGATGTGTTAAATGTTTCAGATATGCTTTCTACCCCTCAGGATGCTTATGAAGTGGGTGATGTACTTAACTATGATGCCAACGGCAATCCTATTAAGGTACTAATCTATGAGCGCGACTGGGATGGCAGCATTTACGAACAGTATGTAGGCGAAATTACCTATGACGATAAACCAAACCCTTATTACTACACCCTTGAGGCAGCAGGTATTATAGAAGTACTGAACAACCTTGACCTTAACTTTAGCCTTACTCCTCAAAGCGAAGAGCTTATTAAGGCAAAACTGTTGTTACCTGCTAATAACCCCAAAAAGGTGGTTATAAAGTATGAAGACGGTACTGTAAAGAAAACGGTGGTTACAGACTATGTGTACGATGATAAAAACTATCCTACATCGGCTACAGCTACAGAAACCAGCGAATACGGCACATGGATATACAATACTACCTATACTTACAAGTAAAATTTGTAAAATAGATTTCGGGAGAAGGGATGCCAAAACACTTGGCATCCTTTTTTTATTTTTGCCGATTTTCATATTGCTGTTTTTTGTAAATTAGATACATCTAACTAAAAAACAATCAATTATGAAAAGTATTCTTTACCTGTTTGTAATTTTTTCGTCGTTATTAGTTAACCCAAAAACCGGTGCAGACGACTGGACAACCATAGCCGAAAAAACGGTAAACTTTAAAGCCGAAAAAGATGTAATAACACCGCGAGGCAACGAAAAAAGCTTCAGTAAAATACGGGTTAAATGCGTAGAAGGCACAGTAAAAATTAAGAAAATGCATGTAGAAATGAGTGATGGAACCCAGAAAGACTACAATGCAAAAACCGTGGGTGTACTTACAAAAGGCATGGCTTCTATGGCATGGGACCTGCCCGGAAAAAAAGGCGAACAAAAGATTAAAAAGATAGAACTGGAATACGATTCGGCCGGGGTTGCCGTAGTTTCTAAACGGGCCAGGGTAGAAATACAAGGGAAATAACTAAATACCCCGTTAGGTTTAATTACCGCGTATTACCATCACCTTCCGTACTGCCGTAGCAGAGGCATCTTCAGTAGAAATAAACACCATATAAACGCCGCTACGCACTTTATATTTACCAAAGGCAGTTGTATCCCATAATATGGTTCCGCCTTCGCTGGTGGCCTCATAAACAAGGTTTCCTTCTATATCGGTAATCTTCACGTTAGCGTTATCCGTAAGGTTGGCAATTTTTACGTCGCCGTCAAAGCCCGGACGCACAGGGTTAGGGTATACATATACTTTACTAAGGTCATCAGCCCCCTCAGTAGAAGTTCCTTTATAAGACACCATACCTTTGTCTGTAGCAAAGAAAACCTCACCGGTGGTATTGTCTATAGTAATATCGTTAACGTTGTTGCTGGGCAGCGGAGAATTTTCTTTGGTAAAATGGTATAGCGTACGCTGACCGTCTGATGAAACCAGGTAAGCTCCGGCTGCAGCTGTGGCAAACCATTTGTTATCGGCTCCGTCTACTTTAATATCCAGTATGGCCTGTCCGTACATCAGCTCTTGTGCTACGCCGTCTTCCTCAAAAATTACCGAAGACACATCAAGCGATTCTTCTGTCAAAAATCCTTCGGTAGTATACAGCACGCGCAGCCCGTTATTGGTTCCTATCCACAACCTGCCACTATTGTCCTGAGCCAGGCTGCGTACATAGTTATCGGGCATATTATTATCAGTAGAAATTTTTATAAACTTAGGCCCCATGGTTTCATTATATGCTACAAGCCCGCTTTTGTAGCAGCCTATCCACTTGGTACCATTCCGGTCTACTACAACATCACCATACTCCTCGGTTTTAGGATCTGATACTATATTTTCAAAACTATAAGAATTCCAGCTACTGCCTGTATATACTTTTAACGGACTTAAGTTCCTACTGTTCATCATCCAAAGCTTGCCACTGCTGTCAAAAACGCCACCGCGCACACGTACATTGTAATACGTTTCATATCCGGGGGTTTGCAAACTTAACAGGCTGCTGTTAGTGGGATTATAAAGTACCTGTGGCACCATATCGTTTAACCGTAATACCCCATCTCCTGCAGAAAAAAGATAGACCTGTTTTTCATCGTTAGGATTATAGGCAATATCCGTTAAAGACCTCAGTTGCACCTGTGTGCCATTTACATTGGTAAGATCGTCATAAGCTATGTTATCCCATCCGCCCGATGTTGTGTATTTACTGGCGCCATACATAGCATTGTCAGGGGTGTAAAAAAAGTTGTATTTACCATACACCGCCCATAATCCCAAAGGTGTTTTTTCAAGTGAAAAAATATTACTGCGCAACGGACCGTTAGGCGTAATATTCAGCGGCGTAAAAGTATTAATATCTATACTATAGACACCTTTTTCGGTAGTACCCACGTATATTTTTCGGCTAACATAAGTTGCTTTTATAAAGGTTGCCGTTTCGCCCACCGTATTTATCTGTGCAATAGATGTCAGGGTACTGTCATAAAGCAATACCTTAGTTGCGCATGTTATAACCATGTAACCGTTTGCCTCTCTAAAGTCGGTAATTTGTGTAGGCAATGTAGTAAAAACTGTGGTTGTATTACCGCCGTTTACCGTATACACCGTGTTCCAGTCAGACACTGCAAAAAGCACTCCTTCATACGGCAATACCTTGCGCCATATACCCGAAGAAACCACGCTCCATTCACTAAAGTTAATAAGGTTAGCTGTAAGCGGCGCCCTTTTTAAACCTTCCTGGGTGGCGGCAAATATATATCCATTGTGCACGGCACACTGGTTTACACCTATCTGGCCACCTGTACTCCCTATGTAGTAAGTATCGCCAAACTGAAGGGTTTCAAGGTTAAAAACCACTATCCCGAAACCACAACTCAAGTACGCCATACCATTGTACTCATAAATGTTGTTTATGTTTTTTACATTGGTAAGTACATTTGTTTCCTGAACTATATCTATCTTGGTAACTATAGAGCCATCCTGGTTTACTACAAAAAGTAACCCGTTGCTGTTACCTACTAAAAAGCGTTGTGTAGAGGAACTGTAGTAGACCGAAGTAATTGTTTCTGCTTTAAGGCCGTCTACCGAAGTAAGGGTTTTAAGCTCTCCCGAAATAACATTCTGAGAAAAAACAGCACTTTCGGATGCTGAGTATACACGGCTGTTGTTTTGTGCCATATCTACAACACCAGTGTAAGAAAAATAACTGCCCCACTGCTGGTTTTGGGCAAAACCAAAGCAGCATATAAAAAGTAAAAGAAAAGTATGACGAATGTTCATTGGGCACGTTTATTTGCGCAAATATAGCTAAAACGCAGTTATTGCCGTTTTTGTATATCCTCTGTAAAAATAGTTGCCACGAATTAACCCCTGACTTTTAGTTTGAGAGTCTGTTAAAAGTTATGTTTTTACCACAAAGTTCACAAAGTTTTTTCGCAAAGCACACAACGGAAACCGCCTACGGCGGGAGACCACAAAGCTTTGTGCCCCTTAATCGTAACTTCTTCTCCCAACCCGCTTAGTGCCCATGGTGAAAAACTTTGTGCCCTTTGTGGTAAAATATTTTAATAGCGTCTTACGTGCATTTGTGTTTTTCTAACCCTCACCTAAACCGTAAATGCCTGTTCTATATCGGCAATAAGATCATCTATATCCTCTACCCCTACGCTAAGGCGCACCAGGTCATCGGTTATACCTATTTCCTTACGCTTAGGTTCAGGAATCGATGCATGCGTCATTAATGCAGGGTGGTTAGCCAGCGACTCTACGCCCCCAAGCGATTCGGCCAGGGTAAATACTTTTACGCTTTCCAGGAATTTAATAGCATCGGCCTTCTCCCCTGTTTTAAAGGTAAATGACACCATACCGCCAAACCCGCCTTTCATTTGCTTTTTGGCAATCTCGTAATACGGATGGCTTTCCAGCCCCGGATAGAATACTTTATCCACTTTAGGGTGACTTAGTAAATACTCAGCTACTTTCTGTCCGTTAAAACTATGGCGTTCCATGCGCAGGTGCAGCGTTTTTATACCGCGCAGCACCAGGTAGCTGTCCTGCGGACCAAGCGTACCGCCTGTGGCAAACTGTGCAAAGTGCAGTTTTTCGCCCAGAGCTGCATCTTTTACTATAAGGGCCCCGGCTATAACATCACTGTGTCCGCCCAGGTACTTGGTAGCACTGTGCATTACAATATCGGCACCCATATCCAGCGGACGTTGCAGGTATGGCGTAGCAAAAGTATTGTCTACCGCAAACAGCAGGTTGTGCGCTTTGGTTATTTTAGCTATGGCTTCTATATCGGCCAGCTTCATCAGTGGGTTGGTAGGCGTTTCTACCCAAACCAACTTTGTATTTTCATTGATAAGGCTTTTAAACTTCGCCTCATCATTCATATCCACGAAATGGAATTTAATGCCGTAGTCCTGGTAAATACGGGTAAACATACGGTAGGTGCCACCATAAAGGTCGTCCATAGCTATAACCTCATCGCCGGGCTTTAGCAGTTTCATTACCGTATCGGTAGCAGCAAGCCCACTGGCAAATGCAAGGCCGCGTGTACCGTTTTCTATACTGGCAAGGGCATCTTCAAGCGCAGTACGCGTAGGATTTGCCGCACGGCTGTACTCATAGCCGGTGTGTACTCCCGGACTCTTTTGCGCAAACGTAGACGTTTGGTACACCGGTGGCATTACCGCCCCTGTAGAGGGGTCGTGGTGCTGACCGCCGTGTATGGTTTTGGTGTTAAATTTCATATAAACTTGATTTTCTTTCTAAAACTATCCGGCAAATTTACTGTAATTTAGTTACAAGCATATCACCCATTGCGGTAATTAACCTTTACAAACCCAAAGCAAAATACCTTATGAAACGCATTATTATAGCTGCCGCGCTACTGGCCACACTTGCTTCATGTAAAAACGAAAAACAGGAAACTGACACTGAAAATAATGTAGATACCACAGCTGTATCTACTACCGAAACCGCTGCAGTTTCTTTTGACAAAAAGGTATATGAAAAGAAATCGGCATTAAACACTAAAGACCCACATACTTCAGTAACCATAGACGTACCCGAAGCCACTGGCACGGGAGCCGACAGCATTAACAATAAGATTTTCCGTACCGTACGGGAGATTGTGCATTTTGGCGAAAACCCTTCGGATGCTAAAAGCTACGAGGAAGTAATGGCATCGTTCATAGGTGCGTATGAGGAACTGGCTAAGAAATACCCGGACGAAGATGTGCCGTGGGATGCAAAGGTAACCGGCGAAGTGGTATACAAAACAGACAGCATTGTAAATGTAAAACTTACGCACTATACATTTACCGGTGGTGCGCACGGTTACGGAGCCGACACATCGCTGTTGTTTGATGCTAAAACAGGCCGCAGCATTACCCAAAACGATTTGTTTAAGGACAAAAAAGGATTTACTGCTCTTGCTGAAAAGAAATTCAGGGCGAAGTACAAGATTGCCGGAGCCAATATAAACAGTACCGGGCTGTTCTTCCTGAACGATAGATTCTCATTACCAAACAACATCTTCTTTACTGATAAAGGGATATTGCTGCAATACAACAGCGATGAAGTAGCCGCCCACGCCGAAGGCACTAAAGACGTACTGATTACCTATGCGGAAGCGAAGCCGTTTTTAAAATAGTTTTCAACGTTCTTCTTCCATTTCGAGCGAAATGCAATGGAGCCGAGAAATCTCAGATTATAATGACTAAAAAGATTTGAGATTTCTCAATTCCGCTGCGCTGCATTCGAAATGGAAAAACCTAAATAAACTTCTTCAATTGCATCATGATACCCAAATGCAGAGCTTCGTGGTGGTTGTTAAACGCTATGGCATCTTCTACCGTAGCCAAGTCAAACCCCATTTCACTCTTGCGGGCATTGTAAGTGGTAAATACACCATCGTTATAATCATCTTCTGTTTTTTGCACAAGGGCGTGTAGCAGGTTGCGCAACTCTACGGCCTCGCTTGGCGAAATATCACGGTGTGGTGCCGTGCCACGTGCATACAGGCTTACCAGCTCATCACTTACCAATACCGGAAGTCCGCTGCCTTTATACACCAGTGTCTGTTGCGATACTATGATATGCCCTATGTTCCATATCAGGTTATTTTTAAAGCCTTCGGGTATTTTATTCAGGTCTTCTATCGAAAAATTCTCAAAATAACCGTCCAGCAATTCATGGGTACGGCGGGTAATTTTAAATTCGGTTTCCATGTTGTTTTTTGTTTGCTACTAATTTCACCAATTTACCTAATTTATCAAACTCTTTTGGCAAGGCATTTTGAAAGAAATTCATTTTTTTAAGCCCACCCAACAAATTATTATATAATTCTCGAAATTTAAACCACATAGCCGAAAATATTTAAAAACCGCTATATTTGTAATATAACAACAAACAGCAAAAAAGTTACAAAATGGCTACACTCACCGATACATTCGGCATACAAAAAGCCCTTACCGAACTGGGCATAATCGAAATTAACGCGGGTACTTCTACCGGCATGCACAGTTTTGCTAGCGGACAATTGATTTCATCTTACTCGCCCGTAGACGGCACGCTTATAGCAAAGGTACAGGGATCTACCCCTGAGGATTACGAAAAAGTAATGGCTAAGGCCGAAGAAGCGTTTAAAGTATGGAGGCAGGTACCGGCACCTAAGCGTGGCGAAATTGTACGCCAAATGGGTGATGAACTGCGCAAGCATAAAGATGCGCTGGGCCAGCTGGTGAGCTACGAAATGGGCAAAAGCCTGCAGGAAGGCCTTGGTGAGGTTCAGGAAATGATAGACATCTGCGATTTTGCAGTAGGCCTGTCGCGCCAGCTGTATGGCCTTACCATGCACAGTGAGCGCCCTAACCACCGTATGTACGAACAGTATCACCCTATAGGTATCGTGGGGATTATTTCGGCGTTTAACTTCCCTGTAGCGGTATGGAGCTGGAATTCTATGCTTGCCTGGATTTGCGGCGATGTGTGCGTATGGAAACCGTCGAGCAAGACTCCACTGTGCGCAATAGCCTGCCAAAACATAATGAAATCCGTTTTGGAACGTAACAACCTTCCGGAAGGCATTTGCGGCCTTATAACCGGCGAGGAGTGTAACGATATACTAACTAACGATAAGCGCATACCGCTGGTATCTTTTACAGGCTCTACACGTGTGGGCCGCCACGTAGGCCAGGTAGTGGCAGGGCGTTTTGGCAAAACAATATTAGAGCTTGGCGGTAACAACGCCATTATAGTAAGCGAGCATGCCGACATAAGCATGGTGCTTGTAGGTGCGGTGTTTGGCGCTGTGGGCACCGCAGGTCAGCGTTGCACCACTACCCGCCGACTAATTGTTCACGAAAGTGTGTACGACAAAACCATAGAGGTGCTTAAAAGCGCGTATAGCCAACTGAAAATAGGCAACCCACTAGACAGCAACAACCACGTGGGCCCGCTTATTGATACCAACGCAGTGCAGCAGTACCTTAATGCCATAGAAAAAGCAAAAGCCGAAGGCGGTAATGTAGTGGTAGAAGGCGGTGTATTGGACGGTGATGGTTACGATAGCGGCTGCTACGTAAAACCATGCATCATTGAAGCAAAAAACCATTTCGAAATTGTACAGCACGAAACCTTTGCGCCGATACTGTATGTAATGAAATATACTGATATTGAAGATGCCATAGCCATGCAGAACGATGTACCACAAGGGCTTTCATCTTCAATCTTCACTAACAACATGCGCGAAATGGAACTGTTCCTTAGTGCGCAGGGCAGCGACTGCGGTATAGCCAACGTAAACATTGGTACTTCGGGTGCTGAGATAGGCGGTGCCTTTGGTGGTGAAAAAGAAACCGGTGGTGGCCGCGAAAGTGGTTCCGATGCCTGGAAAGCCTATATGCGCAGGCAAACAAATACCATTAACTACGGCACACAGCTACCGCTTGCACAGGGTATTAAATTTGACTTGTAATCAGAAAAGAAATTTCTTTATACAAAAACTCCCGCCACTGGCGGGAGTTTTGTTTTTAAGCAAACTATCGGTGGCTCTTGCCGCCAAAACGCCTTAGGTAAGCTTCCCTTATTTTACGCTTTTGTATTTTAGATTCGTCTTCCCTATCAATTTCAAGATCTTCCAACCGCTTTTTTTTAGACCGTACAAATTCGTAATATGACCATACCGAAAATAGCAAACCACAAATACCAAGCCCTAAAATACCATTTGCGCTTAGTGTAGTTGTAACGGCACCTCCGGTACGTAAATAGGCGAACCCCGAAGAAGAGTTCATTGCAAAATATTTCATTAACAAACCTATGCTTAATATAATAATGGCACAGACTAATGATACTATGAAAAATATTTTCTTTCCGTACATGAAGCTTGGGACGTAAATGGTAAATATAAAAAAAATCCGCTCTTTATGAGCGGATTATATTACTTAATCAAAGCAGGCTGAACCCACTTGAATATATGTGGCTGTTCCGGTATTGTAAGCCTGTCGCTTATGCGCGCCATCCTGTCCGGTAGCTTCATAAGGTAATCACGGGCTTTTTCGGCTTCAGCTGTAAGGCCGTCTATCTTGTCTATCTGCCATTTTTCTATCAGCTTGCGTAGTATGTCTACATAGTCGTGTGCTGTGTATACACCTATACGCTGTGCAGCATTTGAAAATTCTTCAAACGCGGTGCTTATCTTGTCGCCACTTTCGCGCAAAAAGTGCGCGGGCATGGTTATCTTAAGCTTCATCATGTGCTGAAATGCCAGCATCATTTCGCTTGGGTCTATCTGGAAAATACGATTTACAAACTCGCTGTATGCCAGGTGGTGGCGCATTTCGTCGCCCGCTACCAGCTTACACATTTTACTCAGTTTTTTATCACCATATTGTTTTGCAAGCTGCGAAACCCTGTTGTGTGATATGTATGTAGCCAACTCCTGAAAGCTTGTGTACACAAAGTTTTTGTACGGGTCGCGGTCGGTACCAATATCAAAACCGTCGTTAATAAGGTGCTGGGTAGTCATTTCTACTTCACGCATATTTATACGGCCACTCAGGTAAAGGTATTTGTTCAGCAGGTCGCCGTGGCGGTTTTCTTCACCCGTCCATTGGCGCACCCATTTGCTCCAGCCGTTACCGCCGTTTTCTACCTGGTTTACACCTTCTACATCCATAAGCCAAGACTCATACGTAGGCAGGGCCTCTTCGGTAATGGTATCACCCACAAGGGTAACCCAAAAATCGTACGGCAGGTCTTTGGCTATTTCGCGTAGCTCTTTTACCTCCTCAAAAAAGTTTTCGTTTTGAGAGTCGGGCAGCAGGTCGGTAGGTTGCCAAATGGTTTCTACCGGTATAAGGTATTGCTCCACATAAGAATCTATGTTCTTTTCCAGGAATTGCATTACCTCCAGGCGGATATTTTTTACAGACATGTCTCTTTAATTTTTAATTCCTTGTATCACTGCATTCTCGGTCCTTGCCATTACTTCTTCAAAAGGGACACCTTTAATTGCAAATGGTTCCTGTACTGTAAAAGTTAAGCGGTTGCCTATGCCAAGCGGAAACTGTCCGAATCGTACTATTTTCCATGAGTTGTTTATGCTCACAGGGACAATCCACGCCGACGGGGCGTATTTGCAGAGTATTTTCAATCCGTTTTCGCTAAATCGCTTTGGTTCGCCGGTTTTGCTCCGGGTACCCTCGGGGAATATAACTGCCGAACGGTTGTTTTTTTCTATATACTTACCAAGGCCTCCTATAACAGGTATGGCCTGTTTAGGGTCTTTGCGGTCTATTAGTACACTACCGCCATGCCTTAGGTTATAAGACACGCTGGGTATACCTTTGCCGAGTTCTTTTTTGCTTACAAACTTCGGGTGAAATTTGCGCATGAACCATATGATTGGTGGAATGTCGTACATACTCTGGTGGTTTGCCACAATAATAAGCGGCACCCCCGAAGGCAATTTTTCCACGCCTTCAAATTTTACTGTAGTGCCCAGCGCCCATAGGCTTCTTACCAGCCAACCGTTTAGTATATCGACGCTTTTTTTGTGCGCCTGGTACCCAAACAGGTTAAAACACACCCACTGTATGGGGTGAAATATAAGTAAGAATATGCCGAATACCAGATAAAAAAGTACTGATAACGGGTAAGACAACAGTTTTTGCATTCTTTAATAAAAAATCACGCAAAAGTAGTGCCTTTTTGTGGAATAATAAAAATTTTTAGTATGCAGGCATTTAATTTCAGATTTCAGAGGGTAGATTTCAGATCTATTGGATTATTGGACGGTTAGATTTTTAGATTCCCTGTAAACTAGATTCCCCAAAAAGCTAAGTAGCTCAGAAACTCAGCAGCTAAATAGCTTAAACAAAAAAACCACGCCGTAAAGCGTGGTCTTCATTATCTAAAATCAAAGATTGAACAGATTAGCAGAAATCGTTGTAAGCCTCTTTAAGGTTTTCGGCGATAAGTTCTGCAGGGCGGCCTTCTATGTGGTGGCGCTCCAGCATGTGTACCAGTTCACCGTTTTTAAACAAAGCCATACTTGGCGATGATGGCGGGAACGGGAACATAAGCTCGCGTGCTGCATCTACAGCTTCTTTATCTACACCGGCAAATACGGTAATGATGTTTGTAGGCACTTTTTCGTTAGCAAGGCTCATACGGGCACCCGGACGGGCATTACGAGCAGCACAACCACAAACAGAGTTAACCACTACAAGCGTAGTACCGTCTTTTTCAATTTCGCTTTTTACGTCTTGTGCAGTAAATATTTCTTTAAACCCGGCCTCAGAAAGTTCGGCACGCATTGGTTTTACTAATTCTTCAGGATACATAACTGTACTTATTAAAGTTTTATGGCTACAAAGGTACGTAATTTTATATCTAAAAATATAAATGTATCAATTTTTGTTACAGAAAGGTTTTAAGGGTTATTTGGTAATTCGGTTATTCGTACATCCTGGAGTATGAGTGGCACTTAAAATTTATAATTCATCATTCAAAATAATCTACCCAGCAGTGCCTTAATAAACAATCCCTTTGGGCAGCTCCATATCACCTTCAGGTCGCCCCACAGTGAGGTTTCTTCATCAAGGAACTTAAACACAGGTGCCGCCTTACCCTTTCGGAACATAGCCGAGAAAATAGCACTGCCTTTTTCATTGTGCTTGGCCAGTATGTCCAGCAGCAGCAGGTCGTAAAACCAAAAACGATTTGGTTTGTAGAACTCCGTAAACGACTTGTCGCTTACCAGAAAACCTGCGAGTTGTTGACTGAATCTATTCGCATTTTTAAAGGTATACCCCGTACTGGCCTTTGTCCACCCTCCGGCAGAGCCTATGTGCATAATATTGGGTGAGTTTACTTCCCAAAACTTATAGCTGGTCATGGGTATGCTGCCTTTTTCTTTATCCAGTATCTCGTAGTGGGTTACGCCCAGGTTGGCAATGTATTCCTGTATAGCGGCTTCGTACTCCTGTTGCGGCAACAGGTCTTTGCTAAACAGTGTGTATTCTACAATGGCTTCGGTTTCGCTAAACGGCAGCACGTACATAAACCGCGTGTTCCCTTTTTGCGGAATGCTGAAGTCCATAAACACCGGCACAGCCGGATTAAATACAGGTTGCTCGGTTTTTATATGCCAACCGATAAAATGTTGTTGCAGTACCGGGTATTTTTTTTGCAGGGCAGGCAATGTAGGGCAATATATGCTGTTAAACAGCTTATCGCAGGTGTATTCTGTATTCTTGGTTTTAACCAAAACATCAGTCCCTAGGTCTTTAAAGGATAACACCATCTCTTGTAACATGGTGATGTTAGGGTGCGCATCTAGCGCTGCTTTTATGAAAGCATAAAAATCGGCGCCACGAACCATTTTGTAACGATAGTCTTCAAAATCCAGTTCGGTACGAAAATCGTCGTTGGCAAACAGTGCCGTGTTCCAGCTTCGGTACAGTATGCTATCCCATTCCCCGGCACCTTCTTCCCAAAAACACCAGGTACGGTCGTTTACCGTTTTAGTATCTGGGTCTATGAGCAGTATTTGCTTATCTGCAAACCGACCCGAAGTGGCCATGCGATAGGCCGTTAACAACGCCGCAAGACCCGAACCGGCAAAAATATAGTGGTAGTGTTTCATTATCCCAAAAATAACAAATAGAAAGCACTATTTTTAAGGGGTTTAACACCAAAAGGGCTTTTATATCCGTTATTTATTTAATAGATTTGTTACCAGAGGGTTTCGTTTCAATCTGAAATCTACAATCTGAATTCTGAAATCATGATCAACAAGCGCCTACTCATAAAAAACCTGCTCGCCCATAACGACGAGAGCAGCTTTTATGATAAAAAGCGCCAGCTGAACCTCCATACCAAAGAGGGTAAGGCCAAATTTGTAAAGCATATTTGCGCCCTTAGCAACAGTAACCCCACCAACAACAGCTACATAGTAGTGGGCGTAGAAGACGGCAGCAATGAAATTGTGGGTACCGACTTTTATGACGACAGCCGCATACAAAACCTGGTAAACGCCTTTCTGGAAAACCCACCGCTGATACAGTACGAAAATGTTCCGTTCCCTAACCTGCCCAAGGAAAACGTGGTGGGATTGGTTACCATAAGTCCTAACGGACGAACATCGTATTTTAAAAAGAACGTGTATACCATACCCGCCGGGGCTATTTTTATGCGCCGCGGCAGCAACTCCATTCCGGTAGATGCGCTGGTGGTGGAAGCCAACAGGCTGAACGAGATTATAGTAAACAGCATAGAAAACAACTCCCGAAACAGCATAGAACATACCCTGGAGGGCGTTATAGACTTTATAAACAACCGCCACAAAGACATGCCTGCCTACTACAAAGTGTTTAAGGAGCTGTTTATAGTATGCTGGGCTGGGAATAAGAAAGTGGTAAAGGGCAATACATACTATAGCCGGGTAGATATAGAGCTGATAAACGAGCAGATTAAGCTGTTTTATTCGGCATTAGATGAAGTGAGCATAGAGTACACCGACGACACCTTTAGCATAACCGAATATGTAGCCCTGGGACTGAACGACAAAACTAGCTACTACCCCTTGGAAAAACTAACCATTAGCTTTACCGATAAGGGCAGCTACCACATGGACAGCCAACTGTTATTTGACCCGCCGCAGTACAATGAAAAGCTGATGTACCACATATACAACTCGCAACTTGCCCTGCTGCGCAAACTGGAAAAGAACATTTACCTTACCGACCGCGAATATCGCGACGTAAGCAACATACCCAGTACACTGATGATTTGCTACCTCAACGGTTTTGAAGACGCCAAGCAGCGCCTTGCCGATGCGAAGCCGTTATTAAAAGCTTTCCCCGACCCTGCCGTGTATGTATCGTTTAAAGAAGCCATGCGGGTATTGCGTAAAATGAAGTACGACAGGCAGGTAACTTAGATGAAATATTCAAAAAAGGGGTTATTCCATTTCGACCGAAACGTAGTGAATTGGAGAAATCTCAAAAAAATGTGATATTTAAGATTTCTCCCTATCGGTCGAAATGGAACACTCAGTTACAACTAACACTTTTTAGACAAACGCCCGTAATTTATTTCTTTATCAGCTTGTAATTTCCACTGCCTTTATCAGTAACAACTTTTACCAGATAAAGTCCCGGCGCAAGCCCATCAGTTTTAACCGTTGTGGTGTTTGCTGATTGCAGGCACAGCCTTCCGTTAAGGTCGTATACCATTACTGACTGTAATGTACCATCGGTAATGCTTACATTCAGTACATCCTTAACCGGGTTAGGATACAGTTTAATATTATTTAATGCAAAACCATCGGTACCGGAAGTTGCTTCTACTACCTGAGTGCTGCATGTATTGGTAATTATCGGTTCGTTAAAGTCGAAATAGATACTCGCAGTACCGTACATATAATCACCCACAGCTACAGTACTTTTCGGCTTTATACGGTAGGTAATATAGCCATGGCTACCCGGTTCATCGGCGGCGCTGTAGGGCAGGTTTATGTTGTCAAATTTATACACGAGCATTCCGTCTGTGCGACTCAGCTGTGCTGTATGGCTTGTTGTTAGCGGCATAAAAGTATCCCAGTCCAGGTTGGCGTCCAATTGTTGTTCTACCCTTACATAAGTCGCTGCAAACGTACCTGTGTTCTGGAAACGTACAGTGTAGGTAAGGTAACCGTCTGCCTGTTCTGGAGTTATCTCGGCACCCTCGTGTACCGTAATATCATTCGGGTCGAAAGAGTTTACTATTGTCTTGTTAAGTATAGCAGTGTTATCGGCAATATTGTCATCGGAATTGTTAAGTACGGCGGTAAACGTAACCACATCGCCACTGTTATTTACAGGAGGAATCTCCGCATGAAATTGCAGTACATGGCTTTCATGCCCAAACAATGGCACATTACCAAAATCCACGTTTACACTACCCGAAGCCGTAGCTGCCGCACCATCATAAGAAAGCAGAGTAAAACGCGTTGCATCATAGGTAAAGGCTGCTGTAGCAGCAGCCGGTATAGTATTACCGGTATTTGCGGCGCTTACACTAACATAAAAATTGAATCCCGGAACGATAGTAGTACTCGCATTAAACATCAAAGCAAGATTGTCTACCGATTCCCCTGACAGGCCGAAACAAAAATCAGGGCCGTACTCTATACCTGGTGCGGTAAAATTATAAGTAGCCGTTACGGGATCAGGTGCGGTAAAGCCTGGCAACGCTATCGGCGTTAAAGTTATGGTATAGGTATCTTGTAAAGGAACATACAAAACATAGTAACCGTTAGCATCAGTATAAACAGACCCCGCGGCTGTACCGTTAATAGCCACTTGTATTTCCATATTAGGTGCTAAAGGATCATTGGCATTACAAACCTCGTCGCCATTCGCGTCTATATGGGCATTACCGGCAAGGTAAGAATAGCCTTCCTCAGGTATCGTACAAAATGTTAGCGGCCCGGTCCAGGTACTAACAGCACCGATATCGCAAATGGAACGGACATAAAAATCATAGCACATGCCCGGTGTAAGTCCGGTTATAATATATGGGTTTGCTGTAGTTGGCATCCCTAAACCTGTAGGTGTTTGCCCGGCAAGCACAACCTCTACTTCCCAGCTTCCGCTAGCAGGACCCGTCCATCCCAACTGAGCAGTTGTAGCGGTGATATTTGAAATATACAATTGTGCAGGCTCAGTACAGACACTTAAAACGGTAACATTATCTATTATCCAGCCTTCGCCGCCATCGCCCATCATTACAAATGCTACATACAATGTTTGCCCGGTATAGGCAGTCGGAATATCTACAGTAACCAGATTAAAATCTCCCTGTACAGGGTTAAGCTCCAATTCGGCCCATTGCTGCAACGGCACAAAGGAGGCTATATCATTCGGGGTTGTACCAACCATTACTTTATAGGTATTGCCCTGGTCACCTACCTGTATCATGCGGGAAGCAAAACTAACTTGCCCCCCTACGGGAACCGTAAACTGAGGAGTGATTAACCAGTCTTCGCTTTGCGTACCGGCGGCCATATTCTCACCATTAATAATTGCTGATTTGTTTCCCTGGTAAGGATTGTTGCTTTGCTGCCACTGCTGGGTAGGCCCGGCAACATTTAATGTAGACCAGCCTTGTGGCAGCCACGTGCCTTCAAAACCCTCAACAGGTATCTGCGCAAAGGCAGAAAAAGAGATTAAACTTAAAAGTGTAAGTAATGTTTTTTTCATGTAAATTGGCTTTTTTAGGTTTTGGTGAATCTGATTGGAATTTCTCCCTGCAAAATACTAAATTTACGCTTTACTTGCACCTAAATACTTAAAAACCATATTAAATGGGCAGAACCCTTGTTATTGGCGACATCCACGGCAGCTTACTGGCTTTACAGCAAATATTAGAACGCGCTGCGGTAACAAAAAAAGACCACCTGATTTTTCTGGGCGATTATGTAGACGGCTGGAGCCAAAGCCCCGAAGTAGTTGAATTCCTTATTCAACTGAAAACAACACACAACTGCACCTACATACGCGGCAACCATGACGATTTACTAATGCAGTGGCTGCATACCGGCCAGTATAACGAACAGTGGTTTAACCATGGCGGACGCATTACCATGGAACGCTACAATGCGCTTACCGAAGATGAAAAACAACTGCATATACTGTTTCTGGAAAGCCTGAAAGATTACTACCTAGACGAAGACAACCGCCTTTTTGTTCACGCGGGTTTTACTAACCTCAACGGTATACACCACGAGTATTTTACCCGTATGTTTTACTGGGATCGCACCCTATGGGAAACCGCACTGGCACTAGACGCTTCATTAAGCACAGAAGACCCGCTGTACCCTAAGCGCTTTAACAACTACAGTGAAGTGTTTATAGGCCATACGCCTGTAACCCGCATAGGGCAAACCGTACCGGTACAAAAAGCTAATATATGGAATGTAGATACGGGAGCCGCTTTTATGGGGCCACTTACCATTATGGATGCCGACACTAAAGAATACTGGCAAAGCGAACCCGTGTATACGCTGTACCCCGACGAAGCAGGAAGGAATTAAGTTATTTCAATGTAAGGCTTAAGTATTCTGTGCGCACCAGGTTATTAGCCTTTTCGTCTGCAATTTGTGCTTTTACAAAAAGCGTATGATTGTCTTTCCATTTTATTTCTTCAGGGCCCCAGGTGTTGAGTTCACGGGCAGCAATTGGCTTGATAATATTACGGGAATCTAAGAGTTCTATGCCGTTGTAAGTAAACGTAGCTATAAGGTCTACGTTACCAGAAACAATCTTTTTACCATCGGGCGAAACCACCGGAAGGCCGCAAACCCGGGCTATATCTCCTGTCTTGTTATCGATTAGCAGATAGTCGTATTCTTCCCAATAGGTTCCGAATACTACAAATTTACCCACATTCTTCAGGTAGCCGTAGTAGGTGTAATTAGCATAGTTTTCTGCTTCACCCTCATTTTCCTTGTCATTGTTAACCAGTTTCACAGTTTTACTTAAGGTTTTAAATGCAAGGGTGTCCCCTACCCTTTTTACATAACTGCTGTCTGCAATAAGCAGTTTATCTTCAGGGGTATCAAAGTTTACAGACGGCAAAGCATCAAAACCTGCTTTTGTAACGCGGGTAACGGTAACCGGTATTGTCCCCAGATTAAAAGTATCGAGCTCAGAGCGTAGTGTTTGTTCGTTTTTAATAATCTGTGCCGAAGGTTCTTTTTTATCGGCTTGGCAACCAAACAAAAGGGGAAACAGAGCTGCAATACAGTAAATGTAGTATTTCATATAATGATTATGATTGGTAAGGCTAATGTACAGGATTTTATTTTTCTCCTTAAAAAAATTTGTTGTAATAAATACACACAAAATAGTTACCTCAACATGATAAAAATCATACCCTTAAGGATATAGCAGCCGTAATTTTGACTCATAATAATAAAGGTTTTTTAGTTATGAGCACTTATCAATATTATCTACAAAGTTATACCCGCGGGTTTTTAGGATTTTCTACCCTTAGCGTAATGATACAAAGCTGCTTGGGCGGTCTTGCAGCTATGGCAATATTAATGAACGGCAATTCGCCTTTACAAATGTACCAGCTGTTTGTAGCTGTGGTGCTGTGTGTAGGCTACAACGGCGCACTGCTGTCTCAGCAAACTGCCAAAACTTCGTTTAACCTGCTTTTAGTAAGCATATTTGTAAACGCTACGCTGTTTATTGTAAACTGTTTCTATTAGCATCCTGCTAAGTAATATCCATAAAGGAAAAAGGGCTGCCTTTCGCGAAAGACAGCCCTTTTTTGATGTATTTGCGAAGCCAAAGTTTTACGACTGTAGGCTTTCAACTTTAAAACTAAGAAATCACTTCCCCGTTTCCTACACCGTCGGTATCCGGGTTAAGGAATACAAGCTTGCCTTCGGCATTTTGGGTCATAAGTATCATACCCTGGCTTTCTACGCCGCGCAGTGCACGCGGAGCAAGGTTAACCAGTACAGTAACACGCTTGCCTACTACTTCCTCCGGAGAAAAACTCTCTGCAATACCCGATACTATGGTACGCACATCAATACCCGTATCTACCTTAAGTACCAGTAGTTTGTTGGCTTTTGGCATTTTCTCTGCCTCGATGATGGTACCCGTACGGATGTCCATTTTAGCAAAATCATCAAACTGAATTAAATCCTTTTGCGGCACTACGGCTTTATTAGCCGCCTTGTTAGCCGTTTTTGTAGCTTCCAGCTTCTCTACCTGCTTCTGTATGGTTTCGTCTTCTATTTTAGCAAAAAGAAGCTCAGCTTCACCTATAACATGCCCTGCTTTAATCAGGTCGGCTGAAGTATTAATATCATTCCAACCAAAATCGCCTTCCAGTTTCAGTATGCTTTTCAGTTTAGCCGCTGTAAACGGCAAGAATGGCTCGCTTAGTACCGCAAGGGCAGTAGCTATTAGTAACGCTACGTACATTTGGGTTTTTACACGCTCCGGGTTTTCCTTAATCATTTTCCAAGGCTCCTCATCGGCAAGGTACTTGTTACCAAGGCGGGCAAGGTTCATCAGTTCGCTTAGCGCCTCACGGAAACGGTAGCGCTCTATACTTCCTGCAATTACGGCAGGGTACGCGCGCATTTCGGTAAGGGTAGCTTCATCTATTTCACTAAACGCGTTAGGGGCAGGTACTTCGCCGTTGTAATACTTATTGGTAAGCACCACCACACGGTTAATAAAGTTACCAAATATAGCCACAAGCTCGTTGTTGTTACGCGCCTGGAAATCTTTCCATGTAAAGTCGTTATCCTTGGTTTCAGGAGCAGTAGCGGTTAGTGAATAACGCAGTACATCTTGCTGACCCGGGAAATCCTGTAGGTACTCGTGCAGCCATACCGCCCAGTTTTTACTGGTGCTCAGCTTGTTACCTTCCAGGTTAAGGAATTCGTTTGCCGGAACGTTATCAGGCATTATATAAGAACCCTCTGCTTTAAGCATAGCAGGGAATATTACACAGTGGAATACAATGTTGTCTTTACCAATAAAGTGCACCAGCTTAGTGTCGTTACTCTTCCAGTACGGTTCCCAGTCCTTGCCTTCGCGCTGTGCCCACTCTTTGGTAGACGAAATGTAGCCAATAGGTGCATCAAACCATACGTAAAGCACTTTGCCTTCGGCGCCTTCTACAGGTACGGGGATACCCCAGTCCAGGTCTCGGGTTACGGCACGCGGCTTAAGGCCGTCTTCCAGCCATGACTTAACCTGGCCGTAAACATTAGGCTTCCAGTCTTTTTCATGGCCTTTCAGTATCCATTCGCGCAGAAACGCATCGTATTGGTCCAGTGGCAGGAACCAGTGCTTGGTAGATTTTAGTACCGGTGTAGTACCGGTTATGGTAGACTTAGGATTAATAAGATCAGTAGCGTTAAGCGATGTGCCGCAATTTTCGCACTGGTCGCCATAAGCACCTTCATTACCACACTTAGGGCAGGTACCGGTTACAAAACGGTCGGCAAGGAACTGGTCTGCCTGAGCATCATACAGCTGCTCGGTAACTTCCTCAATAAACTTGCCTTCGTTGTACAGTTTCTTAAAGAACTCCGAAGCTGTATCGTGGTGTATCTGTGCAGATGTACGCGAATAATTATCAAACGATATCCCGAAATCCTCAAACGAGGTTTTAATGATATGGTGGTATTTATCTATAACCTGCTGTGGTGTAATGCCTTCTTTTTTGGCCTTCATAGAAATGGCCACTCCGTGCTCATCGCTTCCGCAAATAAAAGCTACGTCGCGCCCCTGAAGCCTCAGGTAACGGGCATAAATATCACTGGGTACATACACCCCTGCAAGGTGGCCTATGTGTATAGGGCCGTTAGTGTAAGGCAATGCAGCGGTTATGGTATATCGCTTAGGATCTTGTAACATGACTTCTGTTTGAAATTTACCTGCAAAAGTACGAATAAATTGCAGTAGTACCACAGAGAGGTTGTTGGTGAAATTTAAGGCAATTGCAAGGAGGTGTTGTTATTTTTAATTAATTTTGGGCATAAGGAAAATAGATGCCGATGCCTGACGGACGATTTACAGGATTACAGAAAATATTTTTATTTGCCACTATATTGTTTATCAATACAATACAAGCACAACGCGTTATGAAAACTCCTCCATACCTTACTAAAGGAGATACTGTAGCCATACTGGCCACTGCCCGTAAAATAGACCACGAGCCACTGGAGCCGGCTATAAAACTGCTTAAAAGCTGGGGACTGAACGTAATTGTAGGCAAAACCGTAGGGCTGGACAACAACCAGCTGGCCGGAGCCGACTGGCAACGTGCTACCGATTTTCAGGAAATGATAGACAACCCTTCTATTAAGGCCATTTGGTGTGCCAAAGGAGGCTATGGTACTGTGCGCATGGTAGACCGTATAGACTTTACCAAGTTTAAAAAGAACCCTAAGTGGTTTATAGGCTTTAGTGACGCTACAGTACTGCACAGCCATATAAATAATATGGATATATGCACCATTCACAGCATTATGTGTGTAAGTGTAGCCCATGCCACACCCGAGGCCATAGAATCGTTCAGGAAATCGCTGTTTGGTGAAAAGATAAGCTACAACATACCTGCACATAAATTTAACAAGCCCGGCAGGGCTACGGGCGAACTGGTAGGAGGTAACCTATCTGTACTATACAGCATTATGGGTTCCAGGTCTGAGGTAGATTACAAAGGAAAAATACTGTTTATAGAGGACCTGGACGAGTATCTGTACCATATAGACCGCATGATGATGAACCTGGAACGAAACGGTTATTTCAAAAACGTAAAAGGTATTATTATAGGCGGTTTTACTAAAATGCGCGACAATGACATTCCGTGGGGGCACGACGCCCTGGAAATTATTCAGGATATTACCAAACAATACAACATACCCATTTGCTTTAATTTCCCGGCAGGGCATATAACGGATAACCGCGCGCTGGTTTTTGGCAAAGAAATAACAATGGAGGTAACTGCAGGCGGAACAAAAGTTACCTTTGAATAATGGCAGAGCATAACGAACTGGGCAAAGAAGGTGAAAAAGCTGCCGTAGACTTCCTGAAAAAGGAGGGCTATACCATACTGATTACAAACTACGTGTGGCAAAAAGCCGAAATAGATATTATTGCACAAAAAGACAACATTCTGGCATCGGTAGAAGTAAAAACCCGCTCGACCCTGGAATACGGCCTGCCGCAGGACTTTGTGAAGCCAAAAAAAATACAACTACTGGTTAAGGCCATGAACCAGTATGTTGAAGACAACGACATTGACGCCGAAGTACGTTTTGATATTATTGGCGTACATAAAAACGGCAGCTCATTTGAAATAGAGCATATTACTGACGCTTTTTTTCATTTTTAGCGTGTTAAATTTTTAACAATTTGTTTAATTTTATATATTTGCCCTCAGAACTATAACACACACAACTATTTAACTCTTATGAAAACCATTTCTTCTGTAGTAGAACACTACATTAAAACTAAACCGTTCTTATTAAGTGCTCTCTCCCAGGGCATCATTAACCTTACGTCGCTTGCCCGTACCATGATGCCTGAACTAGAGCAGGAACTGGGTAAAGACATAAAGCAGGGTGCTGTGGTAATGTCACTTAAAAGACTATCTGAAGACCTTGATTTTCGTGTAAACCACAAAATTGTAAAAGTGCTTAAAGGCATTGGCGAAATCACGGTACGTTCTTCTCTTACCGATTTTACTTTTGCCGTAAGCGACACCATACTAAGCAAACAGGCCGAACTTATAAACAACATCAACCAGAATCCGGATGTGTTTTATACTTCGTCACGTGGCGTAAACGAAACCAATATAGTGGTAAGCAGCAGCATGAACCATATTGTAGACCGCCTTTTTGCAGAAGAAAAAAAGATAGAACGCAATGACAACCTTGCTTCTATTACTGTAAAGCTACCTAAGGACAACATTAATACTCCTGGTATATATTATTATATCTTCCAAAGGCTTGCATGGGAAGGTATAACCATCATTGAAGTGATTTCTACATCATATGAATTTACCATACTGGTAAACGAAGACGAGGTAGACTTAGCATTTAAGGTAATAAAAGACCTTAAAACCACACACTAAAATTTTTAGTTTAGATTATACGGCGCCTTAATGGCGCCTTTTTTTATGCGATTTATTAGAAAAGTATTGAAAAACAGTGACTACTTTGTTAAAGACTTCTTAATATATTACAAATAACTATACATTTGCTTTTCTGAACTTAAGATAATAAAACTCGCTAATGAAAAGAATTACCCTGCTTATGGCGCTTTTATGTGCCGTAACATTATTTGGGCAGCAACGTATCCCTGCACATGTACAGCAGCTCATAAATAACAAAACAATATTCAGGCCGGTAAGTCCGCTAAGCGTTTCTGCCACAAGAAATGCTAAAGCTGATGCCGTAGTAACTGAGGCTACCTATGCCTCATTAAACACCGCTGTAATAAAGGACATTGCCAAAAACAAGTATGCAGCAATAGAACTGAGCATACCCTACAACAACAGTACTGTAACTATGCAGCTGTATCGTGTGGAAGTTACTGCAAACGGATTTCATATAGATACAGACAAAAAGCAGAATATAGCCTACGCAGGCGGCGCATATTACAGGGGTATTGTAAAAGGTGATCCTAAATCAGTTGCAGCGTTTAGTTTCTTTGATAAGGAAATGGCCGGTGTGGCATCATCTGAACAATTACACAACCTTGTTGTAGGCAGGCTTCGTACAGCTGACAACTTTAGCAACTACATAGTGTATTCGGACAAAAACATGACTGTAGCCAATAACTTTGTGTGTAATACCGAAGACAATAATGTAGTACCGGGCTTTATGCCTCATGGAAAATCAGTGCAGGAAGTAGAAAGTACACGTTGTGTTACTGTGTATTTCGAAATCCGTTACAAGCTGTTTGAGCAAAACAACTACGACACCACACTTACCAGCAACTGGCTTACGGCGATGTTTAACAATGTACAGACCCTGTACGACAACGACGGCATAACCACAGCCATTAAATCGGTTTATATATGGACAGAGCCCGACACCTATGATGCCACTTCATCGGGCGATTACCTGATGCAGTTTTACTACACCAGGCCGGTTTTTGATGGCGATGTGGGTCAGCTTATGGGTGTAGACGATGGCGGCCTGGGTGGTGTAGCCATTTCTATAGACGGCTTGTGTACCGATATGAACGTAAGCTATGCTGATACGTACCTTTCTTATGAAACCGTACCTGTGTTTTCATGGACCATAGAAGTGGTAACACATGAGTTAGGCCACCTGTACGGCTCACCACACACACACGGCTGCTACTGGAACGGTAACGACACCGCTATAGACGGCTGTGGCACGTCGGTAGGTTATGTAGAAGGTACCTGCGAAGAGGGTTACATACCTTCTGCCGAAGAAGGCGGCACCATAATGAGCTACTGCCACCTTGTAAATGGAGTGGGTATTAACTTTGCTAATGGCTTTGGACCGCAGCCGGCACAACGCATACTGGATAATATTGCAAACTCGCAGTGCTTAAGCACCGACTGTATTAATACCTGTATCAATACGGTAACAGCGCTGTATGTTATGGACAGCTCTATGACTACCGCTACCCTGCAATGGGAAGACGGTAACAGCGGGCCATGGCAGGTGGGCTATGCCCCTCTTGGCGAAGATATAACTTCATGGACTGAGGTTACAACAACATCGTATACTATTGAAGGCCTTGATGCCGATAGCTACTACACATTCTCGGTGAGGCCAATGTGCAACGAAACACAGATACCGGCAGATACCGGCATTACCTTCGGCACAGAAGCTGATGACTGGTGTAATGGTGCTTCGTGGACAGATACCGGAGGAATTTTGGAAGATTATCCAAACAAGCAGCACCTGGTACGTATTATTAAGCCGGGCGTGGCAGGAAATAATATACAGGTTTCGTTTGATAGTTTCGAACTGGAAAACGACTACGATTTTATGTACGTATACGATGGTATAGGCACCACAGCTCCGCTTTTGGGTTCATTTACCGGTAGCGATATACCGGGCCCGTTTGAGGCTACAAACGCAGACGGAGCACTTACATTTGAATTCATTTCAGACGAATACCTTACCCGTTCGGGCTGGGAAGCTACCGTAAACTGTACACTTGGCACTCAGGAAAACACGTTTAGTAACCTAAGCTACTACCCTAACCCTGTAAACGGCAACCTTACCATAACCGCAAGTGAAGGCATTACCCATATAGCCATCTACAACATTGCAGGGCAACTGTTAGCAGAAAGGCAGTTAAACGCTACAACCTCTGTTACAGATATGTCGGGTTATGCTACCGGGGTTTACTTTATAAAAGTGGACAACGGCCGCAACACGGCAAACCTTAAAGTTGTAAAAGAGTAATTACTATATAATCTCACAAAAATGCGGCGCAAACAGCGCCGCATTTTTTATTTATGTCCGTCCTTTATAATCAGTACGGGTATTTTTACTTTGTGTCGTACAGCATCTACCGTAGTACCAAACACAAGATCTTTAAAAAAGTGATGACCATGTGCTCCCAGTATCAGTATATCAAACGTGCCGTTATCATTAACAACCTTAGGAATCTGCTTTTTAGGACTACCAAAGCTTAACTGAGTATCTACAACATAGCCTCTTTCAGAAAGGCTGGTTTTATAGCGGGTAAGGTACTCCATATCAGTATTAGTTTCATAATCCTGTGCCTGGTCTCCGTGCAGCATAGCGCCCACGGTTTCCACTATGTGTATCAGTGTATACTTCGCCTCTTTTCCGCCAAGCTGTAACGCGCTGGAAAGTGTTTTTTCATCAGTACGGCTAAAGTCGAGCGCCACGGCTATGTTACGGTACATTTGCTTTTCGGGCAAAGTGCGTATTGCAGCCGGGGTAAGGTGCGGCACTATACTTTCTACCGCCCTGCCCTTGCGCACTAATGGTTCTATGGTTATGTAAAGCAGTAAAACAGCCGCTGCAACAGCTATTGGCACCACAAACACCCATATATATACCGGGTGGGCAGAAGTTTCGACCCAGCCCTTTATTTCATCAAAGACAAGCTTTACATTCAGTCCTACAATAACCAGCGCAATACTCCACGAGGCTATTTTTGTAACCGTGCCAATGGCAAACTCATTCATGCGGCTTTTATCGCTTACAAAATGAATCAGTGGTATTATGGCAAAGCCGAGTTGCAGGCTCAGCACCACCTGGCTTAAGACCAAGAGCTCTCCTGTAGCCGAATCGCCAAAATACACTATGGCTATAAAAGCCGGTGCTATAGCTATAAGGCGGGTTACAATACGGCGCACCCACGGCTGTATACGCAGGCTCAGGTAGCCTTCCATTACTATTTGCCCGGCCAGTGTACCCGTTACGGTACTGCTTTGCCCTGCGGCAATAAGCGCCAGCGCAAACAGTACGGCTGCACTGCTGCCCAGCATGGGTTCCAGTAGCTTGTGGGCGTCCTGTATATCGGCTATTTCATGCAGACCGTTGGTAAAAAAGGTAGCCGCAGCAAGTATAAGTATCGCAGCGTTTACAAAAAATGCAAGATTAAGTGCTATAACCGAGTCGATAAGATTATAACGTATGGCCTGTTTTATTCCCTGAAACGACCGGTCGAACTTTCGGGTTTGTACCAATGATGAATGCAGGTACAGGTTGTGCGGCATTACCGTAGCGCCTATAATACCTATGGCTATATACAATGCAGCGGTATTAGGCAACGAAGGTACCAGCCCTTTTACAATCTCGGCACCATCGGGTTTGGCAAAGAACATTTCTGCCAAAAATGAAAGCCCTATAATACTGATTAGCCCTATAATAAACGCTTCCATTTTTTTAATGCCCTTATTCATAAGGAACAGCAGCAAAAATGTATCAAACATGGTAATGCCTACTCCCCACAGCATGGGTAGTTTAAACAATAGGTTAAGCCCTATGGCCATACCCAGTACTTCGGCAAGGTCGCAGGCAGCAATAGCCACTTCGGCCAGCAGGTAAAGGAAAAAATTAATGGCTTTAGGATAGGTTTCCCGTGATGCCTGAGCCAAATCGCGACGGGTAACAATACCCAGGCGTGCACTGAGGCTTTGCAGCAGCAGCGCCATAATGTTGCTCATAAGCAAAACCCATATAAGGGTATACCCAAATTGGCTGCCTCCGGCTATATCAGTGGCCCAGTTTCCGGGATCCATGTACCCCACGCTAATCATGTAGGCGGGGCCAAAAAAGGCAAGAACTTTTTTCCAGCCTGTAACATTCTGGCCTGCGTTTACCGACTCGTGTACTTCCTCAAGCGAGTGAGAGTTTTTGTTTGGCATAAGCTAAATGTTATACGGGTTTTACAAAAAGGTTTCCGGCAATTTTATTAGACACGGTAAGTTCCCGGTCTTTAATCCGGATGTTTACCGAAAGGTCGAAATCCTCGCGCCCCAGCACATGTATGGTTGCGCCAAGGGCTATCTGCTGCTTGTCCAGGTATTGCAAAAACGGTGCTGAGCTGTCCTTTACCCCCACACAAATCACGTTTTTACCTGCTGCAACTTCAGAAAGCAGTTTCTTTTCTACCGATTTTATATTTCCTCCGGCATCGGGTATAGGATCGCCATGCGGGTCTTCGGTAGGGAAATCCATAAACTCATCCAGCCGGTTTATCAGCTTGTCCGATTTTATGTGTTCAAGCTGTTCGGCCACATCGTGTACTTCATCCCAACTAAAACCTAATTTTTCCACAAGGAAGAGTTCCCACAGGCGGTGTTTGCGCACTATCATCAGCGCGGCAAAGGTACCTGCCTCGGTAAGCTGTACGCCCTGGTATTTGACGTAGTTTGCCAGGCCTTTTTCGGCCAGTTTTTGCACCATATCTGTAACCGATGACGGCTTGCTTTCCATAAGGCCGGCAATGGCATTGGTGCTTACTCCTTTTCCCGTTTGTTGAGAAAGGTGGTATATTATCTTTAGGTAATTCTCTTCAGAATGTGTCATTTATAATAATGCAATAAAAACAAATGTACCTAAATATTTTCTGCTTTAAAAATATTTTTAGATTAAACTAAAAATATGTTAGTGCCATAAAAAAAGCAGCTTAAAGCTGCTCTTTGATTTTTTTAATATCCTTTTTATTTATCCAGCCTATTTTTTCATCTGCCAGTTGTATCTTATCCCAGTTATCTTCGCTTTGCAGAACATTCACTTTCGTTCCCGAATGCAGTATAAAAGCATCCTGTGCATTTTCTCTTGGCTCGGCCTTAACCGAAACCACTTCGGGGAATACTACAGCGTAATTCTCACGGTTCTTCTGCGATTTAACGTATATGGCAGATATAACACTCAGTACCAGCAACCCGGCTGCCACAAACATTCCCACAAAGAAAATACGCTTAAGCAGTGTACTACCCGAAAAGTAATACCCTATAAACAGTGCAAGGCACAAAAAGGCAAAACTCACCGCTATCCACCCCCAGGTATTGTAATGATAGCTGCCGGTAGCATTGTAAATCATTTTAGAAAAGCCCACCCGCGGTGTAGCCTTTATGTCGTCTATGGTCATTTTCTGGGCAAAGCCAAGATTTATTTGGGCATCTTTATTACCCGGATCCAGCAGCAATGCCTTTTCAAAATAATAAACAGCCGGAGCCACCTGGTTCAGCTTATAATAAGCATTACCCAAATTAAAATACACCTCAGCCGATTCTTTACCCTCTTTTAGTATACCCTCATACTGAGCCGCAGCGCCTTTGTAGTCGCCCTTTTTGTACAGGGCATTACCCTGGTCAAAGCTTTGCGCCATAACCAACTGGGTTATAAAGAGTATTATGTATGCTATATTTTTCATGCTATAATGTCCCGTTAATTACTCTCCTCAAACCATCTTTGAGTAATATAACATTAAAATTTATTAAAAAACCTAATTTACAGCCCGATAACTTCAGATAAGTCAGTAACTGTGCAAGATGGATGTCATGGACTTCTTCAACAGATTTAACTTCGATAATAAACTTGTTCTCTACTATAATATCTGTGCGGTATCCGGTATCCAGCTTTATTTCTCCATATTGAAGCGGCATTGGCTTTTCTTTTTCAACATATAAACCTGACTTGTATATTTCATAGCACAAACATTCGGTATAGGCACTTTCCAGAAGTCCCGGGCCAAGAGCCTTGTGAACTTTGAGCGCACAATCAAAGGCTATTTTTGCTATTTGGTTTTCTGTCATAAACATTCTTGTTAGCCTTACTCTTTATTTTTTTACCACAAGGTGCACAAAGTTTTTTCACTAAGCACACTATGTTATTGACCACAAGTACCGACTTCGTCAGCGTACAAAGTACACAAAGCTTTGCGGTGCAGAGCTTGGAGCTAGGCTCCAAACCTTTGTGAACTTTTAAGTACTATATTTTGTTATTCATTTACCTTGTGAACTCCGTGAAAAAACTTTGTGCATCTTGTGGTAAAAATATCACGAAAAAGCCCTATCACTTCGCACTTAATTCTATCTAAGAAACCTGTTTTGCTAAACTCGTTATTACACTCACCGCACTTTCGTAATCCTGGTTCATAGCCGTATCTGACGATGGTGCATAACGTGCAAACTCACAACTGTCCATAATACGGCTAAACGCGTCTACCGTATCCGGGTTAGCATTGCGCGAAAGTAAAAGCTCGCGTATGTTATCGCGACTCAGCTCGGCAGTTTCAATGCGCAGTTTTGCTTTCAGGAAGTTGTGCAGGGCTTTTTCAAGCGCCAGGTAGAACGGCTCTTTGTTGCCCAACTCTTTCCGTGCCGCAGTAAGGTACTTTTTAGCCAGCTTATTGTTGTTTCGTATCTTGCTGCCTTCCACATCACTATCGTAGGCTTCTTTCTTCTTACGTGCCAATACAATTACCGGGATGAATGCAAACGGTGCAGCTAACAGCACATAGAAAAGCGTAGAACCGTAAAAATCCTCATTGGTCTGCGCCCTCAGCGTTGTCTGGGTAGCTATGTAGCGGAAGGTTTCACCCGCGGCTACTTTCTGTTTGCCACCCTGTGCTTTGTTAGATGCCACTGTGCCTTCCGGTACGCTAAGCACATCTATCATTATCTCATCGCTGGTTTTGCTGTAGTATTTGCCTGTAGCAGGGTCAAACCACGAGAACGTCATGGCTTTTATTGGGTACTTGCCTTTATTGTTTGGCACTATCGTGTACACATCGCTTATACTACCTGTCATACCTGTAAGCGGCGTTTGAACATCTTCTTTATGTTCAGGGTCATACATTTCCAGTGCGGCAGGCACTTCGGGCTTCGGCAGGCTAAACAGTTTCAGGTTACCCTTACCGTTAACGCTTACCGTAAGCTTAATCGACTCACCATTTTTGCTTGTGGTTTTATCTGGCGTAACCTTAAAATCGAATTTACCTACAGCTCCGGCAAAGTCGGCCGGCTTACCCGCTTCCGGCAACGCCCTTACGTTAATATACTGCTTGCCGGTACTCACCGTCATTTTAGTCTCCTTCATCTGCACACGCCCAAAGAAATCAGGGCGGCCAGCTACTATCTCTGCGCCAATTTCATCAATCAGCGGCTCTAATAGTAATTTCCCGCTTTTCTGCGGATACAATACCGCCTTACGCACTACTATATAATGCGCAGGTTTGCCTTTGTAAGTACCCTCTTTCAGTTGAATTTTCTCTCCTTTAAGCAAGTCCACCTGGCTCCAGAAGTCGTTATATTTCGGGGTAGTCTTTTCCTGCCACGATATATTACCCACATTACCACCTATGTACAACTTGTATACTACATTAACCGGTTCGTTTACATACGGGTTTGTATTTTGCACTTCAGCTACAAGATGTACCTCGTCTTTCGGATCTATATTGATGTTTTGCTGCTGTTGTTGCTGTTGCTGCCTGCGCCCAAACGGGTCAAACGGATTGAAAGGGTTGTATTGCGGCGCCTGCTGATCCGGATCGGGTTCTGCCACGGCGTTGCCCACCGTGATTTTAAACGGTGTTGTTTTGTATTCTACCCCCGCTATTTCTATAGTAGCCGAACCAATGGTAAAAGTACCTTTAGCAGTAGGCGTAAGCAAGTAATTATAGCTTTTGCTAAAAGTATGTTTACCGTTTACCCAAGAGTTATTAATGCTTTGCCCCGGCCCCGAAACCTTAAATCCCTGAAACGATGGCGGCACAAAGTTATCACCGTCTTGGTTCATGGTAAACTCTACACGTACGTGCTCATTCACCCCTATCTTGCTGCGGCTGGGTGTGGCTTTAAACTCCACCTGGGCGTATAGCCCCTGGAGTGCTAAAAGGAATAATAAGATTAAATACTTTTTCATTACGTTCGTTATTCCGCTTTCAGGCGGTCAGTTTCCTTTTTTGCAAAAATAGCATTTGTGGTGGCTATTACCAGTCTTTTTCAGGTTTTACCTGCTGGCCACGCACTTTTTTACCGTTTTTCAGTTTATCCTGAACTTTTTTCTCTTCGTTGTTCATAGCATCGAGCATGCGTTCCATCTGGTCTTTGTTAGGGCTGGCACCGCTTGGTTTAGGGTCGCCGCCTTCATTCTTATCCTTGCCGTTACCGTTCTTTTTATCTTTATTATCGCCTTTATCCTGGTTGTTATCCTGTTTATCTTTTCCGTCTTTCTTATCCTTGTCCTGGTCTTTTTTATCGTCACCTCCACCTTTGTTAGGATCCTGGTTTTTGTTGTCCTTGTTTTTATCCTGCTGGTCCTTTTTGTCCTTATCGTTGTTCTTTTGCGGTGGTGGCGGAGGGTTTTGCTTCAGCATTTTCTTAGCCAGGGCAAAGTTATAACGCGTTTGCTCATCGGCCGGGTTATTGCGCAAAGCATTTTTATAGGCTTCCACCGCGTTTTGATAATCCTTTAATTCCATAAGCGCATTGCCCATATTGTGGAAAGCACGGTGCTTGTCCTCCTTGGTCTTAGCCATTTCTATGGCACGGGCATACGCAAAAGCCGATTCAGCCGGTTTCTTCTGCCTGTAAATGGCATTACCCAAGTTGTATGAGGCTATCGACTTGCCCGGTTCATTACTACCCGAAATGCGGTATTCTGCTTCGGCAGTGGTATAATCTTTACTGTCAAAGGCTTTATTACCCTTCGGCAGGTTCCTGTCTTTTACCTGAACCTGTTGTGGCTGCTTTTCCTGCGAAAAAGCCGTAATGGCACCAAGCAGCAGGCATACTGTAAGTACTCTTTTCATTATTCTTTTTCGTTAAACAGGTTAAGTTTTGTAATCCAGGCCGTTTTCCTGTCCAGCAGAAAGATGTCTATAAACAGGAGCAAAAACGCTGCTCCTAAAAACCACTGGAACTGCGACTCGTATAGCGCTACCTCTTTAGAATCGAATTCCTTTTTTTCTATGTTGTCCAAAGCCTTTTTTACATACTCGGTTACCTCGCGGGTTGTACCACCGTATACATAACCACCATCGGTTTTTTCGGCTATGGTTTTCAGGGCTTCCGGGTATAGCTTTGTAATTACTGTTTCGCCTATATTATCCTGTTTATACCCCTGAAGCTTGCCGTTTTCACGCAGTGGTATAGGCCCTCCTTTTTCGGTACCCACACCTATGGTAAGTATCTTAATGCCTTTTTCTTTTGCCTCAGCAGCCGCGGCTTCACTATCCTCTCCGTGGTCTTCACCGTCCGAAATCAGTATCAGCAACTTGCTGGTCTGGGGGTCGTCATAATACGTTGAAGCAAGATGAATAGCATCGGCTATAGCAGTACCCTGACTCGAAACCATATCGGTATTCATGTTCTGCAAAAACATCTTTGCCACACTGTAGTCAGTAGTAATGGGCAGTACCGGATAGGCACTACCAGCATAACCGATGATACCAATGCGGTCGGCACCCAGGCTGTTGATGATTTGCGATGTGATTTGCTTCGCCTTTTCCAGCCTGCTTGGGGCTATGTCTTCGGCAAGCATACTTTTACTTACGTCTATGGCAAAAACAATATCTACACCCTGGCGCTTCACCGTTTCGGTACGGGTACCCACTTTTGGGTTTACCAATGCAAGGATTACGGCAGCAATGGCCAGTGATACCACGGTTAGTTTCAGTGCCGGTTTAAATACCGAACTGTCGGCGCTGAGCCTGCGTACCAGCGTAGGGTCGCCAAACTGGCGCTGCTTCCTTTTTTTCCACCACAGGTTGAATAAAAAAAGCGCTACAAGCACCGGGATAATACCCAGCAGGTACAAATATTTTGGTTCGTCTAACTCGTACATAGTTTATATAAAGCTTCTGTAAAGTGTTTTACGCGCAGCTGCCTCCAGCACAAGCAGCCCCAGGGCGGCCCATACCCACAGATGGAACTTTTCGTCGTAATTATAAAACTTTTGTTCTTCTATCTCGGTTTTCTCGAGCTTGTTTATCTCTTCATAAATAGCCTTAAGCCTGCTGTTACTGGTAGCCCTAAAGTAGGTACCATCGGTTTTCTTGGCTATTTCTTTCAGCAGCGCCTCGTCTATTTCTACCGGCATCATCTGGTACACAAGCTTACCCGTACGCGGATCTTTAGCATACGGCATCATGGCGCGGCCGTTGCTGCCTATACCTATGGTGTACACCTTTATGTTGTGCTCCTTAGCAAAGTCCGATGCCATACGCGGGTCTATAAAACCCGAATTGTTTACACCGTCTGTCAGCAGTATAATGATGCGGCTTTTTGCCTTGCTTTCCTTCAGCCTGTTTATGGCAGTAGCAAGTCCTACGCCTATACCTGTACCGTCCTGCAGCACCTGGTCGTCGTATTGTATTTCGCTTATCGATTGTTTTACAAGCTCCTTATCGCTGGTTACAGGTACACGGGTATAGCTTTCGCCTGCGTAAACCACCAGGCCTATACGGTCGTTAGGGCGATTGTCTACAAAATCCTCTGCTACTTTTTTAAGTGCTTCAAGGCGGTTTGGTTTAAGGTCTTTGGCAAGCATACTGCCCGAAACGTCTATAGCCATAACAATGTCTATACCCATGGTAGAGCGTATCTTGTTGTTGATGTCTACCTTACGCGGACGGGCAAGCCCCACAATAATACAGCTTAGTGCCAATAGCCTCAGTGCAAACAACACCGGCTTTAGCTTAGCAAGCATAGATGGTGCCGCCTTAAAACCGTTTAGTGAACTAACCGTAAGTGCTGCGGTTTGTTTTTTCCTTTTCCAGATGTACCAGCCAATAGCCACAGGTATTGCCGCAAACAGCCAGAAGAAACCGGGATTTAAAAATGTTACTTCGTTCATATTATTGCGGTTGCTCTTGTTGCTCTTGTTGTTGCTGATTCGGGTTCAGGTTCCTCATTTCTATCGAATTCTTTATGCGCTCCATTATTTTAGGGGCATACTCGTCGCCTTCTTTATGCAGTATGGTTATTTCCTGCAAGCCCTGTTGCTGCCCAAAAACATACACCTCATAATACAGCCTGCGCGACTGCTTGGTAAGCGGATCAGGATAGGCCATGGTACCGTAAGCACGCTTTCCGGTAATACCGTTTGGTGTTCGGAATTCTTCATCCTTAACCAGGATATCTTCTGCGCCGTTTCCTTCCCATGTTTTTATAACGCCTTCTATCACCGTACCCAGGTCTACATCCTTAGGCTCTTTCATGTTTAGGGTAGCTACCGCAATATAAAAATCACCAAAAGGCTTACCGTCGCCAAACATGGCCATATCCTTAAACAGCGCATAGCTGTCTTTTGGCATCAGTGTCGATGGATCAAGGCGTTTTAGTACGTGTGGGGTTTCTATAGTAACACCCGGCACACCATATTCGCTTTTTACCCAGCTGCCTTCCAGCATTTCTTTGGTAGACTCACCGTACAGCAGGCCTCTCACAAAAGTGTAACCAAAATATCCGGACACGGCAAAAACCACTACACAAGCACCTACAATGACCATATTGCGCCTTTGTTTTTTGCGTTTGGCTTCTTCCTTTAGGCGTTTGGCTTCCAGCCATGCCTGTGTGGTATCTTCTTCATCCGGCTTATCTTCCGGAATACTTCGGTCTATAACCACTATGGTTTGTTCTATACGGCTGCGGTCGTCGGCAATTTCAAAATCCAGCGGTCGCGATTTGGCAAACTTCACCATATCGGCAGTCCGCAGTACTTTCTCAAGCTGCTCAAAGGTTTCCTGCTTCAGTACCATTTTGCGGCGTTTTATGGCTTCGCGCATGGCTTCTATCAGTTCGCCTGTGGTGCTTTCCATAGCCGGTACGTGTATGGCTTCTTCTATATACATACGGGCTATATCGGCCAGTTCGCTATAGTATTCTTTTACAGCCCCCTGTTGCAGTAGTTCTTTCTTTTCAAGATTTTGCAGTTCGGCAGTAGCCTTTTCTATTGGCGAAACAACAACCTCAGGTTTTTTCTTCTCTGCCGGTTTCTTGTTACGAAGGAAAAACCACCATCCGGCAAAGCCCAATGCAGCCAAAACCACTATGCCCAATAGTATCCATACCCACATCGGGGTAAAGGATTCGCCAGTAGCTACAGGTTTAATGTCGTACATTTTTTGCTTCAGGGTATCTACCTGTACAGGTGCTACCTCAAGCACTAATGAATCGGTTTGCAGGGTTTTGTTATTTATAACTACCGGAAGGCGTGGTATTACATATCTCCCGCTGTCAAACTGGGTAATGCCGTATTTTTTTACCAGCTCATAGATGCTGCCTTTTTTCACAGTATCTACCGGGTACGACTCCAGTACTTCCAACTGTCCGAATACTTTACCTTCGGGGAAGTTTACCCTGTCTTTGCTGTTTACGGTAGCCTTAAGGGTAAGGTTAGCCTGCGCCCCTATTTTTATCTTAGCTGAATCGATACTGGTTTGTATAGGATTTTGCTGCGCAATGGCGGCAAACCCTATAAACAGCGCCAGTAAGGCATACAGATAGTTGTTTTTTGTTACTCTCATGGTTTTAACCTGCTTATGCCCGGGCCTTAAAATAGCCCAACAGTTTGGTTACATACGATTCGTCTGTGCGGGTGCTTACCGTACCGGCACCGCATCGGCTAAATGTTTCCTGGAAATATTTTACCTTTTCCTGATAATACTTTTCATATTGCAGGCGTACCTTTTTGCTGCCGGTATTAACCAGCAGGGTCTCACCGCTTTCGGCATCGGTCATTTGCACCATACCCAGGTTAGGCAACTGTTCCTCACGGGTATCATACACGCGCACCCCGGTAATATCGTGCTTTTTAGCAGCTATTTTTAAGGTATGGTCATAACCATCGGCCATAAAATCAGAGATAAGGAATACAATAGCCCTCTTTTTCAGCACGCCCGACAGGAATTTAAGCGCCTGGCCTACATCAGTCTTTTTGCTTTTCGGCTGAAACTCTATCAGCTCACGGATGATGCGCAGCACGTGGCTCTTCCCTTTTTTGGGAGGGATAAACAGCTCTATCTGGTCTGAGAAAAGTATAAGGCCTATTTTGTCGTTATTCTGCGTAGCCGAAAACGCCATGGTAGCCGCAATTTCGGTAACAATATCGCGCTTAAAAGCGTTTTGTGTACCAAAGCTTTCGCTACCGCTCACGTCGGCCATAAGCATCATGGTAAGCTCGCGTTCTTCCTCAAAAACCTTAATGTACGGTTCGTTATAGCGCGCCGTAACGTTCCAGTCAATGTTACGCACGTCGTCGCCAAACTGGTACTGGCGCACCTCGCTAAAGGTCATACCCTTACCTTTAAACGACGAGTGGTACTCACCGGAAAATATGTGGTTGCTGAGCCGCCGGGTCTTTATCTCGATCTTGCGGACCTTTTTTAATATATCTTTTGTATCCATTTTTTTAGTTTCAAGTTTAAAGTTTCAGGTTTTTTTGCCGTTCTGTACATCTTTCTTCAGGTTCCACAACTTGAAACCTGAAACCTGAAACAAGTAAAACTAATTGCTATGGCACTTCTACCTCGTTTACAATTTTGTTGATAATATCAATCGAAGTGATGTTTTCGGCTTCGGCTTCGTAGGTAATACCTATACGGTGGCGCAGTACATCATGCACTACAGCACGTACATCTTCAGGTATTACATAACCACGACGTTTAATGAAGGCATAACACTTGGCAGCAGTGGCCAGGTTAATACTACCCCTTGGCGATGAACCAAAGCTGATAAGCGGCTTAAGGTTTGCCAACTTATATTTTTCAGGATAACGGGTAGCAAAGATGATATCAAGAATATATTTTTCTATTTTTTCGTCCATGTATACCTCACGAACTGCTGCCTGGGCACGCAGTATCTGGTCGGTAGTAACTACAGGGTTTACTTTTTCGAAAGCCCCTTTTAGGTTGGCACGTATTACCAAGCGCTCGTCTTCCATTTTAGGATAGTCTATAACCGCTTTCAGCATAAAACGGTCTACCTGCGCTTCCGGCAGCGGATAGGTACCTTCCTGTTCTACCGGGTTCATGGTAGCCATTACAAGGAATGGTTTTTCCAGCTTAAAGGTTTCGTCGCCTATAGTTACCTGCTTTTCCTGCATGGCTTCAAGCAGCGCCGACTGCACTTTTGCAGGGGCACGGTTAATCTCATCTGCAAGCACGAAGTTAGCGAAGATAGGCCCTTTTTTTATGGTAAAGTCATTTTGCTTAATGTTGTAGATAAGGGTACCCACCACGTCGGCAGGAAGCAGGTCAGGCGTAAACTGTATACGGCTAAAGCTGCCCTGGACCGCCTGGCTCAGTGTATTAATAGCCAGCGTTTTTGCAAGCCCCGGAACACCTTCCAGCAATATGTGGCCCTGGCCTAATAAACCGATTAGCAGACGCTCTATCATGTACTTCTGTCCTACGATAACCTTGTTCATTTCCATTACCAGCAGGTCTACAAAAGCGCTTTCCCTTTCTATCTTTTCATTAATCGCCCTTATGTCTAAGGCGGCAGTATTTCCTTCCATAATTTATGTCGTTGTTTTAAGGAGTGTAATTTAACAAATGCTTTTAACACCACAAATTCATTGCCGAATTTATACAGTTTACCGCGCATAGCGTGTTAATATGTTGTTAACGGGTTTTATAGTTGATGCAATTTACTGAATTTCAAAAACATAAAAACAAAACTATTATTAACTACATTGTTTTCGCTATGGTACAGGCAGTGTTAAAACGGAATTATCCCGGTTTAAGTATATTTTTGTTAATTTTGCCGGCAAATTTAATGCACAAACCAATGAAGCAATTATTATTTATTATTACCTGCCTGTTTATAACTACAGCGCAGGCGCAGGAACATTGCGGTACAGATACCTACCACCAAAATTTAGTGGCAACTAATCCTGAATATGCAAAAAGAATGCAGGAATTTGATGCAAAACCCCATAGCCGGGTAGCCTCTAAAAATGAGTCTGAAAATCCAATTTATGTTATTCCGGTTGTTTTCCATATTATGCACAAAGGAGAACCTGTGGGTGAGGGGGTTAATGTAACTGACGAGGCAATAAAGCTAAAAATTAAGCAGTTAAACGAGTCGTACAGGAAAGTCGCCGGGTCTTTAGGCGATGGAGACGGTGTAGATACCGGACTGGAATTTGCTTTGGCTGTGCGCGACCCGCAGGGAAACTGTACTAACGGTATTGTAAGGGTAGACATGACCCAAAATACTGAGTATATGAACAATGGTGTGGCTTACGACAGTTCTGGTATAGGTATAACCAATGCAAGCCTTAAAGCCACAAGCTTTTGGGATTCTAACCAGTACTACAACATTTGGATAATTTCAGAAATTGACAACGGCACCTCGCCATTGGGAGGGTATGCCCCATACGCTTCTGCACACGGTACAGCCATTGACGGCACTGTAATGCTATATTCACAAGTATTATCAACTACTGGTATAACCCTTCAGCATGAATTGGGGCATGGGCTTAATCTTTATCATACATTTGAAGGTGATAATGACGGTGCATCTTGCCCTCCGGTAGAAAATGGTTGCGGAACAGGAAGCGGCGATTGCTGTGCCGATACAGCGCCGCATATACGGTTTGCTTCATGCGATGCCTCGTTTAACGCTTGCGCCCCTAATAGTAATAATTTTAGTTTTGCTAAAAATTACATGACCTACGCACCCCAAAGTTGCCAGAATTCGTTCACGCAAAACCAGAAAGAACGCATACAGGATGCTTTGATAATACGCCAGTCTTTATTGGCAGAAAATGGTAATCTCAGTCTTGTATCTCCTTTAGTTCCACAAGTTGACTTTAAGCTTACTAGCGATGTTTTCTGTGAAAGTGAAACCGTACGCTTGTTGGATGATTCTGCATGCTCTTCAAATACTTTTATTTATAACACCGTAATGCCAGGCACTACGTTTTTATGGACTATAAGTAGCGCAGAAAACACGTATACATCAACCTACCAGAATCCGGAATTTACCGCTGCCGCAGGTACTTATGATGTATCGCTTACCGTAACAAATGCGCAGGGAAGTGCTACTTTAACAAAAAATGACTTTTTTATAGTATCGCCCGCAGGCCCACAAACTTTTTGTATTCCTACAAGTGTTGCTAACGGTTTTTTTGACCTTACCATAAGTAATGTTAGCTTTAATACTATTAACAGGGCAACAGACAAGAGGGTAGGCGGCCCTTATGTAAACTTTATGTGTACAGATAATACGGTTGTTACGGCGGGGCAAACCTATCAGCTGCATGTAACAACAAAAGCGTATCCGCAGGAAAGGATGACATTTGCAGTGCTGATAGATTTTAACAACAATGAGCTTATTGAAGTAGAAGAAATGATATTTTACGGGCAGAATGAAGATAATTATGAACAAACATTTGATATAGATGTTTTAATTCCGGAAACGGCTGTAACAAATACGCTTTTGCCTATGAGGATATGCGGAAACGGATCTCAACAGTATCTTACTTGGGAGCAGATTACATGTGAGAACAACCTATTGATTGGCGATGTGGAAGACTACGGTATTTACATTACGCCAACATTAGGTAACGAGGACTTTGAACAAAATAAAGTTGTTATTTCGCCTAACCCGGCAGCCGATATCATAAACATTAGCGCCGGTAAGCCTGTAGACAATATCATTGTTTATAACATGCTGGGCCAGGTTGTTGTGCAGCAAAACATCAACGCCGCTTCGGGGACTGTAAATATTTCAAAGCTGAGTAGTGGTACTTATTTGGTGTCTGCCACATCAGGGACGGAAGTTTACAAACAAAAAGTTATAAAAAAATAAAACTTTCAAGCCTCGCGAATGCGAGGCTTTTTTTACAAATTATGCAACGGATTTATGTGTAATTTTACAACGTTTGTAACCCTACAGAAAATAAAATGGACGTACATCTTTCGCCTGTAATAGCCGGAGCCATGAACTGGGGCGACTGGCATGCGAAATTCTCCCCTGCACAAATGGCTGCGCTGATAAACGACTGCGTAAGCTATGGCATCACCACCTTTGACCACGCCGATATTTACGGGGGTTATACCACCGAGGCTGATTTTGGACGAGGCTTTGCCGAAAGCGGCGTTAAGCGTGAAGACATACAGCTGATAAGTAAATGCGGCATACAGCATACCGTTGGCAACCGCGAAAACAAGGTAAAACACTACGATTACAGTAAGGAATATATTATTTGGAGTGCAGAAAACTCGCTTAAGTTCCTGCAAACCGACTACCTTGACGTACTGTTGCTGCACAGGCCAAGCCCGTTAATGCACCCGGACGAGATAGCCGAAGCGGTAACCAAACTGAAAAGCGAGGGTAAGATCCGCGCCTTTGGTGTAAGTAACTTTACCAACAGCCAGACCGACCTTATACGCAGCCGCACCGAGGTGTTTTGTAACCAGATAGAATTTTCGGCGACTGCTTTTCAGCCGATGCTGGACGGTACGCTGGATTATATGATGGTAAACAACATTAAGCCATTGGCATGGAGCCCTATAGGAAGCGTGTTTAAGCAGGGTAACGAACAAAGCCGCAGGTTAAAGCTGCTGCTTATGGATATGGTGGTAAAATACAGTGCCCCGGTAGACGTAATACTGCTGGCCTGGATTATGCAGCACCCGGCGGGCATTATACCGGTATCGGGCTCTACCAGCAGCGACAGGCTGAAAAGCCAGATGAAGGTTACCCAGATAAAACTGGAACTTACCGACTGGTTTGCCATTTGGACGGAGAGCATGGGGAATAAGGTGCCCTAAGCAGTTATAAAGTTAAAAGTCATAAAGTTTGAAAGTTGTTGATGTCACAAATCCGGCAATCCAATAATCTAAAACTCCAAAATAACCATCAAATGAAGAAAACAGTATTGATAACAGGCGCTACAAGCGGTATAGGCAGGGCCACAGCACGACTGCTGGCACAAAATGGTTACCGCCTTATTATATGCGGGCGCCGCGAAGACCGCCTTACCGAACTACAGGATGAATTTGCCGAGCTTACCGATGTAACAACCCTGAACTTTGACGTAAGGACTAAGAAAGCGGTGGCAAAGGCTATAGCATCGCTTCCTGCTGATTTTATAAACATAGACGTGCTGATAAACAACGCCGGTAACGCACACGGCCTGGACCCCATAGAAAACGGCGACGTAGACGACTGGGACAGCATGATAGACATTAACGTTAAAGGCCTGCTGTATGTAAGCAAAGAAGTTATACCAGGCATGGTAGAGCGCCGTAGCGGCCATATTATTAACATAGGCTCTATTGCCGGTAAAGAGGTGTACACTAATGGTAATGTATACTGCGCTACCAAGCATGCTGTAGATGCACTTAATCAGGGTATGCGCATGGATCTTAACCAGTACGGTATTCGCGTAGGGGCTATTAACCCGGGTATGGTAGACACCGAATTTAGCGAGGTACGATTTAAGGGAGACCGCGAGCGTGCCGAAAACGTATACAAAGGCCTGGAACCACTGCATGCTGAGGATATAGCTGATATTATTCAATTTGTAATATCGCGCCCGTACCATGTAAACATAGCCGACCTTACCGTGCTGCCTACTGCACAGGCCAGCGCTACTATAGTAAACAAAGCGTTGTAAGCTTACACTATAAAAACGATAAAGCGGGCTATGTTAGCCCGCTTTATCGTTTTATTCCATTTCGACGATAGGAGAAATCTCTTCAGATTAATATTTTGAGATGTCTCCGCTGCGGTCGACATGGAAATGCTTAATTACACTCGCCGTCTACTGAGCAACTGTCGCCCTCTATAACGGTAAGTTGCGGATGTGCTTGCTGCCATTCCTCAAAAGACCTTTCCAGCGTTTGTAAGAAGACTTCAGGGGTTTGTGCACCCGATACCGCATACTTACGATCGAACACAAAGAACGGCACGCCACGCACGCCTATGTGCTGTGCTTCCTGTATATCGGCTACCACATCGTTTACGTAAGCATCACTACCCATAGCCTGCGTAAGCGCAGCTACATCGAGTCCGAGTTCCTGTGCTATGGCCATCAGCGTTTGTGCATCGTCTATGTTTTTACCTTCGGTAAAATAGCTTTTAAACAATATTTCCTCCGCTTCGTTTTGTTTGCCGTGCTGCTTGGCAAAGTGCAAAAAGCGGTGGGCATTAAAGCTATTGGCCGGTATGGCTTTATCAAAATCATATTTCAGGCCTACAGAAGCCGCCATTTCGGTAACATAGTTATTCATGCCCTTGGCTTCCTCCAGCGAAATGCCCTTGTGTTCCGCCAAAAACTGGTGGATGTTCTTAGATGGATCGGTTTTCATATCCGGCGAAAGCAGGTAGCTTTTCCATTCAATCTCTATATTTTGGCTGTTGCCAAACTGTGCCAGCGATTCTTCAAAACGGCGCTTGCCGATGTAGCAGAACGGACACATAATATCACTCCATATCTCAACTTTCATAGTCGTACTGTTTTATTATGCAAAGGTACGGCAATTTATAGTAACGAGCTGCTATACTTGAGGTAAGGGGGCTTACGTTCTTTTGCTTTGTCTGTCATCGTGGTGGGGCGCTCCCATTGCGCCCTGTCTTTGCGAACGCAGCGCAGCGGAGTGTGGCAATCTCAACTCTTAATGAAATTAGATTGCTTCGTCGTGCCTCCTCGCAAAGACGGTACGTGAAGAAAGTAACCTAATCCGGTGTGATGTACGGGCGTTCCATTCCGGCCGCAGTGCAGCGGAGCGAAGGAATCTCACAGTTACGCCTTAAACTTACGGAAGGCCTGTATCATTTCGTAGATGCCGAATGCTATGACTATTTTGCCAAGAATGAGGACTATATTTAGATATTCTCAGTCAAATTGAATGGTTCAAATTTTTCAGGAAGTGATTGATTTGTGTTGATTATTTCTTTTATGTGATATTTCTCACGTAAGAATGACGAGGAGATATTTGATGTTGGTTTTGCAACTAAATGAAAACTCATATTGTCTTTATCTTCAATATTGGTTTTATCATAACTATAAAATCCTTTCCCAGCCATTTCTATAAAACTTACAAGATAATTATTTAATCCATCTTCTGTTAAATTTAATAATTGGCTTAGGTTAGGGTTTATCTCTATTTCAAATTCAGGATTAATGCTTGAGATAGACTCAAGAATTTGGTCGTTATAATTATCAGTTGCGGTTAAAAGAACAGGCAGGATACCTCCACCTGAGGCCAAGTGAATTAATTTTATACCATCAGAAAAGAAAATATCCAAATCTCTCGTTATTTGTTCAATTTCAGAATAAGCCATACTGATTAGATATTAAAAGTCAGTTTACAATTTTTACATGGCGGCATTTTTTGCATCGTTCTCGGTCTTATTGCACTTGAGAAATTTACTTCCTCAGGATTCAAATGTTTTAATTTTAGCATAACGTGATTTGCTGCATTTACTTCGGCACAATATCCTATAAGATTACCATTCTGTTTTGAATGAATATCCCCTATTGTTAATAGTCTTAATCTTAATTTATTTGAAATGCATTGCGAATCAAAGGGTTTTGATCTGTCGACTTTCTTGTAATAAGATTTTCCTGCACAAATTATTGCCGCAGGATATAATTTTCGCGTTTGGAGACCTAAGGCAAACTGATGGGCTCTTCTCTCTAAAACAGAGGACTTTCTATACATAAGCCATTTTTCTACTAAATTAAACAAAAAACCCGGCACAACTTGTACCGGGTCTTTCATTCAAAATTTATAATTTAAAATTCAAAACAGAATTTAATCGTTCAGCTTCAGTACCGCCATAAACGCTTCCTGAGGTATCTCTACGTTACCCACCTGGCGCATACGCTTTTTACCTTTCTTCTGTTTTTCAAGAAGTTTACGCTTACGGGAGATGTCACCACCGTAACACTTGGCGGTAACGTCTTTACGGAGTGCTTTAACCGTTTCGCGGCTGATAACCTTAACACCAATAGCCGCCTGGATAGGAATATCAAACTGCTGGCGTGGTATAAGCTCTTTCAGCTTTTCGCACATTTTTTTACCAATGTTGTAGGCGTTATCCTCGTGGATAAGTGCCGACAGTGCATCTACACCCTGGCCGTTAAGCAGTACATCCAGGCGTACCAGCTTAGAGGTACGCATACCTATAGGCGAGTAGTCAAACGAGGCGTACCCTTTAGATACGGTTTTTAGCCTGTCGTAAAAGTCGAATACAATTTCGGCAAGCGGCATATCAAAGTTAAGCTCCACACGCTCTGTAGTAAGGTACGTTTGATTGGTAATAATTCCACGCTTTTCTATACACAGGCTCATTACGTTGCCCACAAAGTCGGCCTTGGTAATAATGGTTGCTTTAATATACGGCTCCTCTACATGGCTCAGTTTGCTTGGCTCAGGCAGGTCGCTTGGGTTGTTTACAACAAGTGGTTTTTCCGGTTCTTTTTTAGTATACGCAAGGTAGCTAACGTTTGGTACGGTAGTAATTACCGTCATGTCAAACTCGCGCTCCAGGCGTTCCTGTATAATTTCCATGTGCAGCATGCCCAGGAATCCACACCTAAAACCAAAGCCCAGTGCCGCAGAACTCTCAGCAGCAAACACCAGCGAAGCATCGTTTAGCTGTAGCTTCTCCATAGAGTTGCGCAGTTCTTCGTAGTCCTCTGTATCTACAGGGTAAATACCTGCAAATACCATTGGTTTTACGTTTTCAAAACCGGCAATCATATTTGTTGTAGGCGTTTTGGCATCGGTAATGGTATCACCCACTTTTACCTCTTTTGCCTCTTTAATACCAGATATTAGGTAACCAACGTCACCAGCGCTTACTACTTGTTTTGGCACCTGGTTTAGTTTCAGTGTGCCTATTTCGTCGGCAAAATATTCATTGCCTGTAGCCATGAATTTAATCTTCTGGCCTTTTTTAATTTCTCCGTTTATAACACGGAAAATAACCTCAATACCACGGAACGGGTTATATACCGAGTCGAAAATCAGTGCCTGTAGCGGCTCTGCAGGATCGCCCTTAGGAGCAGGGATACGCTCTATAATGGCTTCAAGGATTTTATCTACACCAAGTCCTGTTTTACCCGAAGCCGGAATAATATCTTCCAGTTTACAGCCCAGCAGGTCTACAATATCATCACTAACTTCTTCAGGGTTAGCGCTTGGCAGGTCTATTTTATTTAGTACAGGGATAATTTCCAAGTCGTTTTCCAGCGCCAGGTACAAGTTGCTTATGGTTTGTGCCTGTATACTCTGGGCAGCGTCTACAATAAGCAGTGCGCCTTCGCAAGCTGCAATGGAGCGTGATACCTCGTAGCTAAAGTCTACGTGACCCGGAGTGTCTATAAGGTTAAGGATATATGTTTCGCCGTTGTGGGTGTATTCCATTTGTATGGCGTGGCTTTTTATGGTAATGCCGCGCTCACGCTCCAGGTCCATATTGTCCAGCAGCTGTGCTTGCTTTTCACGCGCCGTTACGGTTTGCGTAGCATCAAGCAGTCGGTCGGCCAGGGTACTTTTACCGTGGTCAATATGGGCAATAATACAAAAGTTCCTAATGTTCTTCATCTTCGTCAGTTATCATAGTTTGTGCCTGGGCACGGGTACGTATAAAGATACGCGTTTTAATCGGCAAATATAGTTAAAGTTAGCGTGTTTCAAAGCGCCATTTTATAAGTGGCATAAAAAACAAACGCCGGCACTCAGCGGCCGGCGTTTGTTATAATGATTAGCAGTAGCTAAAACTCTTTTTGTTTAGGGTATACGGAATAAGGATAGGGTCTTTCTTTTTCTTTCTTATCCTCATCCTTTTTTCTATTTTGCTTTCAGCAATTTCTTTATCTGTAAAATAGGCAATCAAAACATTATTTATGTTTTTTTGTGCTACAGCATTAAACGTAGTGTTTACGGCCTTTTCGGCAGGCTCTGTCACTTTATTCTCCTGCGCGGCAGCCTTACCGGCAGTGAGTGTTAAAACCACTAAACTTAATTCAAAAACTCTCTTATTTAACATTTCCATTTCTTAATACTATCTTCTGGTGGGTAATGCAAAGATAATGAGTTAGTTAAAATATTAATAATTAATTAACGACAAAATGCACTTTTTACCCGACGAACCGCATTTTACTGGGGGTTTCGCGTAAGTCAACCATTAAATATCAGGGATTTTACTTACAAAACACCTGTTGAACGGCGTTTTCTACCCGACGAAACAATTATTTATATTTTAAATAACTATTTAACATAAAATCTAACGCTCTTAACAGTCCTATATATATAATGGGATGCCCTAAAGCGTTATTATATTAATTTGTACTTTTGCACAAAATGTAGATGATGGTAAAGATTGGAAACATAGAACTGCCTGAATTCCCGCTGCTTCTGGCTCCGATGGAAGATGTAAGCGACCCGCCTTTCCGTAGGTTGTGTAAAACACATGGTGCCGACATGATGTTTAGCGAATTCATTTCGAGCGAAGGCCTTATCCGCGATGCTATAAAAAGCCGCCAAAAACTGGATATATTTGACTATGAACGCCCTGTGGGTATACAAATATTTGGTGGTGATGAGGAAGCCATGGCCATGAGTGCCCGTATTGTGGAAACCGTAAACCCCGATCTTGTAGATATAAACTTTGGCTGCCCTGTAAAAAAGGTGGTATGCAAAGGCGCCGGTGCCGGTGTACTTAAGGATATTGACCTTATGGTGCGTCTTACAAAAGCTGTTGTAAACAGTACGAGCCTGCCTGTAACCGTAAAAACGCGTTTGGGTTGGGACGAAAACTCTATTAATATAGACGAGGTAGCCGAACGCCTGCAGGACGTAGGCATAAAAGCCCTGAGCATACACGGACGTACACGCGCCCAAATGTACAAGGGTGAAGCCGACTGGAGCCATATAGCCCGCGTAAAGAACAACCCGCGTATACACATACCAATCTTTGGAAACGGCGACATAGACAGCCCTGAAAAGGCGCTGGAATATAAAAATAAATATGGTGTAGACGGACTTATGATAGGCCGTGCTGCTATAGGATACCCTTGGATTTTTAACGAAATAAAACACTTCTTTAAAACCGGGGAACACCTACCTGAACCTACTATAGCAGACAGGGTTGAAGCTGCCCGAAATCACCTGAAATGGTCTATAGAATGGAAAGGCGAGCGTGCCGGTATAAACGAAACACGCAGGCACTATACTAACTACTTTAAAGGGATACCTAACTTTAAGGAATACCGCCAAAAGCTGGTTACAAATGATGCCGCCGAAGATGTGTACGCTGCATTTGAAGAAATCCTGCAAAAATTTGGCGAAGGTCAACCGGTATAAAAAAGAACAAAGCCTCACATTGTGAGGCTTTGTTCTTTTTTATGGGTATGGTTTCTTAGTTCCTGCTTTGCAGTTTAGAAAGCAGCCTTAAAAACTCGACATAAAGCCATACCATAGTAATTACCAGCCCCATGCCTGCAAACCATTCCATATATTTTGGCAGCTGGCGGCGTGCACCCTGTTCTACAAGATCAAAATCAAGTATAAGGTTTAGGGCAGCTATTATGATTACAAATATGCTGAAACCAATACTGACCAGTGAATTTCCATGGTGAAATAATGAGATACCGAATATCCAGCCTAATAATGCCGAGATAAGATAGTAAGTGCATATTGCAAGGGTAGCCGCAATTACAACCGATTTAAATTGTTCGGTCACTTTTACAACCCCAAAGCGATACAGCGCCAAGCAAACACCAAATGTAACAAGAGAACCTGCAACAGCCTGTATAACTATACCAGGATATTTTGCTTCGAATATTAGCGAAACAGTACCAATAAAAACACCTTCAAACAGAGCATATGCAGGTGCCGTATATGGTGATAATTTTGGTGAAATACTACTAACAACCACCATAATGATGGCCACAATAACACTACCTACTGCTGCCGGATAAGGATTTATTCCCTGTAAAAGCATATAGAATGGAAGAATTGCACCAGCAAAAAGCAACGCAAACAAAATAAACGTCTTATTAACAGTGCCTTTCACGGTCATTATTTCATAGTCAGCCGCATAAACATCGGTTGCTGACTTGTACGACTTTCCTCCAAAAAATGGGTTTCTTGATTTTAGTTCCATTGGTTCAATTAATTTATGATGTAAATATACTTTTAAATTCAAAACTTAAAAAACACACTTACATTTTTGGCAATAAAAAAAGGGAAAACAGACCGTTTTCCCTTTTTTGCCCCCAAAAATACCGTAAAACTTAATTTTACTAATGCTATTTTACTGGAGCAAACTTATGTTAGTTTTTTTGTTGCTGCAAATAATTTAGACGTACTCTAAATAAATCCGATGAAATGCTTCATTTATACATAATGAGAACTTTACATCATCCTTTTATCTGTTTTAAGGAGGTTTTTATCCCCTTTATAAGCGACGAGCTAAAGCCTTCGTGTTCCATTTCATTCAGTCCGGCTATTGTACAACCCTGCGGAGTGGTTACCTTATCTATAAGCTGCTCCGGGTGGGCGCTTTCTTTCAGCAGCATTTCGGTAGCTCCCAGGGCAGTCTGCGCTGATATTGCTAAAGCAGTTTTGGCATCAAAGCCTATTTCTATTCCCGCCTGCATACTGGCACGTATATAGCGCAGTGCAAATGCAGTACCACAGGCGCCCAACACCGTAGCGGCATCCATCAGCTTTTCATCGATAATTACAGCCGTACCCACTTTATCAAACAGGTCTACAATTGGCTGTGCCTTACTTATATCTTCTGCCTTAGCCGAAACACAGGTAGCCGAAGCTCCGTATTGTGCAGCTATGTTTGGCATAATACGCACCACGGTATTTGTACCGGCTATTTTGGCGTGCAGCTGTTCCAGTGTTACCCCGCTTGCCGCCGAGGCTATAATTTTACCCGAAACGTGTGGCAATAGTTCACCCAGTACAGCATCTACCTGCCAGGGTTTTATGGCCAGCATTAAAATATCGGCATTGGCTATCCCATCGGCATTATCTGCCGATGTGTTTATACCATATTGTTTCAGGTTATCTATAAGCTTTACGTTTCGGCGGGTTACAGTAATAGTGTTTCCTGTAGTAAACTGCGCCAACCCTATGGCTATGGCGGCACCCAGGTTGCCTCCGCCTATTATATGAATGTTCATTGTCTATACTCTATTGATTATTGATTCTATTTTTAAAGATATGGAATTTAAGATATTGCAGTACCCAAATTTTACTATAAACAAAAAGGGGATAACCACAGATTATCCCCTTTACGATTTCTATGATTATATACGTTTACTATCTTCCCGGGAAATTAGCTTTTCTTTTTTCAATAAAAGCAGTAGTACCTTCCTTAAAATCCTCAGTACCGAAGGCTTCACCAAAAGCCCTTATTTCGCTTATAAAACCGTTCACTCCGGCTTCATAGCCTGCATTAACAGCTTTAATAGCCTTGCTTATCGCTACGGGCGAATTCTTCATTATTTTAGCTGCAATACCTTTGGTAAAGTCAAGCAGCTCTGACTGTGGCACTACGTGGTTTACAAGCCCCCACGCCTTAGCATCCTCGGCTGTAACCATACCTGCGGTCATTATCATTTCCATAGCACGACCTTTTCCTATAAGCTGCGGCAGGCGTTGTGTGCCACCATATCCGGGTATTACACCCAGCGACACTTCAGGCAGCCCCATTTTGGCATTGTCACCCGCTACACGGAAATGGCAGGCCATAGCCAGTTCAAGACCGCCGCCCAGCGCAAAGCCGTTTACAGCAGCTATTACCGGTGTACCCAGGTTTTGCACAAAGTCAAACAGCATGGCTTGTCCTTCGGCAGCCAGGCGCTCTCCTCCCTCTACCCCAAAATGGGCAAACTCAGCAATATCGGCTCCGGCCACAAAAGCCTTTTCACCGCTACCGGTTACTATGATTACTTTTACTGTAGCATCTGCATCAAGCACCTTAAACGCTTCATGAAGCTCACCTATGGTATCTTTATTAAGGGCATTAAGCTTTGTGGGCCTGTTTATGGTTATCTGTGCTATACCGTTATCAGTTTCGGTAAGTATGTTTTCAAAAGCCATGGTTATAGTATTTTGTTTTTTATTTTTCTTTGGTTATAGGCAACGTTACCGTAAAGATAGTACCTTTTGTGGGAGTGCTGTCAAAAGTTATAGTACCGTGGTAGCTTTCTACTATATTTCTGATAATACTCAGGCCAAGCCCCATACCGCTTGACTTGGTGGTAAACTTAGGTTCAAAAATACGGCCACGGTCTTCAGTGCTTATACCCTTACCATTATCTGCTACGGTAATTTTTACTTTTTCGCCTTCACGGATAATCTGCACCGCCACACGCGGATTTGGTTTATCTTCATCCAGTGCCTGTATAGCATTCTTTACCAGGTTAGTAATAATACGTATCAGCTGCGTACGGTCCATACGCGTAATAATAATGTTTTCCTCAGTATGAAAGCTTATGTAACTTTCATTAAATATGTCCAGTGCCAGCTTCACAATTTCTACAACATTCAGCGTTTCATTCTGCTGCGCCGGTAGCGAGGCAAAGTTGCTAAACGCCGATGCCACAGACGTCATGGTATCTATTTGCTGTATAAGGGTGTTTACAAACTCGCCCAGTTTCTCACGGATGTTCGGGTCAGCAGGGTCAAATTTCCTTTGGAAACTCTGCACCGTAAGACGCATGGGTGTTAGCGGGTTTTTTATTTCGTGTGCTACCTGTTTGGCCATTTCGCGCCAGGCCTCCTCACGTTCTTTTTGTGCCAAAAGCGCCGCACTTGCCTCCAGGTCGTCTACAAGGCTATTGTAAGCATCTACCAGCAGGGTAATTTCCTGCGGGGCTTCGTCCATGTGTATCTTTTCGTTTACCTCATTCAGGCTGGCTTCTTTTATACGGACACTGACTGCCTTAATACTCTGGGCAATGTAGCTACTGAGGAAGTAGGCAATAATTACCGAAATAATAAGCATAAACGAATACACCTGTATAAAACGGGCTATAAAGTTGTTTATCTCTTTTTCGTAATAGCCATCATCTTCCATGTAAGGAAGGTTAAGGATGCCCAGCGGTTTAAACTTAGTGTCTTTTATATAGCTGTATGAAGAGCGAAACTTTTTATTATCTGTAGTGGTACCTGCCTCTACATAACGCTTTTCGGGGTTGGTACGAATGGAGTCGAGAATTTTTACCGGTAAATCCTGGTTGATGGTATCTACCGAAAAAGCCGCTTTGCTTGACTTGAGTAATTGCCCATTAAGGTCGTAAATATTAATTTCGGTACCCTGAATGTTTGCCAGTTCGTGAATACGGTCGCGAAAAATGAGCGGAAGATTCTCGGTAGTAAGTGGATACGTAGTGTTGGCCAGCACATAGCTGATGTGTTCCTTTATGGAGTTTTCCTTGCGCTCCAGGCGGTCCTGGTGGTACTCTTTTGCCTCGCGGTTAAACTGGTAAATAGACACCAGCGCTATAAGAAACGATGCTATAAGGGTAATAAATATCATGGATATAAATATCCTTACCCGTAATGACCACCGTTTTATTCCGAATTTGTCTTTCATGCCTCAGGAGCCGTTTTTCTCCCTTATTTTTTTATAGAATTTATATCCCAACATCAGCAATATGCTAAACAGGATAATGCCCACCACACCGTAAATCCAGTTTACAGCATTTTTTAAAATTACCAAAAATACCACTGCAAACAAAATCAGGGTGGCACCTTCGTTCCACAAACGCATAAAGCCGGTAGTATATTTCACCTCATCGCGCTGTAATTGTTTAAATATCTGGTGGCACTTAAGGTGATACAGGTACAATAGGAACACAAAAGTAAGCTTTACGTGCATCCAGGGCTGGGTAAGCAATGCGTTACCCGTAGGGGTAAAAAACAGCATCCAGTACGCAAAAATGCTTGCCAGCACCGCACTGGGCCAGGTAATGATATACCATAGCCTGTACGTCATTAGCTTATACTGCTTTATCAGGATTTCCTTTTCGGGTGATGGCTTACTGTTAGCCTCTATATGGTACACAAACAGCCTTACAATATAAAACAACCCGGCAAACCAGGTAATTACAAAAATAAGGTGCAGTGATTTTATGTAGTTGTAGTCCATTTATTTCTGTGTGAGCCTTAGCCATTCTAAATCAATTCTATCCAAATCGTCCTGAGACAAAACCTTGTTGTTCTGAATGTCATCTTCACTCATATTGAGCATGAAGATTTGAGATTCTGAAAGCCGGATGATACTATCTTCAGCTGTCATGATGCAATTGATTTATACAAATTTATGTAATCTTATGTTTATTCCCACCGGTACTTGTGGTAAAGTTGAACGAATAACAAAAAGGAAGCCAATATTTTCGACTTCCTTTTTATCAGTGCTTTTATTTAAGAACGTTTTAGGCAGGCACCTCAGCATTAGCCCACTCATTTATCCAGTTGGCTACCACGTTTACCCATTCGTCGCCATCGTTAAGGCACGGTATAGCATGGAAGTTTTCGCCGCCGTGTTCCACAAAATCCTCATTGGCACGCATGGCTATTTCCTCCAGCGTTTCCAGGCAGTCTGATACAAACGCCGGGGTAACCACCGCAAGGTTTTTAATACCTGCTTCAGGCATTTTGTTTATTTCTACATCGGTATACGGCTCCAGCCATTTATCACCAGCAAGGCGGCTCTGGAACGTTAGCGAGTATTTATCTTCAGGCAACCCCAGTTGCTCCACCACAAGCCTGGTGGTTTCGTAGCACTGGTGGCGGTAACAAAACTTATGTGCCGCCGATGGTGTAACGCAGCAGGTACCGTTTATTTTACAGTGCGACTTGGTTACATCGGTCTTACGGATGTGACGCTCCGGTATACCGTGGTAGCTAAACAGCAGGTGGTCGTACTCAAAGCCTTCAAGCCCTTTTTTAATAGAATTAGCCAGCGCCGTAATGTAATCGGGTTTGTTGTAAAACGCAGGTACATCGGTAAAGCGCATGTGCGGGAATTTCTTTTTCCTGATTTCCTCGGCAAGTACCAGTATGGTTAGCGTAGAAGCCATGGCATACTGCGGATACAACGGAAACAGCAATACATCGGTAACACCCTGGTCAGATAGTTTTTGCAATCCGCTTTCTATAGACGGGTTGCCGTAACGCATGGCCAGCTCTACGGGTATCTCTGTTTTAGGAGCTACTTTTTCCTGTAGCCTTTTACTCAGTACAATAAGCGGTGAGCCTTCTTCCCACCATATTTTAGCATACGCGTGAGCCGATTCCTCAGGCCTTTTGCGCAGTATAATACCACGAACAAGCAATGCCCTTAGCAGAAACGGCACGTCTATAACGTACTTATCCATAAGGAACTCGTCCAGGTACGGTTTTACATCTTTTGCGGTAGGGCTTTCCGGTGAGCCCAGGTTAATTAAAAGTACTCCTTTCATTACTTTTATTTTTGTTTTATGGTGTCGCTGTTGGGTGCAAATATCGCACAACAGACTGTATATGTTTTTTATTTAACTATTGTTCAATGCAGATTACAGTGCAAATTTCGCGTCTTAAGCCCTGCTATATACACTTACTTAATACTTTTAGTTTATAATGGATTAGTTTAAAACTATTGTCCATTTGAGCAGATTTGTGTTTTAAAAACCTTGTAGGTTGTTACCGGTTTTAAAAATCACTACCGATTATACCTGATGGTGGAAGATTAAAAAACACTTTACCTGTTTTTATATCTTCATATAGACGATACACTACTGTGTTTAGCTCATCTTGTTCACAGGCATATGTGCCTATTTCTCCATACTTTGAATACGAAGAAACATTAAATCCTTCTTCAATGTCATTATACCAAAGTACTTGCCTGCCAAAAATACCCACCACCCAAAAACCGCTACCTTCATTTCCATATTCTGTTTCCTGCCATTTTTCAGGGGTAATTTTTATATAGTGCCATAGTGCAAGCTCTGTAATACTCATATTTGCAACTGCTTTACTAATGTTTGCATTAAGCGCTTCTAATGGTATAGGTTGCCAAGTTTTCATCTGTTTTCGCGTATTTATTCCATTTCCTACAAGGTTTTTAAAACCTTGCAGGTTGCTCGCCCCGTCTATTATCTTACGTCTATCATCTGTAAGTCTTCCTTACACCTTCTCCGTAATACTCATCAAGTACTTCTTAGGAGTGGTGCCAAATTTCTTTTTAAACGCCGCTATAAAGTGGCTTGCGGTACTGTAGCCTATGCGCAGGCCCACTTCGTTTACGTTATACGAACCGCTGTCCAGCAGTTTACGGGCGTAGTCCATTTTATAGTCGAACAGGAAACCGTACACACTATCACCATAAATCTGACGGAAGCCCATTTTCAGCTTTTTCAGGCTGATGCCCACCTGTTCGCTCAGTTCTTCAAGTCCCGGCGGTTCGGCCATATTGGCTATTACAATATCTTTAGCGCGGCGAATTTTCAACACATTGTCCTCATCTATCAAGAAAGGACATTGCTCAGCATTAGGGTCTTCCGCACGATTAAAGTAAAGACTAAGCAGTTCGTAAACCTTACCCTTAAAGTACAGCTTCTTTATAGAAGGATGCATATTAAAGTGGAACATCTGGCTCAGTACTATAGCCATAGATGGGTTTATGGTATCGTCTTTATAATACTTCCTGTCTATATTCCCGGGACTAAGAAACGGTATATGACCTGCCTGTTCTGAGAAAAATCCGTGAAACTTTTTGATGGAAATCAATACCGATATTACCCAGCTGTGCGGTGCTACTTCCAGCTGCATGGGAAGGCTGATTTGTGGATTATAAAGGAATAGCGAAACCTCCTCGCGCAGGTCAAGCGCATAGCGGCCTTCATTAAATATAAACTTACCCCGGCCCTTAATCCCGAAGTGGAATTGTATAAGCTCAGTGCCTGCTTCCCTTGTAAAATGGGAGGTTTCGTCGCTGTTGTTTTCAAACTTCAGCACATAAAAACCATCTTCAATCATTATCTCCTCATGCGAACCCATAGCGATATTTTTTCATCAACTAAAAACACAAACCAGTTTGTTTTTATTTAGAATGTTTCTAAACTATGTTTTTGTAAAGCATTGATATTAGTGCAAAGTTACAGGAATTCGGTAAAAAATAACGCTACAGGGTCAAAATATCCCACAGCGACACAATTAGGACGTAGAGCGTTATTTTTTAAAACTGCCTTGTTATACTTTTGTTAAACTTTTTAGGTAAAAGTGTATATGGACAAAAACAACATGCACAGGCATCAGTACTTTTATGCTGTGGGACTTAGTTTCAGGAAAGCTGACGCCGAAGTGAGAGGAAAATTCAGCCTTGACGCACAAGGCCGTGCAGCTGTATTAGCACAGGCTGCCACCGAAGGCATAGAAAGCCTTGTGGTAGTAAGCACCTGTAACCGTACAGAAATATATGGGTTTGCTCAACACCCATTTCAGCTTATAAAACTACTTTGCGATAACAGTAACGGCTCGGTGGAAGAATTTCAGCGCGCCGCTTTCGTATTTAAAGGCCCTGAAGCCATAGACCACGTGTTTCGTGTAGGCACCGGGCTGGATAGCCAGATACTGGGCGACTTTGAAATTATAAGCCAGATAAAATCCAGCTTTGTAGAAAGTAAAGAAGCCGGACTTGCCAACGCGTTTATAGAACGATTAGTAAACAGCGTAATACAAGCCAGCAAGCGCATTAAAAACGAAACCGAATTGAGCAGCGGTGCCACATCGGTATCATTTGCATCGGTGCAGTATATGATGGCCAATGTAGTAGACATCCAAAACAAGAACATACTACTTTTTGGAACCGGAAAAATAGGCCGCAATACCTGCGAAAACCTGGTAAAGCACACTAAGAACAACCACATTGTACTTATAAACCGTACACGCGAAAAAGCCGAACAGGTAGCCGGTAAGTTTAACCTTGTGGTTAAAGACTACGACCTGCTTCCGCTGGAAATAGAAAAAGCCGATATACTTGTTGTAGCCACTGGAGCACAAAAACCTACTATAGACAAAGATATCCTTGCCTTAAAAAAGCCGTTACTGATACTGGATCTTTCGGTGCCTATGAACGTGCACGAAAATGTACGCAGCCTTGAGGGTGTTACCGTAGTGCACCTGGACGACCTGAGCAAAATTACCGACAGCACGCTGGAAAACCGCAAAAAACACATTCCAGCAGCTGAGGCTATTATTACTGAGGTAATGGACGAATTTATAGACTGGACAAACGCCCGTAAATTTGCCCCTACCATAAACGCCCTTAAAGACAAACTGAACTCTATAAAAGAGGGAGAAATTGATTTTCAGCGCAAAAAACTCCGTAATTTTGATGAAGAGCAGGCCGAAATCATCAGCCAGCGTATCATCCAGAAAATTACAACGCATTTTGCCAATCATCTTAAGGACCACAATACATCGGTAGATGAAAGCATAGAGTGGATAGAAAAGGTGTTTAAACTGGAAACCAAAGAACAAGCTACTTAAACCATAGCTTTTACGATGTGATTTTTCGGCTGAATCAGTAACCTGAAACCTGTAAACCTGAAACTTGGAACAAAAAACAATACGAATAGGCACCCGTGACAGCGAACTTGCCCTGTGGCAGGCACACACGGTAGAACGTAAGTTAAACGACCTGGGCTACGCCACCGAAATTGTAGCTGTAAAAAGCACAGGCGATATTATACTCGATGTGCCGCTATACGAACTGGGCATTACCGGTATTTTTACCAAAACGCTGGATGTAGCCATGATAAAAGGCGAAGTGGACATAGCCGTGCACAGCATGAAAGATGTACCTACCGCATTGCCAAAAGGCATAGTTCAGGCGGCGGTACTACCACGTGCCAACACCCACGATATTTTAGTACATAAAGGCAACGACGGCTTTTTTGCCGATGCCGCAACCATTGCTACCGGTAGTCTTCGCCGCCAGGCACAGTGGCTGCACCGTTATCCTAACCATACCATTACCGACCTTCGTGGCAACGTAAACACCCGCCTGAAAAAACTGGCCGAAAGCACTTGGGAAGGTGCCATTTTCGCACACGCAGGATTGGAGCGTATTAACGTGCTTCCGGGTAATTACATTACGCTGGACTGGATGATTCCTGCCCCGGCTCAGGGTGCCATGGTAGTAGTTGCCATGGAAAACGATACCTACTGCCGCGAAGCCCTTGCACAACTAAACGACACCCCTACCGAAGTAGCCACGCATATAGAGCGCCAGTTTCTACGCAGGCTGGAGGGTGGCTGTACTGCCCCAATAGGCGCTTTGGCAACTTATGTAGATAATGAAATCCGTTTTGAAGGGGTATTGCTGAGTATAGACGGCAAGCAACGCCTGCACATAGAAAAGACCCTATCGGCAAGTGCCGATTACAGTAATCTGGGCAACGAATGTGCGGATGAGATACTACAAAACGGTGGTGCTGAACTGATGGAACAAATTCGTACCCAACTGAAAAAATAATGGCGTATAGAGTACTGTCTACCAAAAAACTGCAACCTAACCAGAAGCTGTATCTGCTTAATGCAGGGCTTTCGGTTATAGAAGCTGATTTTATTGGCATTCAGTACAAGCCTTTTGAAATAAACAACACTGCTGATAATCTTATCTTTACAAGTCAAAATGGCTTTAAAGGATTTTTACAGCATATAGCCAGTGGTGTATTTGCAGGCAGTAACGTGTTTTGCGTAGGCGAAAAAACAAAAAGCTTTATAGAGCGTCACGGTTTTAAAGTGGTAGAGGTGGCAAACGATGCTGAAAGCCTTGCTATTATTATCACAGAGAAATACGCTACAGAGCGTTTTATGTTCTTTAGCGGAAGTATACGCAAGGAAACCCTGCCCGATACATTGACCAAAGCGGGCGTAGCCTTTACCGAAACACAGGTGTACGATACAGTGCTTACACCACACAAAATAGAAACAAAACTGAATGGTATACTGTTCTTTAGCCCATCGGGCGTAGAGAGTTACCTGAAAGAGAATACAATTACCGATGAAGCCTGTTTTTGCATTGGGCAAACCACTGCAAATGCGCTTACAGGTGTAACAGATAAAGTAGTTGTGGCACACAAGCCGAGCATTGAAAATGTAATAGTGCAGGTGCGTAATTACTGGTCTCACAGAAACAATGAATAAAAATTAGTGCCATTCGTGAAATTAGTGGCAAAACATAAAAACAAACAAATGAGCATAAAAAACGACCTATTTTTAAAAGCATTACGAAACGAAACCGTAGAACGTCCGCCGGTATGGATGATGCGCCAGGCAGGCAGGTATTTACCTGAATTCCGTGCCCTGCGCGATAAATACGATTTCTTTACCCGTTGCCAAACGCCTGAGCTTGCTGCCGAAATTACGGTACAGCCCATCCGTATTGTAAAACCCGATGCGGCTATTTTGTTTAGCGACATCCTTGTGGTACCGCAGGCTATGGGTATAGAAGTGCTTATGAAAGAAAGCGTAGGTCCGTTTTTGCCTAATCCTATCCGCTCGGCTCAGGATGTAGAAAAAGTAATAGTTCCGGATATCCACGAAACACTTGGCTACGTTATGGATGCCATAAAACTGACCAAGGAAATGCTGAACGATGAAGTTCCGCTAATTGGTTTCGCGGGCAGCCCGTGGACGATTTTCTGCTATGCCGTGGAGGGTAAAGGCTCTAAGAGTTTTGATACTGCCAAAGGTTTCTGCTTTAGCCAGCCGGAAGCAGCACACGCGTTACTTCAGAAGATTACCGATACTACCATAGCCTACCTGAAAGAAAAAGTAAAAGCAGGTGTAAACGCCGTACAGGTGTTTGACAGTTGGGGTGGTATGCTAAGCCCGGTAGATTACCAGGAGTTTTCATGGAGGTACATCAACCAGATTGTAGAAGCACTTGCCCCGGAAACTCACGTTATAGTATTTGGTAAAGGCTGCTGGTTTGCACTGGGCGATATGGCACAGAGCAAAGCTTCGGCACTGGGTGTAGACTGGACGTGCAGCGCACGCAATGCCCGTTACCTGAGTGGTGGCCGCATTACCCTGCAGGGTAATTTTGACCCAAGCCGACTGCTATCGCCTATACCTACCATTAAAAAAATGGTACACCAGATGATTGATGAGTTTGGCAAAGACAATTATATCGTTAATTTAGGACACGGCATTTTGCCAAACATTCCGGTAGACCACGCTAAGGCGTTTGTAGATGCCGTGAAGGAATACAAGAAATAGTTTTTGGTTGATGGTTGTTAGTTATTGGAAAAACAAAAGCTGGCTAACAACTAACAACCATCAACTGACAACTAAAAACACACTAAAAATGAAAACGTGGTTTACCGACAGGATAAGCAATGTAAAACCAACGGAGTTCTTTTCGCTGATAGAAAAGAACAAGGTACATATTAACCACACTTTCCCGGTTACTGTTTCGCTGTGTGACACACTTGATAAGACTACTGCGTTTTTTATAAAGGCCACAAACAACGAAGAGCGCGGCGAAAACTATTATTTTTTCCTGCGCGATGCCTCCAGTAACTCGCTTATAGGGTATGTATGTGTAAAGAACATCATACTGAGCATTATGAAGGCAGAGCTGGCCTATTTTATAGATGCCACTTACCAAGGCAGGGGAATTATTACCAGAGCAGTATCGGAAGTAGCCGATTTTTGTTTTAACACACTCGGATTTAATAAAATATACATTTGCGCAAACCCCGAAAATCACGGCAGTAAAAAAGTAGCCCTTAAAAACGGTTTTATACAAGAGGGCATACTCCGCAATGAGTTTAAGAACATGCACGGCGTACTGGAAGATGTGGTATACTACGGGCTGTTGAGATCGGAATACAAAAACAATGAAAGATAAATTTTACGCATACATACAACAATTACAAGACACTATAACTGCCGGTCTTGAAGCGGTAGACGGTAAGGCAAAATTCCGTGAAGACCTTTGGCAACGCCCCGAAGGTGGTGGTGGCCGTACCCGTGTGATAGAAAATGGCAACGTGTTTGAAAAAGGCGGGGTTAACATCTCAGCCGTACACGGGCCGCTACCCAAAGCCATGCAGGCGTATTTTAACGTGGGCGATGTTGACTTTTTTGCCTGCGGACTTAGCCTAGTTATCCACCCGAAAAGCCCAATGGTGCCTACCGTGCATGCCAACTGGCGTTATTTTGAAATGTACGACAAGGCCGGGAATGTAGTAGACAGTTGGTTTGGCGGCGGTCAGGACCTTACGCCGTATTACCTGTTTGATGAAGATGCCGTGCATTTCCATCAAACCTGTAAAACAGCCTGCGATAAGCACGATGCTACTTTTTACCCGCGCTTTAAAAAGCAGTGCGACGAGTACTTTTGGAATGCGCACCGCAATGAAGCCCGTGGTATAGGCGGCCTGTTCTTTGACCATTGTAAGGCTACTGAAAATTTCAGTATGGAGCAGTGGTACAACTTTGTAACCGAAGTAGGTAACAGCTTCCTGCAAGCGTATGTGCCTATAGTAGAACGTAGGAAAGATATTCCGTACACGGATGCAAACCGTACCTGGCAGGAAATCCGCCGTGGGCGCTATGTGGAGTTTAACCTGGTGCACGATAAAGGCACGTTGTTTGGCCTTAAAACCAACGGCCGTATGGAGAGTATCCTTATGAGCCTTCCGCCACACGTGCAGTGGGTGTATGACCACCATCCGGAAGTGGGTAGCGAGGAGGAACGATTAATAAAGATTTTAGCGGAGCCGAAAGAATGGGTAAATTAGTTTACGGTTAACAGTTAACAGTTGCTCATAATAATGGTTAAGAATGATTGATTACAGGAAATATTTAGTTTGGCAAAAGTCACATCAGTTGGTGCTCGATATGTATCGGGTTACCGCAACGTTTCCTAAGTCTGAGCAATTCAACCTAATTTCTCAAATAAACAGAGCTTGTCTCTCAATCCCTACAAATATAGCTGAAGGCTGTGGAAGGGAAACTCAGAAGGAACTAATTCGGTTCCTATATATTTCATCTGGTTTTGCACATGAACTCGAATATCTTTTGCTTGTTTCTAAAGATTTAAACTTTATAAATGGCGATACTTATATTAAACTAAATTCAGAGGTTAACGAAATAAAGAAAATGCTGGCTTCACTCATACGTAAAGTAGCTCAAACTGTAAACCGTTAACTGTAAACTTAAAACTAAATTATGTTCCCAATACACAGAAACCGCAGACTACGTGTAAACGAATCCATCCGTTCGTTAGTACGCGAAACCATACTAACACCAAATGACTTTATGTTCCCGATGTTTATTGCTGAAGGAACCAATATAAAAGTGGAAATACCAAGCATGCCGGGTATTTACCGCCGTTCTATAGACCTTACCGTACAGGAAGTAAAAGAGCTGTGGAGTCTGGGTATTAAGGCAGTAAACATCTACGTAAAGGTAGACGACAGCCTTAAAGACAACGCCGGCGTAGAATCGTGGAACCCTGACGGACTGATGCAACGCACCATAAAGGCCATTAAAGACGCCGTACCGGGTATGATAGTAATGCCCGATGTAGCACTCGATCCGTTTTCTATATACGGGCATGATGGTATTATTAAAAACGGCGACATTGCCAATGATGAAACGGTAGACGCATTGGTACGCATGGCGGTTTCTCAGGCCGAAGCGGGAGCCGACTTTGTAGCACCCAGCGACATGATGGACGGTCGTGTTATCCGCCTGCGTGAAGGACTGGATAGTGCCGGTTTCCATAACGTAGGTATTATGAGCTACTCGGCTAAATACGCGTCTTCATTCTATGGGCCTTTCAGGGATGCACTGGATAGCGCACCTAAAGAGGGTGGAGAAACTGCACCTAAAGACAAAAAAACCTACCAAATGGACTATGCTAACCGCATTGAGGCCATTAAGGAAGCCCTACACGATGTAGAAGAAGGCGCCGACATAGTTATGGTAAAACCGGGTATAGCTTATCTAGACATAGTACGTGAGGTTAAAAATGCTGTAAACGTTCCGGTATCGGTATACCAGGTGTCGGGTGAGTACGCTATGGTTAAGGCAGCTGCCGAACGTGGCTGGCTGGATCATGATAAAATAATGATAGAACAGCTGCATTGCATAAAACGCGCAGGTGCCGATATTATCAGTACGTATTTTGCCAAAGAAGCGGCTATTTTACTGAATCAGTAATATATTTGCCCTGCCTTTCCGAAGGAAAGCTTAGTGGCCTCATTTTTTGTTCAACCAAAGATTTGTGTACTTCGTGAAAAGCGTTGTGAGCCTTGTGGTAAAACATACCTCGCAAAGCCGCGAAGCCGCAAAAATTTTGGCAATAAAAAATAAGGAAAAGGAAAAACAAACAACGATGAAAAAGCTACTGACTATAACCGCAGCCTTAAGCCTTATGGCGTGCGGTGGTAAAAAAGCCGAGGAAAGCACTTCGGGTACCGTTGAAGTTTCTGAAGGTGATATTGCAAAACTAACCCCTCAGGAAACCCTGGGCCAGGAGATATTTGACGGTAAAGGCAACTGCTATACCTGCCATAAACCCGACGGGCCGGCGATAGGCCCCTCGATTAAGGAAATAGCGAAAGTATATCGCGAAAATAACGGCGATATGGTTACGTTTCTTAGAGGAAATGGCAAGCCAATTGTAAAACCGGAGCAGTACGAGGTAATGAAAACCAATTTCTACCTCACAAAAACCTTCTCAGACGAAGAATTAAAGGCAATTGAAGCCTACATGCACACCTACAAATAAAAAACGCGGAGAAAGGCTTCTCCGCGTTTTTATACTTTATTAGCTACTGTTAATTCAGTTCCCGCCACCACTGCGGTGTGGTATTTACTTTATCCAGATAAATCTTCTCCCCTATAATGGGTGTTACTATAGGTTGTTGTTGCTTTTCGGCTTCGGCTACCGCCCTGTTTATAGGTTCGTCCCAATCGTGTAATGCAAGTGAAAACTTTGCCCAGTGTACAGGCAAAAGCATTTTGGCACGCAACTGTCTTGCAGCCGTAATATTCTCTTCGGGCATCATGTGTATGTAATGCCACGCATGGTTGTACTGCCCGCACTCCAGTATTACAAGGTCAAAAGGGCCATACTGCGTGCCAATTTTTTCAAAATGGGTATCAAAACCACTATCGCCGCCCAGGTATAGCCTGAATGACGGCGTTTGCCATACTGCCGAAATGAATAGTGTGCCGTTTCGTTTAAAACCGCGTCCGCTAAAATGTCGGGCAGGCTGCGCAATGAAAGTAAAACCATCAAGAGTAGCACTTTCATACCAGTCAAGTTCGGTTATACTGTTAGGGTTGTAGCCCCAACGCTCCAGATGTGCACCGGTACCCAGGCCTGTTATTACCCTTTTTACTTTGGGCAACAGTTTTTTTATGGTTTTGTAATCCAAATGATCCCAATGGTCGTGTGACAGGAACAGGAAGTCGATTTCAGGCATGTCTTCCGCTGTGTAGGCATCACTACCTTTAAACGCTTTTACGTTTCCTATAGGCGAAGCGTTTCCGCTAAATACAGGATCGGCAAGCAATGTTTTCCCATCTGCCTGAATGAAGTAAGAGGAATGCCCGAACCAAAACAGTATGTTTTCATCCTTTGACAGGTTTTTCAGGTCGTGCTTTACAGTTGGGATAGGTTGCGCAGGCGCAGCCCTTTTGCTTTTGTTAAAGAAAAACTCATACATCACCTTCGGCATAGAAGCACCTTCGGCGAGCTGGGGAGTGTGGCTTAGGTTTTCAAAAGCGCCATTTTTGTAATGAGGGGAGGCAAGCATGCGTTCAAGGCGTTTGCCGGTAGGTTTTGCACCAAACAGAGGTTGCTGCATAAACAGGTATACTGCAAGTACTAATACCGCAATAACCACAATAAAAATAATCATGATACGATGTGTGTGATGGTAATAATAATGTCAAAATTACCTAAAAAACTGACAGCTTTACTTTATTTGGCAATTTCTATAGAAACTGTAAGCTTGCCGTGCGTTTTTTTATCGGAAATTTCCATGAAAGCTTTTTTGGTCAGGTCTAAATCGTAGCCTTTAGTAAAAGGGCCACGATCGTTAACAGTAACCACTACCGACTTTCCGTTTACTTTATTGGTAACCCTAAGCTTGGTACCAAAGGCTAATTTGGGGTGAGCAGCTGTATATTTGTTATTGCTGAATACTTCTCCGCTGGCGGTCTTTTTACCGTTAAACTTATCGGCATAGTACGTGGCCACGGCACTTTTTTCATACATGGAAAAAGCAGCTTTTTTAGCACTGCCGCAACTTGCAAGCACAAGCGATACAACAAGGAATAAAAAAACTGCTTTTTTAGCCATATTATTTTTTACCGATGATTTCTATTTTCACCTTAAAGCTGCCGCTTCCTTTTTTAGAAGCAATTTCCATAAAAGCCTGTCGGGTAAGGTCTATCTCGTATTTTTTGCTGTACGGGCCGCGGTCGTTTACCTTTACATCTACTGATTTGCCGTTGCTTTCATTGGTTACCCTAACCATGGTACCAAAAGGCAGCCTCATGTGTGCAGCAGTGTATTTTGAATTGTGGAAACGTTCGCCACTGGTTGTCTTACGCCCGTTAAACTTATTGGCATAGTAAGTAGCCAACACGCTTGTTTTATACAACGTAAGGTTATCTGAAGTTTCTTTAACTTCTTCGCATGCCGAAGCCACCTCAGTGGTGTCGGGCGATTTTGCAGTAGTACTTACTTTAGCTGGTACCGTTTCGGGTACCGCAGTAAAGGCAGTCAGTATGAAAAGGAGCACTGCTGTACTGAAAATAATTATGCTATTCCTCATAGATAAAATATTTTTGTCCGTTAGTTACACAATTACCATACCAAAGAACATATACGGCCTGAAAAGGCCACAAAAAAGAGCTTAACCTATCCAGTTGCTCCACGGTATTCTGCTTAGCAGCAATACCAGTCCGATGGCATAAAGCACGGCTATCTTTTTAAATTTAGCCGCGTCGCCCTCTGCTTTTTTATGTTTAGACCAGCCTATGGTTATCAGCGCAAGCGCTATAATGTTTATGGCAGGGTGCTCTACAAGCAAAGGCCTGAACGTATCGTTCATAATACCGCCTTCAGCATGAGCTGCATTTGCCCAAAGAGGCGATATGGCAAGCATTATTAAACCAAGCAACAACTGTACGTGCGAAAAAATAAGTGCAAACAGGGCTATTTTACGGTCGTTAGCTGTAAACGGCTTCTTTCTGGAAAGCCCAACAAACGAGTTTAGCGATGCTATAAGCAACAGGCCCAACACTCCGTAGGCCCAAAATGAATGCAGTTCTTTAATTGAATCGTACATAGTTTTCTAAATATTCAGGAACGCAAATATAGGGATTAGAACGAGAAAAAACCGCAAACAATTGCCATGTATTCAGAAAAGTACGTTTTTTTATATTCATTCTAAATAATAACAAGTCTGTAAATCAACACTTTAACTAAATCAAGAAAGAATGTTAATTTATAGGATAAAAAAGCTGTTTTAGTGGCATTTACAGTCGTCATCGCCACAGCCGACTTTCTTTTTTTTGGGCAAAAAGAACTTTTTTACCAAAAAAGCAGCAGCCAAAACCACCAACGCGTATGTGATAATATCTTGTATCATAACTTAAAAATAAACGCCCCCTCCCAGGGATAAAAAATTGTAATGCTGCGAAGCAATAACCTGCTTCTCAAAACCGCCGTTCACGAAAAATCGTTTTATATGGTAGCGAACACCCAAATCGTAGGCATGCACCGGTTTACTATTAATCCACGACCATTTAGTAGAAGCCAGCAGGCTGATGTTTGCCGGCAAAAACATTTCGCCGTTAAAACCAAAACTGAAACCGCCACGGTCTACCCCACTACCTACATAACTCATGCCAATTGTCCAGCCCAGGTTAAGCTGTGCCATACGCAGGCGATCGTACCCAAAATTAAAATAATACAACGCCAGGTCGTGATTACCTGTAGCAGTCTGTTGTTCAAAGATATGATAATAATCGGCATCCAGGTGAAATGCATGGTGCGGCCTTACCTTAACCGCCAGATGGTTCGCAAAAAGATCACTGTTCCTATACAGGAAATTATCCTTTACATCTACCCTGAACCTGTATTTGGTTTCGGGCTCCACCTCATCAAAGTTACCCGTAAGTTCGGTGCAATATGGGTAAGCCGAAAGATTGTTGTACAAGTGGTCTTCGGTGCTGTATTTACCAATAAGCCCGTAACGAAAAATCCCCAGGGTAATATCAACAAACAGACTAACATTTTCAGGGTCTGCATCGTCGTCGCCATCTTCATCACTGCTTTTACGCGAAGTAGCAGTGTTTCCAGACGAAGAAGAGGATCCTCCCGATAGTTCTTTCTTTGAAGTTTCTACTTTACTCTGTGCTACAGCGCTGTATGGCGCACAGAAAAGCGCAAGTATTGCAATGAAAATGGTTGGTTTCATGGTTTATTTTAAGAATTGGTAGGCTAATAACGACACTATGTAAGCCATTGAACTCATGCTTACTAATTGTATTAACGGCCATTTCCATGAATTAGTCTCTTTCTTTGTAATAGCAAGTGTGCTAATACACTGCATAGCAAATGCGTAAAACAGCAATAGCGACACACCAGTAGCAAAATTGAATACTTTTTCGCCGGTTGCGGGGTTTACTTCCTGTTGCATACGCTGGCGTATGGTTACCTCACCTGCGTTTTCATCATCGCTACTGCTACCAATATTGTAAATGGTGGCAAGCGTACCCACAAACACCTCACGCGCAGCAAATGACGACACTATGGCTACGCCTATTTTCCAATCGTATCCTAACGGACGAATGGCAGGTTCTATGGCCTTGCCGGCTATACCAATGTATGAGTGCTCTAAGCGGTAAGCATTTACGGCATCGTCTAATTGTTTTTGCGGCAGTAGTTGTAGTTGAGGATTTTGATTTACTATCTCGGCAGCATTTTTAAAATCGTTACCCGGCCCATGCGAACCCAGAAACCATATTACTACTGACAGCGCCATGATAATTTTTCCGGCACCAAAAACAAAAGCCTTGGTTTTTTCTACCACAGTTATGGCTACATTTTTAGCTAACGGAAGCTTATAATTTGGCATTTCGGCCACAAAAAAGCTTTTATGTTTCAGGTCGAGTATCTTATTCAGTATCCACGCTGCCAGTACTGCTGCAACAAAACCCAGCAGGTACAAGCCCATAAGCACAAGCCCCTGAAGGTTAAATATACCCAGTATGTTTTTTTCGGGAATAATTAGCGAAATAAGTATAGTATATACAGGCAGGCGGGCACTACAGGTAACAAAAGGTGTTACCAGCATGGTAATAAGGCGCTCGCGGGCGTTTTCTATATTACGAGCCGACATAATGGCCGGTATGGCACAAGCCGTACCCGAAATAAGCGGCACAACACTCTTGCCGTTTAGGCCAAAGCGTTTCATTATCTTGTCCATTAGGAATACCACGCGGCTCATATAACCGCTTTCTTCCAGCAGGGATATAAAGAAGAATAAAAAAGCAATTTGCGGAATAAAAATAACTACCCCTCCTATACCGGGTATAATACCCTTTGAAATCAACTCGGTAAGTTTACCGGAAGGCAGGTTAGCCGAGGCAAAATCACCCAGCCAGGCAAATCCTTCATCTATAAGATCCATAGGCACCTCGCTCCACGAGAATATACTCTGGAAAATAAGCATCAACACCGCAACAAATATCACATAGCCAAATACCTTGTGGGTAAGCACCCTGTCCAGCCTGGCGCGCAGGTCGTTTGCCTTACCTGCATCTATGGTTTGGCCCACCTTAAGCACGCTGTTTATAAACTGGTAGCGCTTTATGGTTTCCTGTTGCTGCATGCGCTTCAGGTCCGATTTGCTTTTGGTTACCGATGTACCCTGAATTTCTTTCCTGTCCAGCCTCCCGAAATTAACATCCTGGGTAATAACCAGCCACAACTTGTACAACAACTGGTTAGGAAACTGCTTCCTTAAACGGTCAAAATACTCAGGGTCTATACTGCTGGCATTAAGGCAAGGCTCAGTGCTCAGGCCTTTATAGTTAAGCAACAGGTCTTTAAGGTGGTCTATACCGGTACCTTTACGGGTACTTACCAGCGCTATACGGGTTTTAAGATGGTTTTCAAGGTAAGGAATATCCAGCGAAATACCTTTTTTATCCATACGGTCGGCCATATTAATAACCAGTATGGTAGGTATTTCCAGGTCTTTTATCTGGGTAAACAGCAGCAGGTTACGCTTCAGGTTCTCCACATCGCTTACAACAACGGCTACATCGGGGTAGTCCTTGTCGTTTTTATTCATCAGCAGCTCTATAACTACGCTCTCGTCCATTGAGCTGGCGTTAAGGCTATAGGTGCCGGGCAGGTCTATTACCTCGCCCCTTATGTTATCAGGAAGTTTACAAACGCCGCTTTTACGCTCTACAGTAATACCGGGATAGTTTCCCACCTGCTGGTTAAGCCCGGTAAGCTGGTTAAAAACTGAGGTTTTCCCTACGTTTGGGTTGCCTATAAGGGCTATTTTTATAGTAGTACCGGCCATTAAAATTACTGCGTTATAATGATAACGTCTATTTCGGCAGCGGTTTCTTTGCGAATGCTAACGTGGCTGTCGCTAACGTTAATGTATATAGGATCTCCCAGCGGGGCTATTTGTAAAAGCTCTACTTCATTTCCGGGCAGGCACCCCATTTCCAGTAGTTTAAGCGGAATAGCATCCACATTAAAGTGGGTGATTACGGCTTTCTGGCCTTTGCGAAGCTGGGCAAGATTCGTTTTCAACTTTTATTTAGAATAAATTCAGATTGCAAAAGTAACTAATAAAACTTTACCATCAGTCATTTTCGCGTAACCATTTAATGTCTTCCAAAAGTTGGGTTACGTTTTTTGTATCCCCTTCAGTAGGCTTATCCAGATTAGTACCGTCGTAGAAGCCACGGATGCGGCCTTTTTTATCTACCAGTATAAAATTCTCGGTATGTACCATATCATACAGTTCACTACTATCGGTAGTTTTTACAGCAAGGTAGCTTTTACGGGCTATGTAGTAAATATCTTTTTTATTGCCGGTAACCAGGTTCCATTTACCATCTATGGCACCTTTTTCATTGGCATAGGCACGCAGCACGGGTACGCTGTCTATATCAGGCGTTACCGAGTGCGACAGCAGCATTACATCGGGCATGGCTTTAATTTTATCCTGTAGCCATGTCATGTTTTTGGTCATTTTAGGGCAAATGCTCTGGCAGGTAGTAAAAAAGAAATCGGCCACATATATTTTGCCTTCATAATCTTTATTGGTTACCACTTTCCCGTTTTGATTGGTAAAGGAAAATGGTGCTATATGATGGTGGTGCGCTATGGCCACAACGCTACTATCGGCAAGCTCCGGGTTTACATCGGCAGGGCTGTATATTTTAAGGGTCTTTTGTGGCTTAAGTGCATTATAGAACAATGTAAGGATAACGGCAGAAAGCACAACAAATATCCCTATAACAATGCGGTATTTTTTAAGAGATGATAACATTCCCGTATTTTTTTTGCAAAGGTACAACAGAGCGGTATTGCACAGGCTGATTTGCAGATTTTTTTGAATATTTATCAACCCTCGTTAAACCTTTTTAAGTATTAACTGTCTTTTAGTGTAACTTTTGCCGTTATATTTGCACATATGTTACTAAAAACAAAAACAATGAAACGACTACTAAACGCAAAATATGCCGCTGCCATAGTTGTAGCCGGTAGTGCATTTTGCAGCCACCAGGCCGCTGCCCAGCAAAAACCGGGCATTAACCTGCAGTATATGGACACATCGGTAAAACCGGGTGACGACTTTTTTAGGTACGTAAACGGTAAATGGGTAGACGCTACCCAGATTCCGGGCGACAAAACCCGTTGGGGAAGCTTTGATGAGCTGCGCGAAAACACAAACAATGATGCGCTGGCTATTCTTAAAGAAGCTGCAGCAAACAAAAGCCTTAGCGCTACCAGCGACCAGGGTAAAGCAGCTAACATGTACCGTACCATTATGGACACCGTGGCGCGCAACAAAGCGGGTATTACTCCACTGAAACCGTATCTTAAACAGATTGACGCTATTAAAGACGTAAAATCGCTACAGGCGTTCCTTGCACAAATGGAGCTTGAAGGCGGTATCGGTTTTTTTGGTATTTACATAGGCGCTGATGCAAAAGACAGTAACAAAAACGTAATTACCCTTGGTCCGGGCAGGCTTGGCCTACCAGACAGGGATTACTATACCAGTGAGGATGCCGACTCTAAGGAAAAACGCGCAAAATACGAGCAGCACGTAGCACGTATGCTTAAATACATAGGCTATAACGAAAAAGACGCTACTGCCGCTGCAAAAAGGATTTTGGCACTGGAAACCGCTATGGCAACACCAATGTTGGACAAAGTAGCGCTACGCGACGACCGTATTACATATAACCCGATGACAGTTGCCGAGCTGCAAAAGCTTACACCATCTGTAAACTGGGATGCTTTCTTTTCGGCAATAGGATTAGGAAAACCGGAGACCATTATTGTAGCGCAGCCAAAATACATGACTGAGCTTGAAGCCATCTTTAAGCAAAAAAATGTAGCTGCATGGAAAGACTACCTTAAATGGAGCGAATTAAGAAGGTCTGCCGGAAAGCTTTCTACTGATATAGAAACCGCTAACTGGGAGTTTTACAGCAAAACCCTTCGTGGTGCCCTTAAGGAAGAAAAACGTGATAAAAACGCACTTCAAACCATAAACGGCGCGCTGGGTGAAGCTCTTGGACAATTGTACGTAGCTAAAAAATTCCCGCCGGAAGCAAAAGCTAAAGCCGAAGCCATGATTAAAAACGTAATGCTGGCTTTTGAAAACCGCATTAACCGCCTGCCATGGATGGCAAAATCTACAAAGGAAAATGCTGTACAAAAACTGCGTAACCTTACGGTAAAAATAGGCTACCCGGATAAGTGGAAAGACTACTCCGCACTAACCATTGCGGCACCGGAAAAAGGCGGTACTTATTTCTCTAACTCGGTTAACATTGCAAAATGGAGCTGGAAAGAAGATGTAGCCAAACTGAAAAAACCGGTAGATAAAACCGAATGGGGTATGGCACCACAAATTGTGAATGCTTACTTTAACCCATCATATAACGAAATTGTGTTCCCAGCAGCTATACTACAGCCACCTTTCTATGACTACCGTGCTGATGAGGCTGTTAACTACGGTGGTATAGGCGCTGTAATAGGCCACGAAATTTCGCATGGATTTGACGACAGTGGCGCACGCTATGATGCTAACGGTAACCTCGTAGACTGGTGGAGCGAAGAAGACCTGAAACAATTTACAGGCCTGGGAGGCGACCTTGCCGGACAATACAGTGCACTGCAACCGCTACCGGGTATTTATGTAAACGGTAAGTTTACCCTTGGCGAAAACATAGGCGACCTTGGTGGTGTAAACGCTGCTTACGACGGCCTTCAACTGTACCTTAAAGAACACGGAAATCCGGGACTTATAGACGGATTTACACCGGAGCAACGCTTCTTTATTTCATGGGCTACGATATGGCGTACAAAAATGCGCGATGAAGCCCTGAAGAACCAGGTAAAAACAGACCCACACTCGCCGGGTATGTACCGCGCTTACGTGCCGCTGCAAAACGTAGATGCCTTCTACCAGGCATTCGACATTAAACCGGGACAAAAACTATACGTAGAACCTGAGAAAAGGGTGAAAATATGGTAATTTAAAAAGGCCGCTCGTTTAACTGAGCGGCCTTTTTTTAATGCGTTCGGCAAGCACTTTCTTCATTTTGTTATAAATGATTCCAGCTTCATTATAAGCAGCTTCAATTTCAGTATTTTAAGATTTTATTAACCATTAACCCAAAAGCAAATCCATAAATTTAACAACATCAACAGCCATAGGCTTGCAAATTTTAACAGCCTGATAACAAATCATAAGAAAATGGTTACATTATTTATTAGTAATAACGATTTAATTGCGGATTTTCCGCAACTCACGTATTTGTATAAGCCGTAAATTTGCATTGCCAATAAATAAACCGCCCCAATTGAGCAACATATTACACGTCATTGCAGTAGACGACCATACGGTGGTTTTAGAAGGATACCACTACATGTTTCAAAACCTTGATCACAAAAATGATCATCTTAAATTTGTTAAGGCCCGCAATTGCGAAATGGCCTATAACACCGTAATGGCGCATAGAAATGAACCCTTCCATCTGGCGCTGCTTGATTACAGTATCCCGCAATACGAAGACCAAAAACTGTCATCTGGAGCCGATGTGGCCATGCTGATACGCAAAACCATGCCCAGATGTAAAATAATCCTTATGACCATGCATAAGGAAATAGATATTATAGCCAATATACTGGAAACCGTAAAACCCGAAGGCTTTATAAACAAAAGCGATTGTAGCACCGAAGAACTTCAGCACGCGTTTAAAGAAGTGCTGGATGGTAATATTTTTTACAGCAAAGCCATATCTAACTACCTGAAAAGAAAAGAAAAAGGCATAGTGCTGGAAGATATAGACGTGCGTATTATACTATTGCTGGCCAAGGGTATAAAAAACAAAAACCTGAGCAACTATATACCGCTTAGTGACAGCGCTATAGAAAAACGTAAGTACCGTATAAAACGCTTACTGGATATAGAGGGAAACGACGAAGACCTTATACACGAAGCCCGCTCGCAGGGGTTCATTTAATAATATTTAGCTCACAACCTCCAATGTATTTTTAGCCTGACAATATTGTTCAGGCTTTTTTTATTTTTCAAACGAAAAGCCTAACAAGTCCATCAATTTATCTTGTCCTTTTACAAACTTGCCTTTTAATGAACCCTCTACAAAATTTGGTAACGGCAAACCTAATTCAGCTGCTTTTTCGGTATAATACTCTTTACGGTTCTTTGTTTCAGGATGAACCGCAGTAAACACTTCACCCCAACAGTTTTTATCAATAACCGCGGTAAGAATGGCAAGGCATTCCTCTCGATTAATTAAGTTTACCGGCCCTTCAGGATTTTCCAGGTTCTGCCTACCTGCCAGGTGATATACCGGGTGGCGCTCCCCGCCTGTTAGTCCGCCCAGGCGTACTATAGTGGTTTTAAAATCGGTACACAACGCCAAAACCTGCTCCGCGGCCAGTACCTGCTTGCCGCTTTCTGTTTCCGGAATGGGTACAGTAGTTTCATCTACCTGTGGTAGCGCCTCACTTTCGCCGTAAACCGATATAGAGCTTGTAAAAAGCACTTTCTTTATTCCTACCGAAACAATATACGGCAAAAGGTTATTAAGCTTCTCAGGGTAAGAAATACCCGTTTCGGCACGCAGTTTCGGCGGAATGGCTATAACCAGTACATCGCTGCCTTGCAAAAAGGCTGTAATGGTACCTTCATCGGGGTTGTTTAGGTCAATACAATACGGCTGAACACCTGCTGCCTGTAGTGTAGCCAGCTTTTCGGGTGTAGTTACCGAACCTTTAACCGTATGGTTTTTTACTAATGTTTCTGCCAAAGGAAACCCCAACCAGCCACATCCTAATATAGAAATTTGCATTAAAACTCTCTTTTTACCAGTATATAAAAATCATTATCAAGCGGCATATACCCCTGTTCGTACACAAAGAAATAAGTATTACCGGTTTTGGTCTGCAAGATATTGGTAAAAAAATTAAAGTCAAAACCCCGCTCGTCCAGCCTGCTGCGGGTAGTTTTGGTTTTACCGTCAACATTCAGCTCACACAGTATACGGTAATTGCGGCGCAACTTATTGTTTACGTTGCGCATATAGTTATTGCTATCCTTGTTAATCTTGTTGTTCCAGGCATTCCGGCAGGCATCGCTGCAAAACTTTTTGTCTTCGCGGCCTATTATCTTATCGCCGCATTCCGGGCAGGTTTTTTCCATACTTGGTTTACTTATTTGGTGTTTTACGCGATGGTTTTGTGGTTTTCGGGGCTGTGGTTTTTACCTGCTTTTCGTCGGCCGGTTTGGTGTCAGCTTCTTTTTCCGCCTTAACCTCATCCGAAAGTTTTTGCGATGCAGCCGTTTTCTTCAGTTTGTACAGGTCGTGCCTGCGGTCTTTTAAGATACGCACACTACCAAACTCGTGCAACTCCTTAAGTAAATCCAGGTCGCAGTCTACAATAATGGTCATTTCGGTATTGGGGGTAGCTTCGGCTTTTATGCCGTTACTGGGGAAACTAAAGTCAGACGGTGTAAACACCGCCGTTTGCGCATACTGTATGTCCATATTGTTAACCCCCGGCAGGTTACCCACACAGCCTGCTATGGCCACGTAGCACTCGTTTTCTATGGCGCGTGCCTGGGCACAGTGGCGCACACGGGTATAGCCGTTTTGGGTATCGGTAAGGAATGGCACAAACAGTATCTCCATACCTTCGTCGGCCAGCAGGCGACTCAGTTCCGGGAACTCCACATCGTAGCAAATAATAATGCCTATTTTGCCACAATCGGTATCAAAGGTTTTTATTTCGTAACCGCCTTTCATACCCCAGTAGTTCACCTCGTTAGGGGTAATGTGTATTTTGGTGTACATTTCGCTGGTACCGTCGCGCTTGCACAGGAAGCCCACGTTGTACAGCACGCCGTCTTCCACCAGCGGCATACTTCCGGTAATAATATTTATGTTGTAAGAAATGGCCATTTCCTGGAAGCGCTTACGTATCGGTTCGGCGTAGCGGGCTATTTCGCGTATGGCATCGGCTTCGCTAAGGTGGTTAAAGTCGGCCATAAGCGGCGCCACGAACAATTCCGGGAACAAGGCAAAGTCACTACCATACCCCGAAACCGCATCGATAAAAAACTCGGCCTGCTCAAAAAGCGCCTCTACATTTGCCAGCGGACGCATTTGCCACTGTACCAATCCCAGCCTCACCACGCTCTTACGAGCATTGATAAGCTTAGGTTCTTTTTCATAGTAAATATTGTTCCACTCCATAAGCACAGCGTAATCCTGACTGTCTTTATCGCCCTCCAGGTAATTGCGCATTATCTTAATCACGTGGAAATCGTTGCTTAACTGAAACGCCAGCACCGGATCGAATATCTCCTTTTGGCGTACTTTATCAATGTATTCTTTAGGGGTAATTTCGTCGGCGTGCTCGTTAAAATGCGGCATACGCCCCGCAAAAATGATGCTCTTTAGGTTCAGCTGCTCGCACAGTTCTTTACGGGCATCGTACAGGCGGCGGCCCAGGCGCAGGCCACGGTAGGCCGGGTCTATAAACACGTCGATTCCATACAGCACCTCGCCCTCATAGTCGTGCGTATCAAAACTATAGTTGCCCGTAATTTTTTCGTACGTATGGTTAGCGGTGGCCTTTTTCAGGTCGACAATAAGGCTTAAGGCACTGCCCACTACTTTACCGTCTACCAGTACCACCAGCTGTCCTTCGGGGAATATTTTTAAAAGGCGTTTTATATCGCTCAGGCCCCAGTAGGGTTCTTCCATATCCATTTCGCTGCCTGTATAGGCGTGCTGCATGGAAAGGCGGAGCTCTTTATAGTCTTCTATACGGAGGTTTCGTAATTCTACTTTGCTAATTTCTGCTTGCATAGGGGTTTCTTCTTTGACCTAAAGATACAAAAACCTTTCCGCTTGTAAACGTTTGTTGGTGGTTAAGAGGGTGTTAATTATTGCTTGGGGCACACAAGTTCCATCATTTTTTTGTTGAAAATATCCATAAACAGTTGCATTTCAACAGTTGCACATTTACATCCATCACAAAGAACAACTAAAGTAAACGTCCTATTGCAGCGAAATGCTTCGGAAATACGATTTTCGGGTCCCGAAGAATAGCCCCACGAACACAAAATAATCAGGTTGTTTTCGGCATAGAATGTTGTTGCCAAACTTTCAGCAGCAGCTTTAGCCCACACCTTATCATTTTCGGAAAATCGGTCAGCATTATCAAATAACTCCAAAAGAGACACAATGGAATTAACCGGATAGTTTTTCCACTTTTCGGGAGCGTTTTCCACTACCAATTTCTTAGGCACATGATGCACAATTTTACTAAAATCAGCAAGATACGGTTTTGCAACAGTGTCTACTTCAAACTCCTGAGAGAATACAGATACTGATAACAACAAACTGAAAACAAGTAAAATTGACTTCATAATCAGGTTAATTGCAAAAGGTTAGTTTGTTTGCATATATAGTAATCATATTTGTTTTCCAGTCAAAAGAGAACTCCTTTATCTGCTTTTGTACACCGTTACAGGTAAGCAGTATATAATCTTTATCTAAAAGCGCTTTGTGTTCATACCCCAGGAGATTTGCATAATGGTACACCGGATAATAATCGTTCTTTTGCTCGGCTGATAGTAACTCGTATTGCCTTAAGTCAATACTTTTTCTTCCGGGTAGTTCTATAATTCCCAAATTAATCTTGTATAAATCCTTAGGAATATTTACAATCTTAAACTTAATATTGTATACTTCAAATATAAGCTCTCTAACGGAGTTATCAGTTGGTAAATTGACTGAAAAATTACCGTCAAAATCTACATTGCCAAATGGGTCGATAACCGGCACACCAAATCCATCGGTGTAAAACTGCCCGCTGATTTGGGCAGTAGTCAGATATGAAAGGCCGCAGAATATTAATGTAAATAGAAACTTCATATTATTTCAACCCAAGTTGTTCCCTAAAGTGTATTGTAAGACCGTAATGTTCCTCAACCGGAACAGCTTTACGTGAAGATTTATTAATCTCTTTTCCTTCTTTGGTCCATAGATACGGGTAAAAACTAAACATTTTATCTCCACCAAGTGTCTGGATATCTTTTTCCCAGCCCGTCCAACGCAGGTTTTCATAAAAAGCATTTAAATCGCCACTGAAACAGAAAATAATAAAATCAGTATACGATGAATCCAGCGGTTCATACTCTAATGAATCGGGTGCCAGATAATATATTTTACCGATATCTGAGCCTAATCCACCACCGTTTAGCAGGAAAAAACCACCTACAGCATCGTCTGCCACTAACCAAAACGGGGCTGCCTGCCCGTAAGTCGTGATTGATTTACCCAGATTCCAGCCGGGCAACGACCGGTTTAAGCGGGTACTTCCCGAACCCAAAATCCTAATCCATCCGCCGTCGATAAGAACACCACCAGTTTCGTAGATAATTGCACCCATAGGCGAACGTGTAGTAACCTGTATGTTAAATAGTGCTTCTGTAGCTTTGGCCTTGTCAACAGGTAAAACTTCGACCTTGTTTTTAGCTTCTTTTATCCATTCTGAAATGAGTACCCAGCCCGGGTCCTCTTTATTTATCAGGTCATTTACTGGACGCATATTGTTTTGTGAAAAAGAAATCATAGAAACAAAAAACATTAAAAATACGTACCTCATTTTAAGCGTTGATTCTAATAGTACTCTGTTATTTCAAATTATAAAAACAATTACTTCCTATAGCACCCCCACCATACTCCAGCGCTAACCTGCTGTTTACATAAATATGGGTACAGCCATCGTTGTATTGAGTTTTTAAACTATCGTTCATTGGCTTATCAAAAACTATAAAGCTATACATACCCATACCACAGCGCTTAAAGTTAATTTCGGTGGGTTTTCCACTGGCAATACCTATACAATCGGCAGCATCAAGTTTTTCCTTTAACTTTATTAATGTCTCCCTGTTCCAGCCCAAAGGTTGAATTAAACTATCCATGTGTTCCGTATCGGTATCAATATTCCACTCGGCAACTCCATCTTCATAGCCATTATCTGTAAGGTTTGAAAATCCGAACCTGTTTAGCGTATTGTCATCGTCAAATTCGATGTATACAGATTTATCTTTTTTAACTATGGATTTAAAATACCTTTTCAGTTCATAGATTTCGGTTTTTTTACTCTCAAAATGTTCTTTCAGTTCCGTTACGCTATAATCTGTATCAAACATTCCGGCTATTGCCAAAAAAGAAACAACGAAGTACCCTATATAGATAACCATTCCAAGGCAGCCTAACCCCGCCAGCCATTTTAAAATATTCTTCATCAGCTGTTTTATATGGATTTTGTTACTTCACTCCCCCAAAAGCCCCGAAGCACATATTCTTGTGCAGGATCTCGGTTTTGGTAAAGCCTACGCGTTTCATTAAATCGAGTTGGTACGTCATGCTGCGGGGTGAGTCTTCCATGGCTATGTAGTCCAGAACATGCTTGCGGTAGTCTGCACCGTTTACTCCCTCCAGGTAATCGCCGTAGCGCTCCCAGGTATAGCCGGTTATAGCATCGGTTTCCTGAATAATCAGGTCGCTAATCATCAGGCAGCCGCCGGGTTTCAGCAGGTTGTACAGCTTGGTAAAGGTGGTTTCCCAGTCGGCATCATCGCGAAGGTGGTGCAGTACCGCCCCTGCCAGTATAATATCATAGCTTCCTTCTTCCAGTCCCGCTTCCCTGATATCGGCACACACGGTGGCTACACTGCCCGTAGTGTTTGGGCTAACGCGTTCTAATGCCCTCGTAAGCATGGGTTGGCTCAAATCGAGCAGGGTGCAGTTCAGGCCTGGCAGCTTGCCCAACATCATCAGGGTATAGTTGCCCGCACCGCAGCCTACATCAAGTAAATTTATGGCATTGGGTACAATGCGTTTAGCCGATTCGGTTATCAGCTCCAGCGATATTTTGGCATCGATGGTGCTTATCTGCCCGGTATCGAGGTTGCTGAAACGTTCCACATCGTTATCAAAACGCTCGCGTATTTGTGCTACGGTAGATTTTTGCATAGTTATTTGCTTATTTCGTAGATGATGGTAACCTCTTCTTCCACTTCCTTTTCTGTCAATTCCGTGTTTCCTAAAACTGTGCCGTCCATATAGCGCGGCGACCTCGACACATATTCATAAGATTTACTACCCCTATAATAACGTTCGTTGTTGCCCGATTTAGAGATACTCTTCACTCCTGAAATATTTACGCCCAAAGCCTTGGCCATGTTATCGGCATTGGCACGGGCATCAGCTATGGCTTTTTCTAAAAGTTTTACCGATGTGGCTTTCTGTAATTCCTCAGACAGTCCTGTGGTATAGTTTACCGACACGTCCTGGTACTTGCCCGACTGTAATTCAGTATACACCATATCAAGCAGTTTGTTATCCAGCTGCATTTCTATGGTAAGCGATGCAGATGCCGTATACGATTTCTTTTCCGGGGCAGAACTGTTGTAGCGGTCGTTACTGCTTACAGAATATTCGGCAATTTTTATGGCTTTATCCGGCACACCCGATTTTACAAGGTATTGTTTCAGGGCAGTGGTTTCGGTATTCAGGGCTTTTAGAGCCTCCGCTTCTACATCGTTGCGCTTGCGTACATCAACTTTAAGGGTTACCACATCGGGTTTTACCTTAACTTTTGCCTTACCCTCGGCTACAAGTTCGCTACCGGTTTTAGGCGTTTGCGCAAAGGCAGCACAGGTAACAAATAGTAATAAGAAGAAGTGTTTTTTCATGGGTGATAATTGGTTTTTATTATTCATACAAACGTTTACAAATGGCTACAACCGATAATAAGCGGTTAACTACCGATTGTGGGTTGGCGGTTGGCGCAACTTTGCAATGTGATTGAAAGATACACAGATAACCAATACATATAACGTTAACTTTTTAATTTCTTATACGCCATGAATACATTAAAAAACAGGGTACAGCTAATAGGCAATGCGGGTAACGCACCGGAGATAAAAACCTTTACCGACGGTAAAAAGCTGGCACGCCTTACCGTAGCTACTAACGAAAGCTTTTATAACGACAAGGGCGAAAAGGTAACCGATACACAGTGGCACAATGTTACCGCCTGGGGGAAAACCGCAGAGATTGTAGAAAAATACGTGACCAAAGGCAAGGAGCTTGCCCTGGAAGGAAAGCTTACCTACCGCAGCTACGACGCCCAGAACGGTGAAAAGAAATACATTACTGAAATAGTTATCAGTGAAATTATTTTATTCGGGAGATAGCAAAACCAACCGCGCTTAACAACCCAACCAATTTTTAATGCCTTGTTGCCCAACAGTACCAACCAAATGTAAAAAAGCACGGGCTGCACACAAACCGTTATGGGTAATGATGCAGTCCGTGCCGGGTGACAATGGACAAAAAAAGTTATTGTTATTCCTCTTTGGCTACATAGCGCTCATCAGTAGGGAGTACGTGCCCGCAACTTTTGCAGGTACGCAGCGCTTCCGAATTGTAAAAGTGCTTGTAGTGCGGCAGGAAGTCTTTTTCTATGTTGTGCAGCTCAAAGTATACTTCGTGCAGTTTGTGGTTGCAGTTGTCGCAAAACCAAAGCAGCCCGTCGGTAAAGCCGCGGCCTGCCCTTACACGCTCTATTACCAGGCCTATAGAGCCTTCACTGCGTACAGGGCTATGGGGTACTTTGGCCGGATGCAGATACATATCCCCGGCGTGCAGTTCCATTTCCCTGCGTTCGCCTTCATCCTGAACAATTACCTTTATACTGCCCTCCAGCTGGTAAAACAGCTCTTCGGTTTCATTATAGTGGTAGTCTTTACGGGCGTTTGGGCCGGCTACTACCATAACTATATAATCATCAGAAAGCGGGTATATATTTTTGTTGCCTACCGGTGGTTTTAGCAGGTGGCGGTTATCATCAATCCATTTATTCAGGTTAAAAGGCGGTGTTAGTGCCATAGTATTTTCAATTTGGAATTATAAATTATCAGTTACGAATCTAAGCAGTGAAACAAGCACTGTAAACTCCTCATAAAATTACGGCTTTCTGCCGCACCACCGCTGATTTTTATCAGTTTTTTGGCGGTATGCCAAACTTCTTTAAACAACAAAAGCGACCTTTTTCGGGTCGCTTTATTGCTTTTTGTATGGTATACTACTTATTACTTGCTTTCTTTCAGTACCATATCTATGGTTACTGCGGCAGAAATAATAGCTATACGTGTTCTTTTGTCTTCCAGAGCGCCACTAATGTGTACGTGGTATTTATCAGCCGTAGTGAACAGCTCTTTAAGCGCACCTGCCCACTTTTTGTTTACCACACCTATCGGTTGGTTTTTAGCATCGGTGATTTTAAAGTCCCACGCTACAAAGTCGCCTTTAATATACCCCAGCGAAATACCGGCCATATCCATAATATTAAAAGCAGGTTTTAGCAGGGTAAACTTTTGCTTAATCTGTCCTACAGGCGTTCCGGTTGCATCGGCAATTACGATTTTAGACATAAAGAATGTCCATCCACGAGAAATAGTAGCCTGAAGCTGTCCTTGTTCGTCACGGATTTCCAGCAGGAACGGTAGCATTTTTTTGTTTAGCAAAAGCCTTAGCGCTTTTTGTCCGCCGGTAAGTTTCTGGTTAATGTTACCCAGTTGTTTGCCTTCGCCATCGTATAAACGGTAGGCGTTTTCAAATTTGAACATGTTTACTTTTTCATCAATAAAGTACGTGTTCCCGTCAAAGAAGGTTGATTCCATAATAGGTGGTTGGTTAAAAAATTGAACTTTTTAAAAAATTAGCAGCGCTAATATAACTAAAAGAACAACATAAACGGTTTTTTGTTAAAAAAAAGAAGCCTCCCCAGTGGTGTAGGGAGGCTTCCGGTAATTGGAAAATAGTTGAAAGAAAATCCTTGTTTGTTACGCAGGTACTGCAACCTGCGCTGTGGAGGCGCTCTTTGTTTCCTTTACTACATTAATAAGTATAAAAGAAACATCGGTGCCGTATTGTTGTTGTAGTTGTTTCAGGTTATTTAGTGTAATATCTCCTGTAATGTAGCCTTCGCTGTTGTTCAGGTAGGCTTCCTCTACGGTATTAAATTTCAGTTTCAGGGCTTCAGCGTCGTCCTTTTGGTGGCGCAGCAGCACCTTAAGCTCGGCATCGTTGCTCAGGCTAAGGTTTTCCTGACGTAGTATTTTCTTGTATTCATAACGGTAATCGTAGCTTAGTGCCGAAATATCAGACAGCACCGCCGATGCCGTAGGATACGCCCCTGCCCCACGCCCCACAAAGAAGTGCGTATCGGCAAAGTAGGTTTTGGTAAGTACGCCGTTAAACACGTCGTCTACGTTATACAACCTGTCTTCAGGAGTTACAAACTTAGGGGTTACAAACGCCGAAATGGTATTGTCTGCACCTTTAAAAGCCTGTGCTACCAGCTTAATTTTTAGGCCTTTTTCTTTAGCGTATTTCAGCTCCAGCTCACCTATGTTGTCTATACCCAGGTTAAATATCTCATCCGGGGTGGCTATGTAACCAAACGAGTGCGCAAGCAGTATCTGTAGTTTGTATTTGGCATCAAAACCGCCGGTATCCAGTATTGGGTTGCTTTCGGCAAAGCCAAGATCCTGTGCCTGTTTCAGCGCGTCGGCATAGCTAAGGTTTTCCGAAAAAGTCTTGGTAAGTATATAGTTTGTACTACCGTTTACAATACCCTCAATAGAATCCAGCAGGTCGTTATCATAATACTCCTCCAGGTTTCGGATTATTGGCATACTGGCACATGCAGCTGCTTCATACAGCAGCGGCACATTGTACTCGCGTTGCAGTTGCAGCAGTTCGGCAAAGTGTTCGGCCACCATCTTTTTGTTGGCACTTACCACAGCCTTTCCTTTTTTTAGTGCAGCCGTTACAATTTCGTATGCAGCATCGGCATCGTCTATAAGCTCTACCACAACATTAATGCTGTCGTCGTTAAGGATGTCGTTTTTATCGTACGTAAAATTTTCCGGGCCTATTTCACGCTGCTTGTTCTTGTCTTTTACGCAAATGTTCTTGATTGTTGCCTGAAGGCCCGGAGTTTTTTGCAGTACTTCATATAAGCCATGCCCTACTACACCAAACCCAAATAAGCCTATATTCAATTGTTTTCTAGCCATTTTTCCCTATCCTGAGGTGATTTTATTTTTTCTTTTTATTAAACGGTCGCTGTAGCATTTTCCTGAACGCTTACTGCTACTGCAAAAGCCTGTTTCAGGTCTTCAATAAGATCGTCTGCATCTTCAAGGCCTACGCTAAGGCGTATAAGGCTATCTGTAACACCTGCCTGGTAACGCTTTTCTGCCGGGATAGACTTGTGGGTCATTTCACACGGTAAACACAGTAGGCTCTTCACACCACCAAGGCTCTCGGCAAGCTTAAACAGCTTAGTGCTGCTTACTATTTTGCTGGCAAGTTCTTTGTCGTCTATAACCAGATCAAACGTTACAACACCGCCAAAGTACTTTTGTTGTTTTTTAGCAATTTCGTGGTTGTGGTGCGTGGCAAGGCCTGGGTAGTATACGTTTTTAACCAGTTTTTCTTCAAGAAGGTATTCGGCCACTTTCTGTGCATTTTCGGCATGTGCCTTAATACGCAGGCTAAGGGTTTCTATACCGCGGATTACTAACCAGCTGTCAAACGGCCCAAGGATAGCACCCGAAGCATTTTGTATGAATTTTATCTTATCGCCAAGTTCCTGTGTAGCGGTTACTACAAGGCCGGCAATAAGGTCGCTGTGGCCCGAAAGGTATTTTGTAGCGCTATGTACCACGATGTCGGCACCAAGGTTAAGTGGTTTTTGTGCTATTGGCGAAGCAAAAGTGTTGTCTACGCAAAGTAGTATGTTGTTTGCTTTGGCAATTTTACCAATAGCCTCAATATCAGAAATTTTTAGTGTAGGGTTTGTAGGCGACTCTATCCAGATAAGTTTGGTTTTGTCGGTTACGGCATCGGCTACGTTTTGTGCGTTTGTAGTATCTACGTACTTAATGCTGATGCCAAATTTTTGGTACACATGTGTAAACAACCTGAAAGCACCACCGTAAATATCGTCTACTGCAATAACCTCATCACCGGCGCTAAGCAGTTTTATAACAGCATCAATGGCTGCAAGGCCGCTGGCAAAAGCATAACCGTTAGTACCGTTTTCAAGTTGGGCAATAGTATCTTCAAGTACCTTACGGGTAGGGTTGTTGCTGCGGGCATAGTCAAAACCTTTGTGTACGCCTGGTGCATCCTGCACAAATGTTGAAGTTTGGTAAATAGGCACCGAAATACTTCCGGTTAATGGATCGATAGGCAGGTTGTTCAGGATTGCAGTTTGTTCTTTCATCTTTTCGAATTAATTTTTGTTAAACATTTACGTTTCTCAAAAACTATTCAAAGCCAGGTATCGAAAAGGCATAAAATAAAAAAAGCCTTCCCGACAAGTCAGAAAGGCATATATGTGTAATTATATAATTGCTGTTTCTTACTTATCTTTCCCTACCAAAGGCAGGGTTGAATGTGGCACCTTATTTTTCAACAGGTTGCCAAGACGTCATCGGGTCAATTCCCTCGGTCTTTCTGGATAAGAATAATTTTGAAGAACTTGCAGCAAAGGTAAGGGAGGAGTTTTTTATTTTCCAAACATTTTTTGAAAAAAATTTTCAACCTCTTTTGAATTTAATCCACAAAACACTAATTAACAAACATTTACACTATTTAAAAATTTGCGACAATGTAATGAAAATTATTGCCAACAGTGCCAGCACTATTCCGATATAATTTTTAAATGTAAGTTTTTCCTTAAACAAAAATACCCCGGTAAGACTACCCAAAACAATAACCCCCATGTTCATGGAAGCAAAAACCGTAGAAGGATTTTCGGCAAAAGCCTTATGCGCTTTTAGGTAAAAAAGGATATTCCCAAAGTTAAAAATGCCTATAAGTAACCCGTAGGCAAAGTTAATGGGTTCTATTTTTTTGCGCTGAAAAACCGCTTCGTATACCGTAACGGCAAAAGTTACCACCAATGCCCCCGCAAATATTATAAACAACGATGTGGTATACCCCGGTTTTTGCAGCAGCGCCACCTGTTTAAACAAGGTGTCTACAATACCGAAACCCAGTAACACTACCGCCGGATACAGCCAGTCGCGCCCCGATTTTCCGGCTTCGCCTTTCTTGCTAAGTATCAGCAGCAGTGCAGGAAAACCTACTGCAAGCCCCAGTATTTTCCAGCCGTTAAATGCCTCCCGAAATATAAGCCATGCGGCCAGTATGGGTATAAACAACGACAGCCTTTGGGCAGCATCGGTTTTTACAATGCCCACATGTTTTACAGAAGCAGCCAGGAACAGGAATATAGACGGTAGCAGCACCATAAGCGCACCGTACAGCGCCCAGTGATCCTGAAGGTAAGCAACATTGGTTTCGGGTTCAAAGAAAAGGTAGCACAGTAGCAGTGCCACTACATAATTGCACAATATCAGCTGGGTACTGCGGCGTGCATTTTTGCCTGCAATTTTAAAAATAACCCCTACCGATACGCTGCATAGTATGCTCAGCATTAAGTACAGCATCTCTAAAAAGTTTTAAACGCGCTAAAATAGGCTTTTAAAATTTGATGGCGTTATAAATCGTATATTTGAAAGCCTAATCACAAAAGTACGGTATAGTGTTACGTTTGTAGCTTGTGGTTTAAGGAATTAAAGATTGCCTTATGAAAAGACTTTGCATACTGTTGTTTATACTTTTTGTTTCGCCTGTATTTGCCCAGCAGGATGCCTGGGTATATTTTACAGACAAACCGGATACCGACTATTACCTGGCAAATCCGCTGGAAATGCTGTCGCAAAAAGCGCTGGACAGGCGTACTAACCAAGGTATAGCCTTAGACGAAAAAGACGTACCCATACACCCTGAATACATAGACGGCGTTACTACCGCAACGGGCATTACCGTTATGGCAAAAAGCAAATGGCTAAATGCCATGCACGTTCGTGGTACTATAGAAGATATTACCGCCCTTACCTCACTTTCGTATGTGGCATCTGTAGATTTTGCCGACGACACCCTGAACGGAAAACCTGCCAAGGCAAAAACAAAACCCACTAACAAACAGTTGGAAACTCAAACCGAGTACAACTACGGTACAGGGGCTACGCAGATACAGATGCTGAACGGGCACCTGCTGCACCAGGCGAATTTTACCGGTACGGGCATGACTATTGCCGTGCTCGATGCGGGTTTCCCTAATACTGACAGTTCTCCGGTAATGCAGCATTTGTACGACAACAACCTGGTACTGGGCGGGCACAATTTTGTAGAAAACTCAGACAACGTATATACAGGAGGCTCACACGGCACTATGGTACTGAGCACTATGGGCGGATATGCAGACAACCAGCTTGTGGGTACCGCGCCCGATGCGTTTTACTATCTTTTTGTAACCGAAAGCATGACGTATGAAAACCCCGTGGAAGAATCGTTTTGGGTGGAAGCCGCCGAAGAAGCCGACAGCCTGGGTGTCGATGTTATAAATACTTCCCTTGGATATTTTACCTACGAAAATGCTGCTTACAGCTATACTTACGACGAAATGGACGGACAAACAGCCTTTATTTCGCGAGGCGCAGATATTGCCTTTAGCCGTGGTATGTTTATAGTCGTTTCGGCGGGTAACAGTGGCTTTGGGGCAAACCCGCACATAGGCGTTCCTGCCGATGCGGTAAACGTGCTTACCGTAGGTGCTGTAGACAGTAGTGAGCAGTATGCGTACTTCAGTTCGATAGGGCCAAGCGCCGACAACCGCATAAAACCCGATGTTATGGCTATGGGCCTGGGCAGTGCTTATGCTGCTACCGATGGTAATATCTACACGGGTAACGGCACTTCGTTTTCCAGCCCCATAACAGCCGGGCTTGTGGCTTGTTTGTGGCAGGCATTGCCCGACCTGACCAATGCCGAATTGCTGCAACTTATAAAACAATCAGCCGACCGGTATACCACGCCGAATGCCTATTATGGCTACGGCATCCCTGATTTTTGGGCGGCATACCAAAGTACACTCGACACTCCAAAGGCCGATAAAAATGGCATAACTGTGTACCCGAATCCGGTGAATGATGTAGTAAACATCAACCTGCCGGAAGGTGAAGCAGCTTATTTTGTGCTGTACAACAACCTGGGGCAAATAGTGATGAAAACTCAACTAACAACTGCCAAAAACCAGGTAGATATAAGCAGGTTATCTGCCGGAATATACAACTACCGCATAGAAAACGCCTTAGGCAACAGCACCGGAAAGCTGGTAAAAAACTGATACTATAACCCAAACCCATGAATAAAATAACCCAACTGTTTAACATTAAATATCCCATTATCCAGGCCGGGATGATATGGGCCAGCGGATACAAACTGGCAAGCGCCGTAAGTAATGCCGGTGGCCTGGGCATTATAGGCGCAGGGTCTATGTACCCCGAGGTGCTGCGCGAACACATACGCAAGTGTAAGGCCGCTACCGATAAGCCTTTTGGCGTAAACGTACCCATGCTGTACCCTAACATTGAGGAAATCATGCAGATTATTGTGGAAGAAGGCGTGAAGATTGTCTTTACCAGCGCCGGAAACCCCAAGACCTGGACCGCTTTTCTTAAGGGAAAAGGCATTACGGTAGTACACGTGGTAAGCAGTGTAAAATTTGCCCTGAAAGCGCAGGAAGCGGGGGTAGACGCCGTAGTAGCCGAAGGCTTTGAAGCCGGAGGACATAACGGCCGTGAGGAAACCACCACCTTTACCCTGATACCCATGGTTAAGGAACAGCTGAGCATTCCGCTTATTGCAGCAGGTGGTATTGCCACAGGTCGTGGTATGCTTGCAGCTATGGTACTGGGTGCCGACGGCGTACAGGTAGGCAGCCGTTTTGTGGCTACACCCGAGGCATCATCGCACCAGAACTTTAAGGATTTGATTGTGAGAATGCAGGAGGGCGATACCCACCTTACCCTGAAAGAACTGGCTCCTGTAAGGCTGATAAAGAATAAATTCTACAACGACCTTATGGCGCTGTATGCCAAGGGGGCAACTCCCGATGATCTTAAAACACTATTGGGTCGTGCCCGTGCCAAAAAGGGTATGTTTGAGGGCGACCTGGAAGAAGGTGAACTCGAAATAGGCCAGATTGCAGGGTTGATTCATGATATAAAACCTGCTGCCGATATAGTAACCGATATGATGGCAGAATTTGAACAGGCTAAGGCTGAGATAGCTTCGCTATAAACACAGAACCGCAGTTATTTACTGCGGTTTTTTATTGTATAGCTAAAAAGCTTGATTACAAATATAATTTGTGCTACCACAAAGGATATTATGGCAATACAGAATAACGGAATGCACACATAGAGTATGTTGCCAAAAAAATTAGAAAGAGATAACAATGCATCACATAAAATGAACGGCACCGTCATAATTAGATAGGTATACGCGGTAGTACTACTGGTTTCTTTTCGCAACAAAAAGAAATAGATTAGTAAAACCACAACGAACCAAAGCCCCACAATACGGGTGAATAGCATTTTTGGAAATAGTATTGTATTCCATCCGGGAATTATGGAACTCAGATAGTCTGCGGAGCTACTTTGCATCAATACAAAAGTTATGACCATCAGGGCAATTGTACCGATTATGGTTTTCTTATGGCGCAACATAGGTTCCGGCTATTGTTTCAAGCAATTCACTGTCGTAAACATCCTTAGGGGAAATTACTTTTTCATCCATAGGGATATTGTTGCCATAACGTTCCTTAAGCTTTAGCTTTACAGGCGGGGCAGTAAGGTCGAAATCCTTGAGCTGTTTCAGGTGCCCTATTTCCAGCCCCGTAGATTCTTTGTAGAGTTTCCATACCAGTTCGCTGCAATAAATACGGTCGTTATTCCATTCAAAATAGAGGTCGTAATCCTTGCCGTTCATGGTTTTTGCTACCGCCTTCATCTTTTTCAGTGCCGATGGCGTAAGCGCAGTAGTGTCCTTAAGGCGCTTTATTACATACCTGTCGTTTTGGCCACGGTCTATCCAGTCCTCGAGCGGTGTTTTCTTTACCGGTTGTACGGCTTCAAACACGTACCACTGCCCGTCATCTTCATAGATAACCCCACAATGCGAGTATTCCGAATGTGTAGCCAGTTGAATCGCCTTGCTTTGCGCGGATGTAGACGTCTGGAAAATAATGTCGCCGTTGTGTAGTTTATCAGCGTGGACTACATGATTCTTTTTGCAGGCAAACGTAACACTACAGATTATTATGAGCAGCAGTATTTTCTTCATAATTTTGACGGTAAATGGGTAATATTTCGGCTAATCTTTTTGGCTTCAAAGACATATAGCTAATTTCAATTTTTTCATCAACTCCCCGGTTTTTAAATTCAAGAAAGAAAGATGAGCTGTCGCTGTTATCATTTTCAGTCATCCTTTCGTCTGTTATACATTCCCAGGAAACAAAACCTGCTTTTTCAGAATCTATGCCTTCAGCACTAATAATTATTTTAGGTTTCTGGTCTATAATAAGCTTAAGTCCCTTAAACAATGTGAAAACAGCAATTGCTATCATAATATATAGAAAGAAGCCTTCCTGAGCTGATTTCTGGTTGCCGGAAGCTAAAACAATAATTAGGGCAACAAGAGCAAACAGGACTAAAAATATGCCCATTGTATAGCTGTTCCTAATGATAAATTTTTCAGGTACTTTGCGGATTGTTGCCATGTTGGGTTGGTTATAAATAAAAAATGCCGCGCTGTGAGCACGGCATCTAATATAGAAATTTTCTGTGTTAAAATCTTCAGCTTAATTCGAAGCTTTTTGCATACTCCTGAATCGGTAAGTGTCTAACAGGTTTGTAAATGCCGTGGGCTTAACACCTATTTTTCCGGTAGGTATCGTAGTCATCTTTCCCTTATATTGAAAACGAAGTGTCTCAGTGCCTCCCCAGGTAAGGTTAATATCAGATATATCGCTCCATAGCATTATAGGCTTGTCCGGTAGTTTTAAACCTTCGTCGTTTAATATAAGCTGCGGCTCTTTGTTGTTCAAGCCTTTATACGCCTGGTAAAAGAATAACAGCGCAAATACAGGCGCAGCGTACATTATAACATTCTGTTTTCTTGCATCTAATGCTGAACCCGATTGCTCACTAAAGAATAAGATTACGGCACTTACAAGAAATACTACACCCAATACAATTTTTACATACATACGGGTTTTTGAGATATAAATGTACGTTGTTTCCGGCACCGCCGGATTGTCTGAAAAAGTCTTCATAAAGTTGGTTATAAATAAAAATGCAACGTTATAAACGCTGCACTTAATATAGAAATTATTTGTGTTAAAATTTATCTGTTTATAACAGGAATCCCCTAAAACAGGCTTTGCTGTATGGGCGGGGTTTCGTGCTCCAGCAGCCATTTTTTGCGCCACAATCCGCCTGCATACCCGGTAAGCGAACCGTCTGAGCCTATAACCCTGTGGCAGGGCACTACCACCCATAGCGTGTTTTTACCGTTAGCCGATGCCACCGCACGTATGGCTTTTACATCGCCCAGTTTAATGGAAAGTTCCTGGTACGACGTAGTTTTACCATAAGGTATATTTACCAACTCCTGCCATACCTTTTTTTGGAAATCGGTCCCCTGAGGGTTTAAAGTAAAGGTGAACTCCTGCCTGCTGCCCGAAAAATACTCTTCAAGTTCCATTACCGCAGCCCTTAAAGCAGCCGGAACCTCAGCAGCAATTTCTTCTGGGGTTTCATCTAAGATACTAATGCGGCAAATGCCTTCATCATTGCCTTCAATAATTGCAATGCCGAGCGGGGTTTTAAAATAAGCCTTTACGGTTTCCATAATGCTAAGGTACAAAAACTATTCGCCTTCCTCTAAGGTAAAAATATCGTTTACACCCACACCAAACAATGCCGACAACTTTAATGCCAGTACCGTACTGGGCACATACTTACCCGCTTCCATGGCATTTATGGTTTGGCGGCTTACCCCTATTTTATCGGCCAGTTCGGCCTGGGTAAGGTTGTGTATGGCACGCTGTACTTTTATGTTATTCTTCATGGGAGGCCAATGTATTAAAACGGAACATATTGATACGAAATATTATAATATAAAACAGCAGAGGGCTAAACGTTGTAAAATATAGTACTATATATACACTCATTCCATATACTAAAAGATAAGAAACAAAAAGAGCTAAGTAGTTTATCCCCATAGCTATTGCCAAGCTTTTAAATCTAATAGCGGCCACCATTTCATCTTCATTTTTCTCCGCTGAAAATCCATAAATCAATCCTGAAATAATTGCAAGGCTTACAAAGATTTCATCCAAAAAGAGATCATAAAAAGGGTTTGGTTTTATTATACCACCTCGGTAATAACCAAAAAAGTTAATTATTTTTATTTTCAGATTGTCGTCGCATAGAATATCGGCAAAGAGAAGTAATAATAATGAAATGACGCTTATAACAAACACAATGCCGCTTACCCATTTGTAGCGGTACGGAAATAAATACGCTGTTTTCATAACGGTTGATTTTTAAAGTTGAATCAAATGTAAAATATATTTTTCATAAAGTAAAACAAACTTTACATTTTTTAAAACGAACCGGTCAGGATATTTATTGTACAGAGCATAAAAAAACCGCCACACTATGTGCGACGGTCATTATATAGTAAGCTTACCTAAATTATTGGTTAGTAGTTGCTGGAGCAGCAGGAGCTTCCGGAGCGTTTACTTTACCTTTAATGGTAAGGATTTTGTTCTGGTCTGTATCATTAGTAGTTACAGTGATAGTTTTAGTGAAAGGACCAGGGTTAGCAGCGTTGTAAGTAGCTGTTACGTTTCCTGTTCCGCCTGGTTTAATAGGCTCTTTTGTCCAGTTTGGAGTAGTACATCCGCAAGAAGCCTTCACGTTAGTAATAAGGATGGTTTCTTTTGAAGTGTTTTTAAAAGTAAACTCATAAGTTACCGGTTTACCTTTTTCGATATCACCAAAGTTGTGTTGGTCTTCTTTAAAAGTAAGTCCTGTTGGTTTCTGAGGAGCAGGTGCAGCAACAGCAGCAGGAACCGGTTTAGCCTCAGCTTTCTTAGCAACTTCCTGAGCACTTACTGTAGCTGATACAAAAAGTGCGGCAGCAGCTAAAAATGTTAGTTTAAGGGTTTTCATAATTAATTAAATTACTATTAGTTAATAAATTCTCTTCAATTTTCAGTATCACAAATATATTACCTTATCGGTTGCTTTTTGTTAACCGCTTTCAAAGTCTTGTTAATGACATGTTAACGGCTAAACAATTTCACTGCAAAAAAGGCAATACCTGCAATAAAGACGCTATTGGGGCAAACAAATAGTGTTCCAAAAAAACCGGCTTCCGTTTATATCCCATGGGTACCTGCAAAACTAAGCAACACTTATTCATACCTTTGTTAACAGCTTTCAAACGCTTGTTAACTACCTGTTAACGGTTTTGGGCAAATAAACTTTATCAAAATATAAGTGCATATTTGTGTACTAATTCTTTTAGGAAATTGAAATTTAATAAGCTAAATATCATTGTTTTCATAGGCCTTATAGCCATAATAGGTGTTATTACCATGCAGCTTATAATGCTTAGGGAAGCCTATAACTTTGAACGCAAGGAACTGGGCGATAAAATACACTTTGCCCTCCAGGATGTGGTGTCTAAAATTTACACAGACAACAGTACCGAACCGCCGGTAGACAGCCCCATAAAAAAAATAGCCGACGACTACTATGTGGTAAACGTTAACGACCAGTTTGAAGCTGGGGTCTTGGACTACTACCTTAAAAACCAGTTCCTGAAGGTAAAGCTGGACATGGACTATGAGTATGCCGTTTATGACTGCTCTGGTGATGAAATGGTGTATGGCGAATATATAAACATGGAGGGTCAGCAGGTTACTAACGAGAACCTGAAATGTGTAAACTGTTTTACCAAGCGCCCCGGGCTGGTGTATTACTTTGCGGTACGTTTCCCTAAAATGACGCACAGCTACCTTAACTCGCTGGGGCAGTACTGGATATATACGGGGGTATTGTTCCTGGTACTGGTTATTTATGTATACTCGGTATTCCTGCTCCTGAAGCAAAAACGCTATACCGAACTGCAAAAGGACTTTATTAATAACATGACGCACGAGTTTAAAACCCCGTTGTCGTCTATCCTAATAGCCAGTAACTACGCAGTAAAGCAGCACGAAATAGAGGATAACCCTAAACTGAGCCGCTACCTTAAAATAATAATAGACCAAAGCAACAAGCTAAACCAGCACATAGAGCGTATTTTATCTGTTGCTAAAAGCGACAGTGGTATAGGCAGGCTGGAGAAAAAGCCTTTCCTGCTGGCCGATACACTGGAACTGGTTAAGGAAAATGCATCGATTAAGTTTGAAAAAGCGCATATTTCGCTTACCATGGACAGCCGGGAACACAGGGTTAACGCCGATGAGTTCCACATTTACAACATTTTGTACAACGTGGTAGAAAACGCCATAAAGTACGGCACCGAGAAACCCGAAGTGTTTATTAACCTGAAACCCGGAGGAAAAGGACTCCTGATACAGGTAACGGATAACGGCCCGGGTATAGCACCCGAGCATATAGATTTTGTATTTGACCGTTTTTACCGCATACCGCGCGAAAATAAAAAGGATGTAGAAGGCTTTGGCATTGGGCTTTTTTATGTAAAAAAGATTTGTGAACTTCACGGTTGGAAAATAACCATCCGTAACAACCATCCCACAGCGGGCGTTACGGTAAGTATAGAAATACCCAAAAACAGCCTTGCATGAAAAAGAAGATACTCTATGTAGAAGACGACAGCACCCTGGCATTTCTTACCGCAGATAACCTGGAGCAGCACTATGATGTAGCCCATTTTGAAAACGGCAGGGAAGCTTTTGATGCGTTTAAAAAAGGCGGGTACGACCTATGTATACTGGATGTAATGCTACCCGAAATGGACGGATTTGAAATAGCGGCCTCCATACGCACTATAGACATAGAGGTACCCATTATATTCCTTTCGGCGAAAACGCTTAAAGAAGACCGTATAAAAGGCCTTAAACTGGGTGCCGATGATTATCTTGTAAAACCGTACAGCATAGAGGAGCTTATTTTAAAGATTGAAGTGTTTTTACAACGCAGCCAAAAACAAACGGTAGTAAAGAATACTACCTGTACTATAGGCAGTTTTACATTCGATCCGGAGAACTATTCCCTGAACCGCGATGGTGAAACCATACAGCTTACCGAACGCGAAAGTGCCCTACTGAAACTTTTTATAGACAACAAAAACGCCATACTGAAACGCGAACGCATACTTACTGCACTGTGGGGCACCGACGATTATTTTATGGGCCGTAGCATGGATGTGTTTATTTCGCGGCTGCGCAAAATTTTCCGTGAGGATGAAAGTATTCGTATAGAAAATATACCTAGGGTGGGTTTTAAGCTGGTAGCGCCGTAAGTTGTTTATTGTTTATTGTTTATTGTTTATTGTTATTCCTCAAACCGTAAAGAAATTAAAACGGATTCTATACTTTTGATAGTAACCAACACAACTGTAAAATGAAACCACGTGTATTAACAGTCTGCCTGCTACTCATAGGCATGGTAATCTTTGCTTATTCACTAACATTACCTTATTACAAAAACAATAAGGCTCCTTATGAGGTAGTCCCAGACGATTCTGTAAACTACAAAGACGAGTACTACAAATACGAAGAAACCTACCGCACAAATAAAACCGACCTTATGGATTTCGGTTCCGGGCTTTGCATTGCAGCAACCTCGTTTTTGTTTTTCCTGTTAGTTACAAAAACTACCCGCTTTTCTGATTTCAAACAAATAAACACTCACGGAAAATGGGGCATCTTTTTCGGGGCAAATATTGTGTGGTTACTCACCATACCCGGGACCTACTGGTACTATATCTTTCGGGCCGGCAGAGGCGACTACCCCCCTTTTGCCGACAGTATAGGTATAGCAATATCTGAAGAGGTTACTTTTTTTATGTTCTTTTTTATTCCCCTCAATATCTTTATACTTTTTTGTATTGTCGCCTCAAACCTCCCTGCTCCCTTGTTTATAAAAGTAAACCAGTATAATGCAGGTAGGATTTTATTAGAAGTATTATTTGGCTTTCTTATGTTTATAAATCTGTTCTGTTTCATAATTGAACTAATAAGTGGCCATCATTTCTTAATAGCTGTGAGCATGTATTTTGTTTATGTGATTTTATCATTGCGCGCGGGTATCGTTCATAGGTGTAATACTAATGACTCACTTACTATTAAGGAAGTGGGTGTATAATAACGTTCCCCAACTTTTTCCACAAACAATTCTACATGTTTCTACAACTGTGGCAATTTTCCCCATAGAGAAATTTGGCAACTCTAATCGCGTGCTAAATATAACCATTTGTAAATAAGCAATTTAAGGAATTGCTTTCAAATCCCGGCATCATTTAAAAACCTCAGGCACTATCCTTGTTCTTTTCTAATCAACCTTATGATACTCTAAAAGAAAACACATGCTGGAAATATTTTTAATTGTACTGATGCTGACGGGAATTATTGTTTTCTCAATTCAACCGACTGATAAAGAGACTAATGATAGCACCACAGTGATAAAACACTCTGCCACTAAAATTGCACAGATAAAAGATGCTACATCGTTAAGGTTAGCTTATGCTTCCGAAACGACTAAGAAATAACCCAAGGTTTACTAACCCTGCTAAAAAAATCTAAGTAACAGCATTAAGAGACTTTTTAGCGCCTATTTATATATACACTTCAACACCCTCACAGGTTTTCAATCTATTTTGACCTGCGAAAACCCCTGATACCATTCAGGGGTTTTTTGTATTAAAAAAAGCCGCAACCTTTAGCGGTTGCGGCTTCGTGCATTTTAGATAAAACCTGTATTAATTGGTTTTAATATAAGCATTGTCTTCCATATTTACATCGGCCATGGTTTCGGTAGGGTCTATAACTAATACCTTAATGGCATCCTTACCTTTCGGCAGGGTAAACTCGTAAGTAGGGTGTGCCCAATCCCAGTTTTTTAGCACTGTACGCTTCAGGTTCGGGAATGGGTTGTCTTTCTGGTAATGCATTTCGGCAAGTGGCACATACAGGCTTTCCTGTGTACCGTCGTTATACACCACAATCAGGTCTATAGGCATAGGCATACGGCCTTTGCGCTCCAGGGTTACCTTAGTGGCAGTACCGTTTTCATCCTTCATTTCCTTTATGGCATAGTCTATGGTATTTGTGGTTTGGCACCAGTCTACCAGGTACCAGTCCAGCTGGGCACCACTAACGCGCTCTGCGGTACGCTTAATATCGTTTGGCGTAGGGTGACTAAATTTATAATCGGCATAGTAGCGTTTCAGGGTTTCGGCCAGCTTGTCCTGACCTATTACATAACCCAGCTGTGCCAGGAAAATTTCGCCTTTACTATAGGCCGCTATACCATAAGCGGTAGACGTATCATACCTGTCGGCATGCGTAGTAAGCGGTTGTTCCTTACCTGTTTTTACAAGGTAAAAATAGTTTTTGTAGGCCCCTGCAAACGGACTTTCAGGCTCCTCGCCTTCTTTTACCTTTGCCGGAAGCACAACTTCCATGGCCAGGTCGCTTATATAACTGGTAAAGCCCTCATCCATCCATTCGTGCTTGCTCTCGTTACTGGCCAGCAGGTGCTGAAACCACGAGTGCGCAAACTCATGTGCTGTAACGCCCACAAGGCTGCCGTAGCTGCGGTTTCCGGTAATCAGAGTACACATGGCATACTCCATACCACCGTCGCCGCCCTGCACTACGCTATATTGCTTATACGGGTACACACCCACATTTTTGTTGTAGAACTCTAACAACTCGACAGTTTTCGGCTGCATCCTCTTCCAGTTTTCTACATACTCCGGATTGTTTTTGTAGAAAAAGTGAAGCTCGGTACCGTTAGGGCTTATCAGTTTATCGTGAATATATTCCGGGTCGGCTCCCCAAGCAAAATCATGCACATTTGGCGCCACAAAATGCCATGTAAGCGTTTTGGCCTTTTTAGGGTAGGTAACGGTAACGCCGGCATCTTCATAGCCTTTTCCTATTTCGTTTTTATTTTGCAGGTAACCGCTGCCCCCTATGGTGTAACTTTTATCTATGGTAATGTTTACGTCAAAATTTCCCCACACACCCTGAAACTCACGGCCTATGTATGGGTCGGCATGCCAACCCTCAAAGTCGTATTCCGCCATTTTAGGATACCATTGTGTCATGCTCAGGGCTACATTTTCGCTGCTGTTTCGTCCGCTGCGGCGTATTTGTAACGGCACCTGTCCTTCAAAATCAAGGCTTAGTGTGGTACTCTTACCCGGAAGCAGTGGCTGAGCCAGGTCTACTTCAAGTACGGTGCCCGCTGTATTAATCTTGGCAGTAGCGCCATCCTGTTTAAAATTGGTAATGTTCAGGTAGCCCGTTTCATTTGGTTTAAGGGTAGCTATACGGCTTTCGGTAACGGTTTTATCGCCACTCTTAAAGCTCTTTACCATACGTTTATCAGGGTCGGCTATGGTTTGCAGGCGCGCATCCATTTCGCTGCCCGGCTGAAACGCATTAGGGTACAGGTGGTAAAACACCCTGCGAAGGGTATCGGGCGAATTATTGGTATACACCAGTTGCTGCTTACCCGTGTACTTGTACGTTTTTACGTCCATGTTCACGTCCATTTTATAATCTACATGCTGCTGCCAGTACCCGGGATTAGGGTTGTGCTGCTGCGCGAAAAGGCCTGTGGCCGACAGTAGGGCTATTCCGATAAATGTTCTCATGTGGTAAAAATAGGGAAAGTTTATAAAAGGTGGATTTGTTGATCGGTGGATTTGTTTTTTTAACCTTAGAAAAGTTTACATTTGGAGCAACCAATCAACCAAAACATGAACACAGAAAAGCCAATCTTCGGAGATAACCAAGTTATAATAACCTCAGCCGTTTTAACCGTATGGCTTATTAGCCATTATTTTAACGGAATGATGATGAACCTCCTCTTTTGCTGGTTCATTATATTACCGACTTTGGTAGTACATATTATATCACTTTTTACTACAATCCGGAGTGCATTTGTAAACTTAAGAGCAACCAGACTAAAACTTTTTTGCCACGGATTTGTATTATTACTGGCATTAGGCATCAGGGTAAAGGAATCTGATTTGTTTAAATCGGAAAGGGTACTAACCGCCATAAAAAGTGATGACCATTATTATGAAACACTAACTCTCAGGAAAGACGGCACCACCGAGATATACGGAACCGGTTTGACAGGAAATACTGACACCTATAATGGAAGTTATAAGGTTAAAGGCAATCTGATCATTTTTACAAATAAACCGTTTGAAACAAAGGTTTATTTCCCGGACACTTTGTATTGGGATAAAAAACAAAAGACGCTTTTTACATCAAAAGATTCATTGGGGAACTTCATAACAAAACGGTCTTTTTTAAATTACTATAAAATAATGAATTGATACAAAAAAAAGCCGCTAATCACTTAGCGGCTTTGATATTTAGAGATTTCTCGACTCCATTGCGTTTCGCTCGGAATGGAAACCCATCGGAATGGAAAACTACAGCTTTTGTCCTCTTGAAACTTTGTCAGCAAGGATAATGGCGTTGTAAGCATTTACAATTTTACCTGAACGGCATACATCCTTAAACTGGCGCGTAGTGTTTTCGTCGCCGCCAAGTGCTACTTCAAGCGGAATAGCAATACCCGACTGCATGATGATTTGCTTCACTTCTTTAGCCGTAAGCTTAGGGTAGAATGCACGTACAAGCGCAGCTACACCGGCAGCATTTGGCGATGCCATAGAAGTACCTTGCAGGAACTCAAATTTATCGTTTGGCACAGTAGCGTAGATTTGTACACCCGGAGAGAATACGTCTACCTTAGTTTTACCGTAGTTACTAAAGTCGGCTACAAGCTGCTTGTCAAAACTGTAAGTAAGTGCACCTATGGTAAGTACGTTATCAGTATACTCAGTTAGCGTGTTTTTGTCGTCGTTAGGGTAACGCTCGCTCTTATCGGCATCAAGGTCTATGCCTTCATTACCGGCAGCAAATACTACAAGTACGTCTTTTTCGCCTGCATATTTCAGTGCGTCGTATACCCACTGGCTGTGTGGAGAGTAGTATTTACCAAAACTACCGTTGATTACCTTAGCACCGTTGTCTACCGCATAGCGGATAGCAAGAGCTACGTCTTTATCGTACTCGTCGCCATCTGGCACGGCACGTACAGCCATAATTTCTACATACGGAGTAGCTACACCGTCGCCGCCTACATTGTTGTGGCGTGCCTGGGCTATAATACCTGCTACGTGTGTACCGTGCTTAGCACCTTCTTTTTCAGGACCTATTACGTTAGCATTACCGTAGCTTTTAGCATTCCAGTCGTCAGCGTTATCCTTAAGGATGTCTCTACGCGCGTTATAGTCTTTATTAAGGTGGTATTTCAGTTCGCTCTCATAGTGCTCATAACCGTCTTTCACCTGACCAAAAAGCTGCTCGTAAGGCACCTGGCTAAGGTACATAGCAAGACGATCCCTTACCATGCTAAGCTGCTGATCGTCTAATTTCAGGGCTTTAAGGTCTTGGGCAGTATATTCGCTCTTACCGGTTTTTTCCTGGAATGTTTTATCTGCTTTTAGGATAAATTCCATGCGCTGCATATTTACCTGCGCCTGCTTAGCCTCATCATCATACTCGGCTACCGCACGCTTGTAAGCATCAGATCCGTCGTCGCCTTTTTTAATGATACGCACAAACTCCATGTTTTCGTGCTCTATATCACCCAAAAAGTTCCATCCGTGGATATCGTCTACATAACCGTTGTTATCATCATCTATACCGTTTCCGGCTATCTCTTTCTTGTTAGTCCAGATAACGTCTTTAAGCTCCGGGTGCTCTATATCCACACCGCTGTCTACCACACCTACAATTACTTTAGTAGCTTTACGGTCTTTAAGCAGCTCGTATACACGGTCTACGCTCATTCCCGGAATGGTATCTTTAAACAGGTCCAGATGGCTCCAGCGTTTTTCGTCGGTTTCTGTAATATCAGCTTTTTTGGCTGTAATCGGCGTAGTAATGGCCAATGGCTCTGCCGTTATTTTCTTAGCACCACAGCTTGCCAAAAACAGGGCCAGCGCTGCGGTAAGATAAATAGATTTGAATTTCATCAGTTCAGAATTACTGTTTAGTAAAAAATTTGTCTAAAGTATTACCAGTTTGTTACACAAAGGTAGCAATTAACATTACATTAATACATCGTCGGCCCTTAAAACCTCTTTAAGACGCACGCCTTTATCGGTATGCTGCACCGTAATAATTTCATTGTGCGCATCGTGCCCCAGTATCAGGTAGTAGCCCTTATCGGCTGCTTCATTAAGAAATTTACTCTTTTCATCCAGCGTAAGCAGCGGGCGGGTATCGTACCCCATAACATAGGGTAGCGGCAAGTGCCCTACTGTAGGCAGCAGGTCGGCCATAAACACAAAGGTTTTACCGTTGTGCTGTATTACGGGCATCATTTGTTTTTCGGTGTGGCCATCGGCAAACAGCACCCCAAAACCGGCCTCGGTTTCTGCCTTAAAATCTCCGGTTTCAGGACGGGTAATAAACTTCAGCTGACCGCTCTCGTGCATTGGCATTATGTTTTCGGGCAGGAAAGAAGCCTTTTCTCGGGCATTGGGCTTGGTTGCCCATTCCCAGTGGTTATCATTCGTCCAGAAATGTGCATTTTTAAAGGCTGGTTCATAACCTGTGCGGTCTTTGTTCCATTGTATGGCACCACCACTATGGTCAAAATGCAGGTGGGTAAGAAAAACATCGGTTATATCATCGCGGTGGAAACCGTGTTTTGCCAGTGAACTGTCCAGGTCATTATTCCCCCAAAGCGAGTAATAACCAAAAAACTTTTCGCTCTGCTTATTTCCCATACCCGTGTCTATAAGGGTAAGACGGTTGCCGTCTTCTACCAGCAGGCAGCGGGCAGCCATATCTATCAGGTTATTTTCGTCGGCAGGATTTGTTTTGTTCCAAATGGTTTTTGGCACTACGCCAAACATGGCGCCGCCATCGAGCTTAAAATTTCCGCTCTCTACAGTATATAATTTCATTACAGGTCTTTGTTATCGCAATGCAATTTACGTCAATTTATTAGTTTATGCATTGGGCATTTAAATCATTTTTTTGCGAGAGGTCTTATCGTAAATTATCTTTGTATCAAAAAGCGCAAGGATGTTCCCTATAGCCTACCACCCTATTTACAGGCACCCATTACCCGAAGGCCATCGTTTCCCGATGATAAAGTACGAGCTGCTGCCCCAGCAACTTTTACTGGAAGGCATAGCCGAGCCAAAACAGTTCTTTCAGCCCGGCCTACCCGATATGGCACACATAACAGCAGTGCATAAGGCTGATTATGTAACCCAGCTTATTAACCTTACGGTAGATGCCCGCGCAGTGCGAAAAACGGGTTTTCCGCTTTCGGCGGAACTGGTAGAACGCGAGCTGCGCATAGCACAGGGTACCATTATGGGTGCTGAAATGGCATTGCAAACCGGAATTGCCTTTAATATAGCGGGGGGCACCCACCATGCCTACTCCACCCACGGGGAAGCCTTCTGCCTACTGAACGACCAGGCCATAGCAGCACAATACCTCATTAAAACAAAAAGGGCTAAAAAGGTACTTATTGTAGACCTTGACGTACACCAAGGGAATGGTACCGCCGAAATTTTCACCGGAAACAACGCTGTGTATACTTTTTCTATGCACGGAAAAAGCAATTACCCGTTTAAAAAAGAAACGTCCGACCTGGATATAGCCCTACCAGATAACACTGGCGATGATGAATATCTTGCTATTTTAAAGGACACCTTGCCAAAACTTATTGACACCGAAAAACCCGATTTTATTTTTTACCTGAGTGGCGTAGATATACTTGCCACCGATAAGCTGGGCAAACTGGGCTGTACCATAGCAGGCTGTAAACGCCGCGACGAACTGGTTTTAGAGCTTTGCCACAAGCTGGGCATACCCCTACAATGCAGCATGGGTGGTGGCTACAGCCCCGACATTAAAATAATAATAGAGGCCCATACCAACACGTATCGCGTTGCTAAAGACCTCTACTATTGATTATTTTTTATGTTCAATGCGAAGTTACCCACCCCGACCTTCGGTCACCCCTCCGAGGGAGGGGAATACCACTCAGCCGTTTATTGAAAACTGCGACTGAATATTATTCGAAACCAAGCTTTTCCCTTACACGAGCCAGTACGCTGTTTGCCTGTGCAGCAGCTTTTTCGGCACCTTTGTTCAGTTCGGCATCAAGCTCGTTTAGGTTAGCCATATAGTAGGCATACTTTTCACGAACGGTTTTAAACTTCTCGCATATCAGCTCATACAACGCTTGCTTAGCATGGCCGTAACCGTAGTTACCCCCAAGGTAGTTGGCGCGCATGGCTTCAGTTTGTTCCGGTGTGGCAAGCAACTTGTATATTGCAAATACGTTATCAGTTTCCGGGTTCTTAGGGTCTTCTAGCGGGGTACTGTCGGTTTGTATACCCATTACCTGCTTGCGCAGCGCCTTATCTTCCTGGAATATGTTTATAAAGTTGTTACGAGATTTACTCATTTTTTCCCCATCAGTACCCGGAACAATCTTGGTTTCATCACTGCTTATTGCTTCAGGCAGTACAAAGGTATCGCCCATTTGGTGGTTAAAACGGCTTGCTACGTCGCGCGTTATTTCCAGGTGTTGCAGCTGGTCTTTACCCACCGGTACAAACTCGGCATCGTACAGCAAAATGTCGGCAGCCATAAGCATCGGGTAAGTAAACAGTCCGGCGTTTACATCGGCTAAACGATCGGCCTTATCCTTAAACGAATGCGCCAGCGTAAGCCTCTGGAACGGGAAAAAACAGCTTAGGTACCAGCTCAGCTCGGCTGTTTGCGGTACATCGCTTTGGCGGTAAAATACAACCCTGTTAGTATCAAGCCCACACGCAAGCCAGGTTGCCGCTACGCTGTAAGTATTTTCGCGAAGCGTTTTACCATCTTTAATCTGCGTTACCGAATGTAAATCGGCTATAAACAGAAACGACTCATTTTCGGGCTTATTGGCCATCTCTATGGCCGGCAATATAGCTCCGAGCAGGTTGCCCAAATGCGGTGTGCCTGTACTTTGTACACCGGTTAATATTTTTGCCATTATAAAAGTTTGAAATTTTCACAAAGGTAACGGTTTTCATACATTATTCACGCCGAATTGCTACATTTGGGCAGTATGAAGCCCTTTAAGTATATTTTCTGGACACTGTACCGTATATGGTTTTATGTAGTAATGGGCATTCCCATTATCATATTATCGCCGTTTCTGGTACTTTCATTGCTTTCCGAACGCACCTACCCTATCTTCTTCCTCATGGCACGTGGCTGGGGCAGGTTTATACTGTTTTGTATGGGCTTTTGGGTAATCCTGAAAAAAGACCAACAGTTTGAACCCGGCAAGAGCTATATGCTGGTAGCCAACCACACCAGTATGACCGATATTATGCTAATGCTGGCCATTTGCCCTAACCCGTTTGTATTTGTGGGCAAAAAGGAGCTTGCCAAAATACCCGTGTTCGGGTTCTTTTATAAGCGCAGTTGCATACTGGTGGACCGAAACAGCAGCAAAAGCCGTTTTGAGGTTTTTCAGCGTGCGCAAAAACGCCTGCACCAAGGACTTAGCATTTGTATATTCCCCGAAGGCGGCGTACCCGACGACGAAAGCATATTGCTGGATGAGTTTAAAGACGGCGCATTCCGCCTGGCCATAGACCACCAGATTCCCATAGTACCCATGGCATTTGCCGATAACAAAAAGCGTTTCAGCTTTACGTTTTTTAGCGGCAGCCCGGGCAGGATGCGTGCCAAAGTGCTTCCGTTTATCCCTACTGAGGGCTTAACCCAGGATGACAAAAAAGAGCTGAAAGATAAAACATGGCAGGTAATTTATGGGCAGCTGAGTGAATTTGAGAAAGGATAATTTTTTAGGAAACCTACAAGGTTAAAAAACCTTGCAGGTTAGCAACCTGTAATAACGCTCATATCCTGCAAGGTCTCAAAGACCTTGTAGGTATATATAAATCCATCAATTATGCCCAAAAGAACCCTAATCTCATCTGGCTCAGCATTTGAAAAACAAATAGGCTATTCCCGTGCTGTGGTACAGGGCGACTGGATATTTGTAAGTGGCACCACGGGTTACGACTATGCTACCATGACCATATCTGATAATGTGGCAGAGCAGGTAGAACAAACCCTTAAAAATATTGTCCACGCATTGGAACAAGCAAATGCCACTCTGGCCGATGTAGTGCGTGTACATTATATTTTGCCTAATGCTAAGGATTTTGAAGCCTGCTGGCCTGTTTTAAGAAAATACTTTGGTGAGGTATTACCGGCAGCAACCATGTTCTCGGCAGGGCTGGCTAACGACAAAATGAAAATAGAGATAGAGGTTACGGCACTGCGCCAACCGCAATAAAAAAACGCCCGTCTTGGCAGAGAGGCGTTTTTTCTTAACTTAACTAAATGGCCGTAAACTGCGGCCTATCAACTAAAAACTAAAACTAATACCCGAATATAAGCCTATAAAATACGGCTTAAAGTCTGTAGCGTCGCGGCTGTAAGTGTTTACCTGGTACTTAAACGTAGGCTCAAAGTTGGCCTCAAATGATTTAAAGAACCTGTATCTGAACCCTACACCCAGGTTAGTACTAAAGTGTACATTATTAAGGTTTTCGGCCTCGCCTACGCTTGTAGCCAACCCCTGTGTACTTACTACGCTTACATTATTTTCGTTAAGGAACAGTGTACTTACACCACCTATAACCTGTATACCAAATTTCTTATTCAGCAGCGCATACGATAGCTCCATAGGCACCTCTACATAACCTGTGGTTTGCACCATAGAACCCTCATAGGTGTCCTTAGCAAGCGAATTAGTTGTAAGCGAACCCATTTGCCCTTCTGTCTTGTCGCGCACCACTATATTAGCGTTACGGCCTTTTGCTACGTTGCTGGTAGAGGCATCTAATGAGGCATAAAACTCTATACCCTGGGTGGCGTAGTTAAGGTTTACAGTATTTACACCCGTGCGTATGCTCAGGCGGTTGTTTACCGCATAGTTAACGCCTATACCATAACTAAGGTCTTTGTCAAAATTCTTTGTGTTACCGGCAAACTGTGCGTCTATAGAAGACCCATTACCCATAGCACTGTAGAAAACCGGGGCCAACTGTGGTTTTACATTCCACTTAGGCGAAGAAACCTCCGCTACCTGCTTGTCTTTATCTTTACCTTCCTGTTGTTCCCTTAGCAACTTTTCAAGCTCATTCTCGGGCTTGGTTTTTACCGTATCTGTAGTAGCTTCGGCAAGCGCAGTTTCATTGGCTATAGTAACATTTTTATCAATTACAGCAGTGTTGTTGCTTTCAGCGCTGTTACCTGTATTGTTATTATTAGCATCCTTACCGGCAGTACTATTATTTTGCGCGACAGCGTTTTGGTTAGACCGAAAAACCTGACTACCTGTACTCTTATCAGCAGTAAGTGTATTACCGGGATTTAAAGCAGGATTTTTGCCGTTTACACCCGAATTTTTATCCGATGCATTCCTGCCGGTTTTATCATTTTGGGCTATTGCCGTATTGTTTTGGTTAAACGGTTCTCGGTTTATAGTATTGCCGTTAGGCGCAGTTGTATTGTGCTGTTGTGTCGCCTTGTTACGGTTGCCACGTTTTTTACTATTAGCATTGTGGGCAGCCACAGCATTTTCATTAGCTGTTGCACCCATAATACCGTCTTTACCCTGACCTGGTGCAACCTGAGTGTTATTATGGTTTTGGTTACGGCCTTGGTGCGCTTTTATACCTTCACCCGAAACCACTGCATTATTATATTTTTCATACACAGCATTCTTGCTGCTGTTAGTATCTGCCGATCCTGTTCCCGAACCTGTACCACCTTTTCCGGATTGCTTGCCCTTGTCGTTATCTTTTCCGGCTATCGCATCATCATTGCCCAGGCTGATGTTTCCTTTATCTTTGCCCGAACCTATAGTTCCGGCAGGACGGTCAAGGGCATTAGTATCTTTGCCCACACCCATCGGTTGCTTAGGGGCAGTAACCACAGCGGGATCAGCATCATGCGATACACCATCGACACCTGAAAGGTATTGCCACCCAAAAAACGCAGCCAGCACAAGTCCTGCCGCTATGCCCGAATAACGGAACCACAGCGGAACAGCGCGGCGTTTTTTCTTCTCTTCCAGCGCTTCGCGTACGTTTTCCCAAACGTACTCGGGCGGATCTGCTTCAAAATCTTTGAAGCGCTCCCGGAACAGCCTTTCTAAGTCTTTCTTATCATTCATTTTGCATGCGGTATTTTATTACCGTGTTGGTATGCTTCTATTTTTTCTTTCAATATCATCCTTGCGCGGGCAAGGTTCGATTTGGATGTACCGTCGGATATGTTCAGCATTTCCGATATTTCCTTGTGCGAATACCCGTCTGTTACATACAAATTAAATACCATCCTGTAACGGTCCGGTAATTCCTGTATAATTTTTAACAGGAAATCCATAGGCACCTCATCATCATCCACTACAACATCCAGTTCTTCAGGCATGTTTTCACTGACGAGGTCAAATATACCGTGTGTGCGGTACTTTTGCAACACATTATTGACCATCAGCCTTTTGGCCCATCCTTCAAAGGAGCCCTGAAAACGGTACTGGCCTATTTTTTCAAAAAGCAATATAAAACCGTCCTGTAAATTATCTTCTGCGTCTACCCGGCTTCGGCTGTACTTAAGGCATACTGCAAAAAGCTTTGGGGCCAGCAGGCGGTATAGCTGCTCCTGGGCCCTGATGCTGTTTGCCTGGCAATCTTTTATGATTTGATCTAAGCCCAATAGTATGCACTTAATTTTTACCGTTTATTGTTCAATTGGCACTTCTACTTCCAGGTAAGTATCTGTCCCGTGATCGTCACCCTTATAAAACCTGAATAAGTAGCTGTCATATTCATCTAAAGGCACCTCAAAGTTAAACGTAGCCACATCGGCAGTAAAACTGTCTAAAGGACTGCAATTATCGCTATCAAGCACCATGTTTTCAATAGCTACCGTACGTGTATTGGTGTTCTTATCATAATAAAACCCATTAAGGTAATAGCAGTTGTTAGGCCTATGGTAGTACATTGTTATCGGGTAAGTTTGCCCACGAGCCATAGAAGCCGGTAAGCTCACGCTATCTGTAGGCATATACTCAAGATGGAAATTAATCTCGGGCGCATTATCTACCGAACAGGCCACCGCAATTATCCCGGTTACAAATACTATAAACACTAAAAAACTCTTTCTCATAATTTCCACGAAAATTTTCTCCTTGTTAGTAAGATGCAAAGTTGCTCAAAAGGTTGCGTTTACGCTTCATGAAGTTACGAAAATATTTTCTGGCACGCAGTTTGGATATATACCAATAAGCAACAATAAAGGCCTGTTGTTGCCAATATGAAAAAAACAAGGACAAAATCCGGTAAGTGTATCGGATGAAGTATTAAAAAAATCAATTAATAAAAATACCATTACTGAATCATGAAAACCGTTAAGAACATATTTGCTGTTGCGCTTGGCTTTACTGCCATGGCGGCTACAGCACAGGAAGCAACAGTTTCCGGAGGATATAAAGGTGAAGGCTTTAGCCTGGAAGGCGCACTGGCCATGTTTAAACAGGCGAAATCTCCTGCTGAATTTGAGAAACTGATAAACGAAGAAGGTAATAATGTAAACAACCTGGATCTTAACAACGACGGGGAAACAGACTATATTACCGTAACCGACATTAAAGACGGAGATGCGCATGCAGTAGTGCTAAGCACCTACCTGGATAACAACGAAAAACAGGATATAGCTACCATAGGTATAGAAAAAACAGGTACCGAAAGGGCTATACTGCAAATAGAAGGTGATGAAGACTTGTATGCCGATGGATCAATCATAGAACCACAGGATATTAAAACCACGGTAAAAGGTGGTAAAGGCCCCGATATGGGCGTAACCGACGTACATGCCATAGTAGTAAACGTGTGGATATGGCCGGTAGTACAGTTTATTTATGAACCGGCTTATGTGGTGTATGTATCACCATGGCACTGGAGGGCATACCCGGTGTGGTACCGCCCGTGGAGGCCTGTACATTATACAGTATTTTACGGACATTGTGCCCCTTACCGCACTTACTACAGGCCGGCCCCAAGCCGTAGGGTTGCAGTAGCCTACAGGGCTTATGCCCCCTACAGAAGAACGGCCGTAGTAGTACACAACAGCAGCCCACGCAGGTATGCGCCGGATTCAAGGCAAAATTCTTACCGCAATAGCTCTACACGAAACAACGCCTACACAGGTCGCAACAATGGCAACTACAACACCAGGAACAACAGTCGCAGCACTAACAACAGTCGTGGCTATAGCCGAAATAATACAGCTGTTACCGGCAGGAACAATGCACCAACACGCACCATGAACCAGGGTAACAGTATGGGTAACCGCAACACTGCTATAAACTCAGGTAGAAGTAATACTCCAACCCGTAACATGAGCCAGGGCAATACCTCAGGCAGCAGGAATATGGCTATGAACAGCGGCAGGAATATAAACCGCAACAACATGGCAACTAACAACGGCGGCGGCAGCCGTAATGCAACCATGAGCAGCAGGAATACAAGCCGCAACAATGGTGGCGCAACTGTAAGCCGTGGCGGAGGTAGTCATAACAACGGTGGCGCAGCACGAAACGGCGGCGGCCATGGCAGGAACTAAAGATTTCACCACATTACAGATAACGAAAAACGCTGCCTTATAGGGCAGCGTTTTTGTATTTATTATTGTTGTGATTCTTCCTTGATGGCTTCTTTTATACGAAGTTCCAGTTCTTCGGCAAGTTCAGGGTTGTCTTTAAGCAACGCCTTAACCGCATCACGACCCTGCCCCAGCTTGGTATCGCCGTAGCTGAACCATGAGCCCGATTTCTTGATGATTTCAAACTCTACCGCAAGATCCAGGATTTCGCCTGTTTTGCTTACGCCTTCGCCATACATAATGTCGAACTCAGCAGTTTTAAACGGTGGCGCTACTTTGTTCTTAACCACTTTTACCTTAGTACGGTTACCTATAACGCTGTCGCCATCTTTAATTTGCGATGACTTACGGATATCTAACCTTACCGAAGCGTAAAACTTCAGTGCGTTACCACCCGTAGTAGTTTCAGGGTTACCAAACATCACCCCTATCTTCTCACGAAGCTGGTTGATGAAGAATACCGTACAGTTGGTTTTATTAATAGTAGCCGTAAGCTTACGAAGCGCCTGGCTCATAAGGCGTGCATGCAGACCCATTTTAGAGTCGCCCATTTCACCTTCAATCTCGCTCTTAGGCGTAAGTGCCGCAACCGAGTCGATAACCACAATGTCTATGGCTCCCGAACGGATAAGGTTTTCGGCAATTTCAAGTGCCTGCTCACCGTTATCCGGCTGCGATATGATAAGGTTTTCTACATCTACACCCAGTTTTACTGCATAATGACGGTCAAACGCGTGTTCTGCATCAATGAATGCGGCAATACCACCTGCCTTTTGCGCCTCTGCAATGGCGTGTAGCGTAAGGGTGGTTTTACCCGATGATTCCGGACCGTAGATTTCTATGATCCTGCCACGTGGGTAACCGTTTACACCCAGTGCAAGGTCAACCCCAAGCGAACCCGATGGTATGGCTTCTACTTCCTCTACCGCCTGGTCGCCCAGTTTCATTACGGTACCTTTACCGTAGGCTTTATCCAGTTTATCCAGCGTAAGCTGTAACGCTTTTAATTTAGCTTCTCTTTCTCCACTCATGGCTATATACTATTTTGAGTAAAATTAATTCTTTTTTCCTTCTGCAATATTAAGAATATTTTCTTAGTTACAAAATTATTTTCTGATAAAATTTTTTATTTGCTTAGATAATCGATTAAGCGTATGAATTTTTGTTAAATTTATTTTCTAATCACACCAATATGAAAAAAATTTATTTCCTTTTGTTTTTGTTCTCATTAAGTATTAATTCACAAGAAAAACCTAATGAGAAAATCAAAAATTTAGAAGAGACTGTCCAAGAGTTAAAAAACGAAAATGAAATTCTAAAAAACAATTACAATAATTTATCTGTTAACTATCAACACACTAACGATAGATTAAATAATTATTTAACTTACACAGGGTTTATTGCATCAATTTTCGGAATAATTATCGCTGTCGCCGGTATATATATAGGATTCGAAAGCCTTAAATCTCAAAATCGTCAAAAATCTGCGATTAAAACCCTTGAAGAAGCAAAATCTTACGTGAATGGCAAAAAAAATGATTTTGATATATTAATCGAAGATAAAAAGACATTATTACAACAAGAGTACGATAAAATAACTACTCTTTTTAAAGACAAGCTTTTAAGTGATATCGAAATAGAAACATCAAAAGTTAAAGAATTAGCGGAAAGAAAAACGGAAGAGATACAAAATGTTTCGATAGATTCTAGCAACAAAACCATTGAATTATTGGAAAAAAGACTGGAATTTTTTGAAAATGTAAGTATTCCTGATGACCCTAAGATTTTATTTTCTAAAGCTCAGATATTACGGGATAAAAAAATGCATTCAGATGCCATTTCCCTTCTTGAGAAAGTTATTATGAAAGAACCAATGCATAATGAGGCATATTGGTATCTTGGTTTTGAATATGCTGAACTTAAATATCATGATAAATCTATACAGAATTATCTTAAAGCTTTAGAAATAAGTCCTAAGAGCTCATCTGCCTATAATAATATCGCATTACAGTATGCTATTAAAGATAATCCTCTAGAAGCCCTTAATAATTTTGACAAGGCCATTGATATTGATAATAAAAAAGAGCTTTATTATAATAATCGTATTGAAGTATTAAAAAAGCTAAAAAGTAACGAAAGGGTTATTGCTGATTATTTAAAACTAATTATTATCAATCCAACTAATGAAGATTATTACATTAAATTAATTCAATTATTCGAAGGAGAAAAAAAGTTTAGCGATGCTATCGAATATTCCAATAAGGCTATTGAACAGTTCCAAATGGATAATGAAAAAGTGAATAATTTTAAATATATAAAAGCCTTATTATTAGAAAATAATGGTAGAGAAAGTGAGGCAGTAGATATTTTGCAAAACCTCATTGATAATAGTTACAAAATTGAAAATTGCTATTTTAAAATAGCCGACTTAAAAAGTAAATTAGGTCAGATTGAGGAAGCTATATCGATTTTAGATAATGGCTTATTAAACAATTCTCTTTCATCCAATTTATATATATATAAAGCTTTCATACAATCACAGGAAAGTATTAATAGTGCAAAAGAGACGATTGATCAGGGTGGACAAAAAATTAACACCGAATCTTTTTATTTTTTAGCCGCTCGTTTTTTTAGCAATAAAGAGAGGAGAGAACTAGCAAATTACTGTTATGAAGGTGTGCTAAAAATGATAGAACAAAAGATTAGTATTAATAAAGCGGAGGAAGGGGATTTTTTGAATTATTATGAAACAAAAATTATTCTCGAAAAATCTGTAACCGATTTTAATGACAATTTTAGAGTTCGAATTACTAGTGAAAAATATCAAACTGTATTAAATATTTTAGACATAATTATTGAATTATTAGAAAAATTCGATAACATAGAAAAAATTAAAGCTATTGAAAAAATTAAGAACTTAAATCTTGAAGCTAAAGACAAATCTTTATACAGTTGGAACTTTACAGATCTTTTGTCGTATATTAAAGAAAAAAATAACAACAATTTATTCCTTTTCGTGAAAAATATAGACTTGTACATGTCGCAAACGATACGAATTGAAGAACTTTAAGTATAAAAATTGTCTAATTTTTCTCCCCAACCACCTCAAACAGCAACTCCGGCTCATTAGTAGTAATATACTCAACGTGTTGTTTAATAAGGTTTTCCATGTCGGCGCGGTCGTTCACCGTCCAGGCGTTTATGGTAAGACCCAGCTTGTGCGCTTCGGCAATGTAATCAGGGTGTTCGTTGTACACACTAAAATGGTAGTCTAAGCCCGTATAACCCGCAGCCTTGGCTTCGGCAGGAGTTTTGTCCCCGGTTAGGTATTGTACTTTTGCTTTTGGGTCAAGCTCATGGATACGGATGCCCACTTCCCAGCCAAAAGAAATGTACTCTACCCACTTCTGGGCCTTAAGTTTCTTCACCATAGCCACAGTGGCATCGGCAACTGCAAGGGCGCGTTCGGGGCTTATGCGGCTGGTTTTAATTTCCAGTATCAGCTTGGTTTTACGTTGTTTCATGCCTTCTTTCAGGTAGGCTTCCAGTGTAGGGATACTTTCGCCGTTAGGGTGTTTTTTGGTCAGCAGTTCGGCATAAGTGGTTTTTTCTATATCTAGGCCGTAAAACTCGTGGTCGTGGTTTACCACCAGTACGTTATCTAAGGTTAAATGCACATCAAACTCGCTACCGTGGCAACCCTCGGCAATGGCCTGTTTTAACGATGCTATACTGTTTTCGGGCAGGTTGTGGGTTTTCCAGGCGCCGCGGTGGGCTACTACTATGTTGTTGTTAAACTGGGCAAAGGTTGTCAGCGTAAACAACAATACGGCACTTAGGCTAAGCAGTTTTTTCATTTTCGGGAATGATATTTGGGTTTTGTGGCGGCTAATTTAATCTAAAATAATAGCAACCAAAGTTATGAGGGGGTTATTTAACATGTACTAACTTTACTCTATATCCGTTATAAGAAAAAACCACCGCCATGTACCGATTGTTATTTTTCATATTATTCTTAAGCGTTAACTTGTTCGGACAAGAAAACTGCATTAAAATAAAGCTCAACCTTACACATAACGAAGATTATACTTTCACCTATGAAAATGCCCGGCTTATCCTTACCGGAAACGGGCGTAATGATACACTTCGTCCAAACCGTGAACTGGAGTTTAATATGGAAAATCTCACAAAAGGTGATTACCAGTTTCGTATTATTCCTAACAACAGTTTAGACAGAACTACTGAGCATTATTACAAATTTCATTTTGATACACCAGCCCAGCAAAAACATCCTTTTGAAATCACTTACAGTCCTTTTTGCCCCTACAGTATAGAAAACAAAACCTGTCCCGTATGTTGTACGGAAAAACACGTAATACCTGTTAGATATGGTTTAATTGCCGTTATAGAGAAAAGAGATAAAAACGGCAATATTATTAATGATGATAAAAAGAAGTTTAAAGCAGGCGGCTGCGTAGTTAGCGATTGCGACCCTCAGTGGTACTGCGAACAGGACGATGTGAAGTTTTAACCACCGAAGCAATCACTCATAGTGCTTTAATGCCTTATTAAATTTCTGAATCAATCGCTGCCTTAAACTTTCGGGCTGTATCACCCGCAGCGAATCGCCAAACCCCAGCAGCAATCGTTCCAGTTCGTAATTAATTTGCACGCATATTTTAAAGATTGTTCCTCCTTTTTTTTCTTCCACTACCACCTGCGAATGATGAAACGGTTTTGTTTTTACATAAGGCGCATTAAGCTTGTCTACAAAGAAAATGATGTTCCTGCCCCGTTGCCTTTCCGAAACAGTAACCCCTATTACTTCGCTGAAAAAGTTGTCCGGGTCAATTTTTTTGTCCTCATAAATCTCCTCATCTAAAACATTTATTTGTTCCATTCTGTCTAATGCAAGGTTAACTATCTTACCCTGCTTGGTACAGAACAGGAACCAGCGGTTGTTGTATTCTTTCAGGAACTGCGGGTGCACTACAAACTGGTTAAAATCTATAGCTGAGAAACTTTTGTACGTAATATCCAAGACTTTTTTCTCCAATATACTCTGGTACAAAACATCTATAAACTCAAGCCCCTTTAGCCGGTCATTCTTATCAAGATGTATTATCGATTTTTGCTGAACCGAATGAATGGAATTTTCCAGCTTTTGCAGCACACCGTTCATTTCTGCAAACATCGAAAAATCTTTAAACTGCTTCAGTATCTGTATGGCATTGTTCATTGCCTTTAAATCATTCTCGTTAACCGATATGTTATGAATGCTATACTCAGGATCGCTATATCTGTAGTATTTTTTCTCGTAAACCTCAATCGGCGCTTCATAACCAAACTTTTCGCTGCGCATATTTTGCAAATCGGCCTGCACGGTACGTTTGCTTACATAGGCTTCCTTTCCTTCAAACTCAAACAGCGCTTCCGAACATTCGTCTATAAGATCATCCAGGGTGTACTTTTTAAACCGGTTACTTAGGCATTTGTCCAGTGTTTTGTAGCGTATCAGCGCGTTTTTGTTTGACGACATTTCTTTTTTTTTTTATAAAACTACTAAAATTATTTCAACTACGCAGATACATTGCGCAGTTGCTATATTCCTTTGCATCAGAAAAATAATAAAGACCATGAAAACAGTTAGCGGAAATGAACTGATTGCTTTAGGTTACAGACCCGGAAAATGGTTTGCCGAAGCACTGGAGCACATCAACCAGAACAATTTAAATGAAGAAGAAATGCAGGCATACCTGGAGCAGTTTAAATCGCCCGAGCCATTGCCACTACATGCACAGCCGCAAGAATTTGTAATTAACATACGGGCAGAGCACGAAAGCGAAGCCGATAACGTAGACAAAGTAATAGGTACCATGAACGTACTTATGAAAACACCTACACTGGTTAAAGGAGCCATTATGCCCGACGCCTGCCCTACCGGCCCCGAAGGCCATATACCCGTGGGTGGTGTGGTAGTAGCAAAAAACGCCATTCACCCGGGATTTCACAGCGCAGATATTTGCTGCTCTGTAATGCTTACCGATTTTGGAAAAGTTGAACCCAAGACTGTTTTAGATGCGGCACATGCGGCTACGCATTTCGGTTACGGCGGAAGGCCACGGGGAGAACAAATGCCCATGTCGCAGGAATTGATGGACGCTTTTAGAGGGAATTATTTCCTTAATGAAGAACGACTAATAAGCATAGCCCGCTCGCATATGGGTACCCAGGGTGACGGTAACCACTTCTTGTTTGTGGGTATCTCCAAAAACACCGGAAACACCATGCTGGTTACCCATCATGGGTCGAGAGCGCCAGGCGCCATGCTGTACGATAAGGCTATGAAAACAGCCAATCGTTTCAGGATGGAACTTTCGCCGGACACGCTAAAGGAAAATGCGTGGATTCCGTTTGAAACCGAAGAAGGTAAACAGTATTGGGAAGCATTGCAGTTAATCAGGAATTGGACAAAGGAAAACCACGAATCCATTCATAACGCGATCTTGAAAAGCCTTGACGTTGAGAAACAAGACAGGTATTGGAACGAACATAACTTTGTATTCAGGGATGGTGATTTATTTTACCACGCAAAAGGGGCAACGCCACTGGACGATAAATTTTTGCCGGATATTACAGGACCGAGGTTAATTCCCCTGAATATGGCAGAGCCTGTATTGATTGTTCAGGGAACAACAAACGACAGAAATTTAGGTTTTGCCCCTCACGGAGCAGGTAGAAACTTCAGTAGAACGTTTCACAAAAGATCATTAGCGCACAAAACCACCGAGGAAATCTTTAATGAAGAAACTCAGGGATTAGACATCAGGTTTTTTAGCAATGAAATTGATATTTCTGAATTGCCCAGCGCCTACAAAAGCGCCAAAAACGTAAGGGCGCAAATTGAGGAATACGGTCTATGCGAAGTACTGGACGAGGTGATGCCGTACGGATGTATTATGGCAGGAGACGTGCAGAAAAACGCGCCCTGGAAGAATAAAAAGAAGTATAGAGCCAAAAGCTAAATGATTTACAAATAACTACTTAACACACCAACCAACAAACTTCCTGACTTTTCAGGAAAATTATTACCTTTGCTGCGGTTCCGCCAATAGGAGCCGCAGTATTTTTTTTATTTTCTCAACTTAAACTGTGATAGCATGCAACTGTATAACACTTTAAGCGCCGAGGAAAGGGCCGCACTTATAGAAGAAAGCGGCAAGCAGCGCCTTACGCTGTCTTTCTACGCGTACGCAAACATTGAAGATCCACAAGCTTTTCGCGACAGCCTTTTTGTAACCTGGAACAAACTCGAAGTCCTGGGTCGTATCTACGTGGCCAAAGAAGGTATTAACGCCCAGCTTTCGCTTCCGGCCGATAACTTCTACGCGTTTAAAGACCACCTGGACACCATCCCTTTCCTTAAAGACATCCGCCTTAATGTGGCTGTAGAGCAGGACGATCTTTCGTTCCTAAAACTGACCATTAAGGTACGCAACAAAATTGTTGCCGACGGACTGGACGATGCTACGTTTGACGTAACCAACAAAGGCGTACATCTTGGTGCCAATGATTTTAATAAAATGCTGGAAGACCCTAATACCATTGTGGTGGACTTCCGTAACCACTACGAAAGCGAAGTGGGTCATTTTAAAGGCGCGATTACGCCCGATGTAGAAACCTTCCGCGAGTCGCTGCCTATTATTGAGGAGCAACTACAGGATTATAAAGAAGATAAAAACCTACTGATGTACTGTACCGGCGGTATCCGCTGCGAAAAGGCTTCGGCATTCTTTAGGCACAAAGGGTTTAAAAACGTGTACCAACTTGAAGGAGGTATTATAGAATATACCCGCCAGGTTAAGGAAGAAAACCTTGAAAGCAAGTTTATAGGTAAAAACTTCGTGTTTGACGGCCGTCTGGGCGAACGCATTACCGACGATATTATTTCGCAATGCCACCAGTGTGGTAAGCCGTGCGATAACCATACGAATTGTGCCAACGAAGCTTGTCACCTGCTCTTTATTCAGTGTGATGACTGTAAGGCATCTATGCACAATACCTGTTCGGCAGAATGCCTTGAAGTAATTCAGCTGCCTGAAGAGGAACAAAAAGCACTACGCCGTGGCGTAAATAAGGGCAACATGATTTTCCGCAAAGGCAAGTCAGACAAGTTGACCTATAAGCACAGTGGTGTACTTAGCGATACTCCTATAGCTACAGCCACAAAACCTGTGCGTGCACGCATTCGCAAAACGCTTATTGGGAAAGGCGAGCATTACTACCCTAAAGCGGGTGTAGGCCAGTTTACCATAGAGCAGGGCGAACTGAAAGCCGGTGATAAAATCATCATTTCGGGCCCTACAACAGGCGAACAGCAACTCACTGTAGAGAATATGCGTGTAAACGGAAATGAGGGCGCTGTGGCCACCGCAGGCGATAAGGTGACGTTTAACCTGCCGTTCCGTGTGCGTTTGTCTGATAAACTGTACAGAGTTTTATAAAACCCTATTCTACAATACTGAAAAAAGCTCCCTATTGGGAGCTTTTCTTATATAATACAAGTACGTTTTTACTTAGCAATCCACAATGCCGGGTTTTGTAATTTACTGTTTTGCGACACAATAAACTTAAGCACCGGCCTGCCATCAAGCTCCTTACCCACAGTACCTATTTTTTGATGGATAGATACCTTATCGCCTGCACTTACACTTATATTGTCAAGGTTAGAGTATACCGTAAAATAATCACCATGCTGTATACATACAATATAATTTCCACTCCTAAGTTTTTGCACACTTGAAACCTCGCCTCCAAAAACAGCTTTTACAGATGCGCCTTCTTCGGTAGTAATGTCTATCCCTTTATTGTTTACATCTATTCCATCTATATACGGGTGTGGGTGTGTACCAAAACTGCTGGAAACATAGCCTTTTTCTACCGGCCATGGCAGGTGGCCTTTATTAGCCCTAAAGTTGTCTGATACAACCTTACCCTCTTTGGTAAGAACAATTTTCTCTGAAGACACCGTGCTTTTTGCAGGAGCTGACGACGTTGTAGCCCCCGAAGATTTACCCGACGCCTTAGTAGATTTTGAAGATGATTTAGCAGCTACAGCAGCGGCCTCTTTCTCCTCTGCGGCCCTTTTAGCGGCGGCCTTACGGTTAGCTTCGGCAATTGCCTCGCGTATTACTGCATCAATCTTACGGTCTATTTCGCGGCTTTCGCGTTGTTTTGCTTTTACTTCGGCAGTGTATTTCTTTTTATTTTTCTGAATGTCTTTTACAAGCTTCTGCTGTTCGCCTTTGTCTTTTTCCAGTTCGTTCTTTTCTTTCTGGCTCTCGGCAAGCAATTTTTGCTTATCTTTTTTCTGTACGCCAAGCTTAGTTTGCAGGTCTTCAAGCTCGGTCATTTTACTGCGAATTTCATCGCCCTGTACCTTACGGAAACTGGCATACTGCTTCATGTACTGTACCCTTTTGTAAGCCTCAAGAAAATCCTTAGACGAAAGGATAAACATGATACGGCTTTGGTCTGAACGGCTCTGGTACGCCTTAAGAATCATTTTGGCATAATCATCTTTAAGCACTTCCAGCTCACGGTTCAGCTTGTTTATTTTAAGCTGGTTCAGGTAAATATCATCAGTAAGCAGGCGGGTTTGCTTCTTGGTAGTGCTAATTAGTTTTTCGCTAAGCTTTATTTTGGCATCGCTATCCGAAATCTTTGTTAACACAGATTTCTCTTTAGAGCTTTGGTCATTGATAAGGCTTTTAAGCGCCTTAATCTCTTTTTGTATCTGCTCTTTGCGCTCTTCCAGTTTTCTTTGCTGGTCGCCGCCCTGGGCCAGTGCCAGGGTGCTGCAGCCTATAAGGAAAAATATTAGCAAAAGTTGTTTCATCGCCTGTTATGGGTTAATCTACCGATATTTGTTCGTAGCCGTTTGGTATGTTGTACGGAAACGTAAGGTTTTCGTCAAATTTTACCGCTGTGTAGCTTATATCTATGTTTACTTTGTCTTTTTGTGTAGCCAGTATTTTAATCCCGGCCGGCAAAACCGCCTTAGTGTAATCCTGGTATCCGGTATAATTAACCTCCAGCATGCGGGGCTCAGCTCCGGCCTGGTTAATCAGTTGTTGTTTTAGCAGGTATTTATCACTTTCAAACAAAAAATCTTTTTGCAGTCCGGTACTTTTTCCGCTTAACCTGTACAGCCCGTTTTCTACAGACGACTTATAACCGCCCTGGTTAAGATCGTACAACGCACGGCCTACAAGCAGGTTCTGTACCTTGTTATAATCCAGCTCAGTACCCAGCCACTTGCTCAATACTTTATAATCGCCCTTAAAGTACGTACTGTTCAGTATTTCGTAGTACGAAACTTCATCGGGAGTAATTAGCGCCTTAGCCATGGTAACAAAGGCATAGCGCACCATAACCAGTATCTTCTGGTCTTTTAATATGCGTATTTCGGCTGTAACATCCTGCTCGTTCTTAGCATCCTTATACGACACATCCGAACGGATAACCAGGGTCTTATAATTTTCAGGGTTTTTATAATGCCCTGCAATAATCTCTTTTGCCGTTTTATCTTCTTCGGCTACTCCTGTCGTCACCGCCTGAGAGGCTGTTTGCTTGGTTTTACAAGAAACCAGTAGTGTAACAGCAATAATGCCGGTTATTAAAATCCTTTTCATATAGCATTTGTTAGTTTGGGCATTAAATTTTGCCCGCGGCCTTTTTAGCAATATCAAGCTGTTGCTTAAACTTTGTTGTAAGGGCGGCATCGTCTACAATAAAATCCTGTCCGCTTTCCAGCCATTCCTTAGCCTTACTATACTGCTGCTGCCTGTTGGCCGCAAGGCCGGCATAGTAGTACAGTATGGGCTGTGTAGGGTACAGATCAATATATTTTGTAGCCAGTTTATACATTTTATCATTTTGCCCACCCTCTGCATAGGTATACAGTAGCAATTCTACCCCTTCGGAGTCATCATCCTGCTGTGCAAGGCCTTTTTCGAAATAGCGTATGGCTTCGGCATAGTTCTTTTTATTAAAGAAAAACTTACCCACTTCCTTCGGTACATTAACCTTTCTATCAGCTCCGAAATACGTTACAGCTTTTTCAAGTGTAGGGAGATAAGCCGGGTTATTATTAGCATATATCAGGAATTCATTCAGCACGCGGTGCTTTATTTTTCCGTCTATTTTTTTGCTCCCCAGTATCTGCATCATGTTTTGCGAAGCCTTTTCACCGTCATTGTTATTCAGGTTGAATTTAAAAAGGCTCACCTGTGCCCAATCGCTGGTGGGTATTTCCTTTTCCAGCCTGCGAGCCACCTCCTCTGCCTTGGCTTCCTGGTTACTTTCGCTGTACAGGTAAATCAGGTCGATGTAATTTGCCTCGTTCTTCGGGTCTTTTTTAATGGCTTCTTCCAGCGTTTCCTTCTTTGGTTTAGAGTAGCGGCTGTCAGCCAGGATTTCCAGCCTGTAGGCTTCGCGCTTTTCGCTCATGCCCACGGTCTGCTCCATTTCATTAATCAGCGCCAATGCCTTATCATACTGCTGTGTGTACATGTACAGCGACACCAGGTCTTCCTGGTAATACTCCTTGCGCCATTCCATAAGCTTTTGCACTATGGTTATGGCACGGTTAAAGTCTTTCTGCTCATAGTACACATCATAAAGCCCTTGCCAGTACCAGCGGTTTTTAGGGTCTATTTCGGTAGCCTTTTTATAGGCCTTCTCCGCCTCAAAATAATTCTTCTGTGCAAAATAATTTTTACCCAACTCATGGTATACCACGGCATTATCCGGTTCTGCATTCAGGCACTTTTGCAATGATGCTATGGCTTTGTCGTAATTTTCCATACCCTTTTGTTTCAGGGCCTCATAGAAATTATCTTCAAACTCGTTGTTTGCCAGTGCTATTTCCTCGGGTTCCTGTTGGGCAAATGCAGCTACAGGCCCCAAAAGAGAGCCTGCAAGCACTATACCGCCAAAAAGGGCTTTTATTTTCATGTTATGTTATTCTAAAACACAATAGTCGCCTATGCTTACGGCTGTAAAATGACCGTTAAACACCGCATGGTTTCCTATCATGGCGTTATCCAGGTTAGCGTCTTTAATAGCCGCGTGGGTCTGTATAAGGCTGTTTTTTATGTTACTGTCTGTTACTACCGATTTATCTCCTATCGATACATTAGGACCTATGGTACTGTTTTTTATTACTACCCCCTCACCTATATAGCAAGGTGGTATTATAGTACTGTCATCAAGCACTACGGTATCTGAAACAAGGTTCAGTCCATCCTCGTAAAGGAAGTTCAGCATACGGCTGTTGGTTTCTACCGTAACGTCTTTATTACCGCAGTCCATCCAGTGCTCTACTTTACCGGGAACAAATTTCATGCCTTTCTGCTTCATATTTTCCAGGGCATCGGTAAGCTGGTACTCGCCGCCTTTCATAATATCATTATCCAGCAGGTATTGCAACTCACTACGAAGTGTTTCACCACTCTTAAAGTAATAGATACCAATGATGGCCAAATCGCTTACAAATTCCTTCGGTTTTTCTACGAAATCTACTATCTCATTCTTTTCGTTTAGCTGTACTACGCCAAAAGCGCTCGGGTCGTCTACGCGTTGTACCCATATAACACTGTCTGCTGTTGTATCTAACGTAAAATCAGCACGGAATAGTGTATCAGCATAGGCAACCACTACGGGGCCGCTCATGCTTTCCTTGGCACTCATAATAGCATGGGCAGTACCCAGCGGCTTATCCTGATAATATATAGAACCTTTAGCACCAAGTTTTTTGGCTATGGCTATAAGTTCTAAAGGCACTTTGTCTCCAAAGTCCTTGTGTATAATAAAGGCAATTTCTTCAATTTTCTGGTCCAGTACTGCTGCTATGTCTTCTACCAAGCGGTGCACTATGGGCTTACCTGCTATAGGAATAAGCGGTTTAGGTACTGTAAGTGTGTGTGGGCGCAGGCGCGATCCCCTGCCTGCCATGGGTACAATGATCTTCATCCTTATTTACTTCAAATCAATTTTATATTTCTTGGCCGCATCCAGAATAATCTGCAACTGCCCTTTTTCCTTTAAATCCTGATAAAACGCAGAGAGCATTTTCTCTGCATCTTTTATATACGGCGACCTTATTTCGTTGTAAATTAAATACGCCTGAAACATATAGTCGCAACCTTTTTGGTAATCGCCTGCAAAATAAAACGACCTGCCGGCACCATAATACCCTTCCGGATCCTGATCGTTTGCCTCAACAAGTTTCTCATATGTCTCTGCCGCCTGCTTATAGTCCTGTTTGTATTCATACACTATGGCCATATTTTGCAATGGCATAGTTCCGTAGGGATCTATTTCCAGCGACTTTTTATAGCACTTAAGTGCTTCGTCATAATTTCCCGCCTTACGGTAAGTAAGTCCTAAATCGTCCCATGCAAATGCAAATTCAGGATCTATTTCTAAAGCTTTCTTAAAACTGGCTATTGCTTTATCATACTTCTCTTTCGAAAAATAATCCTCCGCCTCATGGTAATATTTCAATGCCTCAGGATTCTTTGACATGGACTTATCCGATTGCAAATCATCACTGGCCACAAGTACCTTCATGCGCGGGCAATCCTCCATCATATAATCCTGTATTTCCCTAAAGTTCTTATCGCTCCTTATTTTTACAGTTATATTTTTGTTTGTGCCTACAATGGTATCGCCTTTAGCCGTTAAAGCAGCTTTAAGCAGTGCATCTATCTCCTTTTTCGTCTCCTTCATCTCATCAGAGTCCGGATCTGTCTGATGCCTTATAATAGACGAAGTAATGCATTCATTTATTTTTTCAAGCACAACTTCCTTACCCAGAGTAGCCGATATACCATCAAGACAATTACATGCCTCTTTTGCTACTTTTTTAATGAACTTCTTTTCCTTCTTTGCATCCTGCGCATGCATCAGGCCTGTTGTAAAGCCCAGCACTACAAGCATTACAACGCTAAATTTTAATTCCAGTTTCATGATGGTTGGTTTTTTAGGGTTATTATTTGGTTCCGGTACTCCCGAAGCCTCCTGCACCCCTGCTGGTATCGCTTAACTCCACGGTTTCCAGCCATTCGGCACGCTCGTGTTTTGCAATTACAAGCTGGGCTATGCGCTCACCATGCTCTACGGTAAACGGCTCATTTGATAAATTTACTAAAATTACACCAACTTCGCCCCTGTAGTCGGCATCAATTGTGCCGGGGCTGTTCAGTACTGTAATACCAAATTTTGCTGCAAGGCCGCTGCGTGGGCGTACCTGCGCCTCATACCCTACCGGAAGCTCTATAAAAAGCCCGGTTTTTATTATGGCACGCCCCAGCGGGTTTAGCACTACGGGTTCGCTTAGTACGGCGCGCAGGTCCATACCGGCACTAGCTATGGTTTCGTAATTAGGCAGGCTGTGGCCTGATTTATTAATAACTTTTACAGTAACTGACATTATTTTTTGACAAGTTTTAAGATTGATGTTTTTTCTTTTTTATACACAAAAACAAGGAATCCGATGAAGGCAACGTAGCCAAACACATAGGTTTCCCTTAATACAGGCACATAGAACGAAATTGCGGAAAGAACTATTGCCAGCCCCATATAGGTTCCTGTGGTTTTAAGATCGTACGGTATAGGGTAGTATTTTTGGCCGATGATGTATGAAACTACCATCATGGTGCCGTATGCCGACACCGTAGCTACTGCCGAACCCATATAGCCCCAAACGGGTATCAGTGCAAAATTGAACAACAGGGTAATCGCTGCACCAATACACGAAATATAAGCGCCCATTTTGGTTCTATCCGATAGCTTGTACCAAACCGAAAGGTTAGTGTATATACCAAGGCAGAAATTTGCCAGAATAATTATCGGCACTACATTCATCCCTTCCCAAAATGTTTCTTTTTGAATGATCATTACCTTCAATAAATCGGCAGAGGCTATTACGCCAAGCAGAATGATGGAACCCAGTATAACAAAATATTTGGTAATAGTAGCGTAGGTTTCGCGGGCGTTTTGCTTATCGGCATGGCTAAAGAAAAAAGGCTCTACCCCCAGCCTGAACGCAGTAGTAAACAGCGTCATGAATATGGCCAGCTTATAACAGGCAGAGTATACGCCTATCTGATGCTCGGGTATATTCAGGTATTTTAGTAGTGGCCTGTCGAAGGTTTCATTAATGGCAAAGGCAATACCCGCCACCATAACTGGGAGGGAATAATGCATAATCTTTTTCCACAACTGGTAATTAAAGTGCCATGAAAGTTTAAAGTAATGTGGCAACAGTAGTAAAAAAGCAGAAAGGCTGGCCATAACATTTGCCACAAAAACGTAGCCCCCCTGAAAATCTTCTACATAAATGCTGCTCCATATTCCGCCCGGATACGCCTTAGAAAGCTTGGGCAGAAACACCAGGAAAAAGAAGTTTAGAAACAGGTTTAAAGCCACGCTTCCTACTTTTACAGCAGCGTAAAACACCGGCCTGCTATCGGCACGCAGTTTTGAAAACGGAATTATACACAGCGCATCCAGCGCAAGTATCCAGATGTTATAGGTAATGTATTCTTTGTCTATCTCCAGAACCGATGCAAGCCCGTTACGGAACACCAATGCAAGGACAAGAAATGCTAATGACGACCAAAACAATGAAATTGTGGTAGTACTTATTACCTGCTTTTTATCTTCAGTATTATAGAACCGGAAAAAAGCCGTTTCCATACCGTACGCCAAAACAACATTAAAGAAAACCAGCCATGAAAAATTTATAGAAACCTCCGCGTACTTTTCTACATCCATAACACCGGATGTGTGCAGGGGTGTAAGTATAAAACTGAACATACGCGGCACCACAGTAGCTATACCGTATATGGCCGTTTGCTTAAAGAGTTTCTTTTGAAGGCTCAAGTATTGGTCTTTTTTTAATAATCAGCAAAAATAACGATATTTTTTTTGTGCAGGCCAAATTACGTTAACTATCATTACTAAATGTAACACTATTAAAAAACAACACCCCCGGCTTTTCAGCAGGGGGTGTTACTATTTGTATGCTTTGGTTTCGTTTGTTTAACTGTGATTATTGTTTCACGATGATAAACTCACTACGCCTGTTTTGTGCATGTTCTTCTTCAGTACACTTATCGCAGGCAACTTTAGGCTCGCTCTCGCCATAACCCTGACCAGAGATACGCTCTTTAGCTATACCTTTTGATATAATGTACTGTACTGTACTCTTAGCCCTACGGTTAGAAAGGCTCATGTTGTACTGGTCTGTACCACGGCTATCGGTGTGAGATTTAACCATAACAACAATATCAGGGTACGTTTTCATAGTTTCTATGATCTTATCAAGTTCAAAGGCAGCTTGTTTAGTAATGTTGCTCTTATCGTACTCGAAGTAGATGTTTTCAAACGTAATGATAGGTGGATTTGGTATCTCTACCGGTTTCAGCTTAGCATCAACCTTAAGCTCACCTCCAGGGTTTTTAGCTATAGGGAATGTACCACCTTCGTAACCCGAAGCTGTAGCCTGTACAGTGTAAGCCTTATCACAGTCGATGTTGTACGTAAGGTTACCATCTGTACCTGTAGTACGGGTTTCTATTACGTTACCTTTGTCATCAAGTATGGCTACAGTTGCTAATGCAATAGGAGCTCCTGTCTTAAGGTCACGAACCATTACAATAGCTTCTACACCACATATTGGAGTAGCAAGGTAAATTTTATCAAAACCTTCCCTGTTACTTGAGAAAAGACCTACTTTTTTAGTATCGTTAAAGCTGAATGCGAAGTCGTCTTTACCAGAGTTGATAGGAAGACCTACGTTTTTAGCCTCAGTACCTTTTTTAAGGTCGATTACAAACACGTCCAGAGATCCGAAACCTTTACGACCGTCTGATGCAAAGAAAAGTTTGTCTGAATCAGTGATGAAAGGGAAACTCTCCCTACCCTCAGTGTTGATCTTCGGACCAAGGTTGATAGGCTCACCGTAGCTGTTAGGGCCTTTTACCTCCACTTTCCAGATGTCAGTACTGCCGCCCATAGAACCTTCCCTGTCTGAAGCAAAGTATAGCCATTTGCCATCCTTGCTTATTGAAGGGTTTGCGGTACTCCATTTCTTATCGTTAAATGGTAGTTCCTCTATATTGTCCCATTTACCTTTAACTTTGGTCGCCTTGTAAAGATAAACCTGGCCTTGCTTAATGTTAGCCTTTTTATCTTTTACATACTCTTTTTCTACAAAGCTTTCGCTGGCAAAGTACATGGTGTTACCGTCTGCAGTTACTGCAGCAGGACCGTCATGCCACTTACTGTTTACCTCGCTTACTGGAACCGGCTCGCTTACAGTACCATTTTCATTGTAGGTAGCCTTGTAAAGGTCAAGGTACGGTTGCTCATCGGCGCCGTATTTTTTCCTTGTAACGTTACGCGCGCTGGTAAAGTAGATGGTGTTATCATCTGTAAGTACTCCACCAAAACTGCCGTATTTCTTGTCGTTAATGTCCAGTGCCTTCTCGTCAAACATCTTTGCCTGGCTCTGAAGCTTCGGCAGATAGTTAGGATCCTGCTTGAAAATGATAGCACGCTGATCGTTTGGAGCAAGGCTGGCAAACTTCTGCATCTGTGCATTAGCTTCCGCGTACTTGCCTTCTGCTTTCAGCATCTGGGCATATTTGTAGTACGTCTCGGCATCCTGCTGCGTTTTAGTAAGCTCTCCATACCATTTTACAGCTTCCTTGCTGTTAAAAATGTTGTAGTAGCTCTCTGCAAGTTGCTTCTTTACATACTCGTCTTTGTCTTTTACTTTTAGGTAAGCCGTAGCCGCATCAACATACTCCATGCGGGCATAAAGCTTGTCTGCATCCTTGGTGGCATCGCTCTGAGCCATTACTGAACCGGTAGCCAGCATAAAACCAAGGGTAATATATAGATTTCTCATATCTTCTTATTTTATGGTGCTTTAGGTTAGAAATAACGTGGTGAACGTGATACCTTTTTCGGGAAGTTCAGGTCAAACAGTACCATGAATTCGTGCGATGCAGGTGTGGTTACCTTTAGGTCGCTTACAATGTGGTCGTAAGCATAACCAATCCTGATGTTTGGCGTAATGGCATAGTTTACCATACCACCCCAGCTGTCATCAAGCCTGTACGTAGCGCCTATCTCAAACTTCTCGAAGAACAAAGCGTTCAAAGAGCCGTCTATCGATGGGTCTACACCAAAGGCCGACTTAAACATAAACGATGGCTTTAGCTTAAAGTTATCAGTTATCTGGAATACGTAACCTCCCGTTACAAAGTAGTGTGATACTTCTGAACCAAAACGGTAATCTGTACCGGTTTGCGTAATATCAAGGTGCTTGCTCTTAATCATGTTCGGCACCGAAAACGCAAGGTAGTAGTTATCGCTGTAGTAGAAGATACCCGTACCAAGGTTAAAGTACGCGTTGTTAACATTCTCCTGGAATGCAGGGTCACCCGGATCCGGTACAAAACCGTTACCTATATCACTGTATAAACCTACTTTGTGGAAGGTAGCTCCGGCCTTTAAACCAAGGGCTAGCCTGTGGCTACCACCAAGCTTAAGGGTGTAGCTGAAATCTCCGTAAACGTTCGTCTCGTTTACAGGGCCTATCTTGTCGGTAATCGCAGAAAGTCCCAAACCTACGTTTTTGCCCGCAGGGCTGTGAACCGATAGCGTACCTGTACTCGGCGCGCCGTCTATGTCTACCCACTGCTTGCGGTACAGCAAGCCGATAGCCATATTCTCTTTACTACCAGCATACGCCGGGTTAATTACGTTCATGTTGTACATGTACTGGGTGTAGTGAGGGTCTTGCTGTGCATAAGCCCCATACAAACTGCCCAGTGCAACTATTGCCGCCAGGTATAGTTTTCTCATTGTATGTGTTTTTCTTTTAAAATTTATGCGGTTAATGATAAAAGCCGTTAAAACGGGATGTAAATATCATAAAAAATCGGTCAATAAAAATTGTTTTATTTGAATTTTACGATAATTAACAAAAACTTTAATTAGTGTTAATTATTAACACTCCTAAACCACACTATTGGAGAGCCGGCCTGCCAGTATATACAGCAGGCCATTTCCCAATATAATTTATTTTACTTCTCTGTTAATATAAACCCATCCGGTTTTGTTTTCACCAGTATTTCGGTGAAGCATGTAGAAATAGGTACCTGTTGGTAGCTCTTCTCCACCGCTTGTTTTACCGTTCCACTGGTTAGTGTAAGCGCCATTAAAGCTGAACACTTCTTTACCGTAACGGTTAAATATTTCCAGTTTGGTAACACCATAACCAGTAAGGTCGAACGTATCATTCAGTCCGTCATTGTTCGGTGAAATACCGCGCTGAACTTCACAGATAGTGTTTGCCACAACAATTTCTTGAGTTACAGGACAAGCTGCGCCAGTTTCCGGAGTTATAGTTACATAGTAAGTACCACCTTCGGTAATTACTACAGTTTCATCTGTACCGATAACAGGACCGTTTACAGAACCTGACTGCCAAGTAATAGTAACATCGTCAACACCATAAACAGGATCATCTGTCAGTACTACAGCAAGAGTATACTGAGTACCATCACAACCTTCTGTATAAGCTATAACAGGAAGTGCTGTTACAGTTACAGTTACAGGGTTACTTACTACTGTAGGACAGTCATCAGTACCTGTAATGGTGTTAATTACAGTATATGTACCCGGTGTACTGTTGTCCAGGTCTATAATACCTGTAGCAGCATCTATAGCAAGACCTGCAGGAGTAGCGGTAAACGTACCTGCATCGCCAGCAAGTGCCGGTTCAGGGATATCATCACCAGCCACACAGTAAGCAGGAGCGCTATAAGTAAACTCAGCTACCGGAGCAGGAGTTATAACTACTGTAAATGTATAAGTACCCTCACAACCTGCAAATGCAGTAACCGTGTTAGTAACAACATATGTACCAGGAGTACTGCCCGCAGGAGTAATAACACCTGTAGCACTGTCTATATTAAGGCCTGCAACATCTACTGTAAATGTGCCTAATGTACCAGCATCTACAGCCACAGGGCTCATTGTGCCTGCGTTATCACAAACTGTAGGGTAGCTGTAACCAAACTCAGCACTTGGCTTAGCAGTAATCATTATACCTGTTGCAGTAGCAACTACAGCATCACAACCACCAGCAGCTGCTATAGTGTAAGTAATATCATAAGTGCCAGGAGTACTTGCAGCAAGATCTATATCGCCTGTTCCGGCAACAAATACAACACCCTCAGGAGTGCTTGTATAAGTACCTGCCGTAGCACCAGGACCTGTAGATGTAAGCTGAACTGTAGCAATACCGGCATCTGAACAGAACTGGCTTGCGCTATATGCTATTGAAGCAGTAGGCAATTCATTGATTACAATTTCTACCGGGCTAGAAACAACCGGTGCACAAGCTGTAGAACCAGGAGTAGTATAAACTACCTGATAAGTTCCGTAAGCACTTGCCGCAAGGTCTACTTCACCGGTTGAAGCATTAATTGCTAATCCGGCAGGGGTAGCTGTAAACACACCATCAGGAGTACCTTCGGTAGTAATAGTTACAGTTGCAGTACCATCATTAGAACAGTAAGGCCCACTGTAAGTAAATTCAGTAGCTACCTGTGCAGGCTCTATAACCACAGTTGCAGGAAGCGATGTAAAATCACTACAAGAATCGTTAGCAGCTATAAAGTAAACTATTTCATAAGTTCCTGGTGTACTCTCAGCAAGAGTTATTTCACCTGTTACAGGATCTATAACAAGACCCTCGGCAGGAGTAACCTGATACACACCGTTTGAATCACCGGTTAGTACTGGTGTAGCAACACCACCGTCTGTACAGAATGGAGCTGTACCGTAAGTTATGGTTGCGCTGTACGCTTCGTTAATAACAACTGTAATTGTTATTGGCGCACCGCTACAAGGGCCGCTTGCAGGTGGAGTATACGTAACTGTATGTTCGCCAACTGTGCTAAGCGTAAGATCTATCTGACCAGTAGTTGGGTCTATTACAAGACCGGAATCACCAGCAAATGTACCTCCTGCAATACCTGCGTCAATCGTAGGATCGGCAACGCCGGCAGTATTACAGTAAGGACCACTGTAAGTAACAGAACCTGAAAGCGGCTCGAATATAGTTACAGTAACCGGCTCTGATACAAATTCAGGACAGGTTGCTGTAGCAGCTATTGTATAAATAACCTGATAAACACCTGCTGTACTTTCTGCTGGGGTTACAGTACCCGTAGCAGCGTCTATAGCAAGTCCTTCCGGGGTAGCGCTAAACACACCACCTGTACTACCTACTACTGCAGGAGTTACAGGGTCGCTGGTAGTACAAAGCTCGGCAGGAGTATAAGTAACTGTAGCTGTAGCAGCATTAGTTACGTTTATTTGAAGTGTAGCTACTTTTTTACAAGTAGGCACGGCTAAATCCCAAACAGCAATATATAGTGTTTGTCCACTTCCTGTTACCGTAAACGGCACCGAAGTATCTATAGGGTTAGTACCTGTGTTAGCATTTGACTGAGAAGCATAAATAGCTCCACCATACATTGTTGAGTCAAGTGTACCAAGAGGGTTAACACCCGAAAGGTCGGCCTGAGAAGATGTGCCGTCGCCACAAACAGTTACTGCATCGAATACCGGAGCAGTAAACGGATGGCTTATAGCTATGGTTACAGTATCAGTAACAGGATCAGGAGAAACCGGTATTGGCATACTTACAACCACAGTATACACGTGGCTACCTTCTTCAGTAACCGTTATTGTTTGGCTATCTGATGTTGTGGTAACAACTGTAGGCGTAAATTCAACACCGTCCATAGACCATGTATAAGTGTATACCTGAGGGTCGCCAGGGTTGTTTACTGTAGCAGTAATGTTGTGCGAATCAGTATCACAAAGTACAAGGTTCGGGCCAAGTTCTACAGTCGGCACACAACTTACATCTGGCCCAGATGTCTGGGTGATGGTTGTAGTACCCTGAGAACCGTTAAAGTTAGTAACAAGTAGGGCAAATACATCGCCAGGGTTACCGGTTACGTTAATGGTTTCTGTAGCAGAAGCAGAGTAGCTACAGTCTACAATATAAGAAGTGTTAGGAGGGCTACCTATTTGGTAACAAGCTTCACCTAACGAATCAAACGGACCAAATGCAGCAAAGTCTACGTCGATAGGAGTACCGTTGGTGTTTACCTGAGTAAGGTTTAGCACAACTTCTCCTGTACCACCCAGGGTAACATAGTACCATGTAGGGTTAGGAGTACTGTATAAACAGCCTACCTGGCCATAAGCCGGTACGGTACCTCCGTAGTTGCTACTTTGAGGCACAGCAAGAATACCCGCACATAGTGCCTGGGCCTGACCTGCAGATACCACCGGAGTAGTAAAGTCTAATTCAACCCAAGAGCTGTAGCCATCTACAAGCTCACATACCGCCCTTACGTAGAAGGTGTACTGGGTGCTTACTGAAAGGTTTTCTACATAGTAAACCGGCTCAGTTACCACAGTGCCTGTTGTAGGAACCGGAGATGAAGCAGTTACTACGGCAACTTCCCATGAAGTTTCACCGGCACCTGCCTGCCATGTAAAGGTAGCACTTGTAGAATCAAGACAGTGAATTTCTATGTTTGTAGGATCCGGACAAAGCGGAAGCGTTTCAAATGTGTAAGGACCTGCCCATGAACTGGTGCCGTTTTCACAAATTACACGTACATAAAAATCATATTGAGTACTGGCATTTAAGCCTTCAATAGTTACAGGGTTTTCTGTAGTAGTTATTACGTTAGTTTCTGTATCACCAGGAGCAGCATTACCTGCGCCGGTATAGTACACTTCCCAGTTACCTGTGGCAGAGCCTCCCCAGCCTACCGTAGCAGAGTATGTAAGTGTAGTAGCATAAAGACCACTTGGAGGTAAACATTCAGGAGTATCACAGTCTACATTACCTGTATATAGCAGGGTGTTTTGTAAGCTGGTGCCCGGTGCATGGGTATATAGTGTTTGAGCAAAGTTGTTTTGCACAGATACACCTACCTCTGTAGCCCAGCTTCCGCCCGAGTTCCAGAACAGGGTGAAAGGTATACCGTCACAAAGCGGTACGGTTACAGTAACAGGACCTGCACCCGAAGCCAGGTTAAGTGTGCCTACTACAATACCATTTTGCATTACAGACATAGTATTACCATTCCATCCGTCACCAAAAGAGTCGGTAAGGATAAAGCTGTATGAACACTGTTGTGCAGGGTCGCATATAGTAGTGTTAAAGTTAGCAGAAGCAGTCCAAAGACTCTTATCTGTATCACTACATATAGCCCTTACATATGCTTTGTAAAGTGTACCCGATGTAAGACCGGTTACAGTATATGGGTTAGTAGTAACCACAGTACCTACAGAAGAAGCTGTAGGAGCAGCGTCTGTAGCGGGCTGTACTATTACTTCCCATGAAGTAGCCGTACCCTGATTTGTCCAGGCTACAGTAGCTTCGCCGGCAGTAATGTTACTTACAAGAACGTTTAACGGTTGCGGACAAGTAATAAGTGTAAGGTTAATGTTGTCTATAGCGCCCGGAGGGTTACTACCACCCGAACCGTCATTACGCCACTGGAAAATAAGCCTCATAGTTCCGTTAGCATACGCAGAGGCATTAAATATTTGGCTGTAAGTTGTCCAGTTACTGTTACCTACAAAGTTGGCACCAAGTTGTATACCGTTTGTAGGCAGCGTACCTATCATGGTACCCGGCGTAAACACAAAGTTAGTAGGTACAGCATATACCCTTATAAAGTCCCAACCGGTTTCACCAAGGTTTTTCCAGTCAAATGAAAAGCTTACATCTGTAGCACCCGCAGGTATTGCAATATCGCGATATGCGTGTACTATAGAAGTACTGTTGTTTGTGTATGCGTTAGATACACCAGCATCGTTTGTTATATATAATGAATGCGTAGGGCTGTTACTTGTAGCGGTACCGTAAAACCATTTATTAGTTTGTGTACCGTTAAGAAGTGTCCAGCTAAGACCGCCTTCAAAATTTTCAGTAAAGTTTAGCTGTGCAGGTATTTGCGTAGTAGTAAAACTATAAGGACCTGCCCACGTACTTGTAGTACCGCCATCGCAAATAATCCTTACATAGTAGCTATAACCTGTACTTGCAGTAAGGCCTGTAACCGTAACCGGCTGAGTAGTGGTAACTACACCTGTGCTGCTCGCGGTTGGTGCAGCAGAACCGGCAGTAACAAGATAATATTCCCAGTTACCTGTTGTGGCACTACCCCACCCTAAAGAAGCAGTAGTCTCGGTAATGTTAGTTGCAGTAAGTCCGCTTGGTGGTAAACAAAGTGGCGTATCACAATCTACAGTACCTGTATACAGTAATGAGTTTTGTGTTCCAGATCCTGCAGCTTTGGTATAAATAATCTGTCCGAAGTTGTTGCTTACAGAAACACCTACTTCAGCAGCCCAGGTACCTCCGCTGTTCCAGTATAGCGTAAACGGAATACCGTCACATAGCGGAACGTTTACAGTAGAAGCACTTCCCGAAGCAAGGCTAAGGGTGGCCATAGTTATTCCGTTTTGGGCTACCGTCATGGTATTGCCATTCCAGCCGTCACCAAAAGAGTCGGTAAGGTTAAATACGTAAGTACACTGCTGAGAAAGTTCGCAGGTAAGGGTACTAAACGTAAAAGGTCCCGCCCAGGTACTGTTGTTACCTGAAGGAGAACAAAGAGATCTTACGTAATATGTGTAAGTAGTAGTAGCAGTAAGGCCTGTAGCAGTATACGGTAGAGTACCTGTATATACTACCCCCGAACCTGTAGGGGTGTTACCCGGGGCTACTACTTCTATTTCCCAAGAACCGGCGCCAGAGGCATCAGTCCAGCTAAGCTGCGAAGAAGTTGTAGTAGCATTAGATGCAGTTAAGTTAGTGGGAGGAGAACATAACTGCATTACACTAACGTTGTCTATAAGCCAACGATCGCCGTCATCGCCCATCATTACAAAGGCAAGGTAACGTTGCTGTCCGTAGTTAGCAGCAGGAAGATCAATGATTTTTTCTTCATACTCTTGCTGTACGGTGTTTAGTGTAAGTTCGGTCCAGTTTGTAACCTGTGTAAACGTTGCGGTGTTTGTAGGGTCTGTACCTATCATTAATTTGTAGGCCGTTCCCTGGTCACCGTTTACGGTAAGCCTCGAGAAGAAGTGAAGCTGTCCGTTAGTAGGCACAGTAAACTGTGGAGTAATTAACCAGTCTTCAGACTGAGTACCTGTTGCAACGTTTTCTTTGTTAAGAAAAGCTGCATGTACACCCTGGTAGGCAGGCTGTGCGGCAGTGTTATTTGCCTGCTGCCATGTTTGGGCCGGGCCGGCCACATTGATTATCGACCATCCTGTGGGTCCCTGACCGGTGGTCCAGGTTCCCTCGAAATCCTCTAAGGCAAGCTGCGCAAAGCTGCAAAGGGATGTCAGAAAGGCGAAAATCACGAACGTAATTTTCTTCATAGTTTTTCGTTTAGGTAAATTTAATTCCCAAATTTAAAAAAATATAACATATACTTAACTTATCTGTAAAATTTAACAAATCTTTTTCAGAATCGCTTATATTGACACAACAATAAATTTAATAGGATTTAATTTTTGTATTTTTGCTAAATCATTAAAATTCTTATGCTCGAAAAAGAAAATACAGTATACGAAAAAACCGTTGTAGCAGGCATAATTACCCAGCAACAAAGTGAGGAAAAACTTTCAGAATATCTGGATGAGCTCGAATTCCTGACTTTTACTGCCGGGGGAGAGGTTATAAAACGCTTTTCGCAACGTATGGATAAACCCAACCCAAAGACCTTTCTTGGGACCGGTAAAATAGACGAAATTCACCTCTACATAAAAGAAAACGACGTAAAAACCGTAATCTTTGACGACGAGCTTACACCAGCACAACAAAAAAACCTGAACAATATACTGGATTGTAAGGTGCTGGATCGTACTAACCTTATCCTGGATATTTTTGCACAACGTGCAGAAACATCATACGCCCGTACACAGGTAGAGTTGGCACAATACCAGTACCTGCTGCCACGCCTTAGCGGTATGTGGACCCACCTTGAGCGTCAGCGCGGCGGTATAGGTATGCGTGGCCCCGGTGAAACGGAAATTGAAACAGACCGCCGTATAGTGCGCGACCGTATAGCACTACTTAAAGAACGTATAAGAACCATAGACCGGCAAATGGGCGTACAGCGCAGTAATCGCGGCGCCATGGTACGTGTAGCCCTTGTAGGGTATACTAATGTGGGTAAAAGCACACTGATGAATGTGATTAGCAAAAGCGAGGTGTTTGTGGAAAACAAACTCTTCGCCACGCTTGATACTACAGTACGTAAGGTAGTAATAAAAAACCTGCCATTCCTGTTGTCTGACACGGTAGGGTTTATCCGCAAGCTGCCTACCCAGCTGGTAGAATCGTTTAAAAGTACACTGGACGAGGTACGTGAAGCCGACCTGCTGCTGCACGTGGTAGATATTTCACACCCTGATTTTGAAGACCATATAGCATCGGTAAACCAAATTTTGCAGGACATAAAAAGTAACGACAAGCCTACCATAATGGTGTTTAACAAAATAGACGCCTATAAACCGCTTGTGATTGACGAAGATGACCTGGTTACCGAAAAAACCAGTCGCCACTATTCGCTGGAAGAATGGAAACAAACCTGGATGAGCAACGTGGGTGAAAAGAACGCCCTGTTTATCTCAGCTACCAACAAAGAAAACTTTGAGGAATTCCGCGAAAAGGTATATGAAGCCGTAAGGGAAATACACATTACACGTTTTCCTTATAACAAATTTCTATATCCGGACTACAAGGAAAACCTTGCAGAAGAAAAAGAATAATTTTGTTTGGGGTTATAGACTTGGTAAACACATATTGACGAACAAAACCATACTATCATTGTGAAAAATTTTATCCTGTCTATTATACTCCTTTCAGCTCTTTTTAGTTGTAAAAAAGATAGCGAAACGCTCAATCCCTCACAACCACATGATTCAGGCACCGGCACAACAAAACAGGCTGTTGTGCCAATAAAACGATTTGAGCCGCAACATAAAAGCACTGAAACAGTTGGCACAGTTAGACTTAACAATACTTCGTATACTGTAACTACAGAGTTTACTGATGCTGTTGTCTTTAAACAGGATGCGGTAAACGTACAGGGAAAGCCGGATGTGCTGAATTATCGTGAAAAACTGGTACATCTTATTGATAACAGAAAAGATACCATAACCTTGAACAAAGAGCTTTTTAAAAATCATTTACCTGATTATGAGAGCATGACACTACAAGGGGTTATGCTAAATCACCCGCTGAAAAAAGGTTTTGCACCTCTTATTGTTTACTTTTGTATGCCTGATTCTGATTATTGTTATCGTTTTGATGTACGTTTAGATTCCTCTGGCACAATTCTCCCAAACGAAATTGATGACGATGACTTTGGGACTGAGGAAGAATAACTGCTAAAAAAATAATATCGATTTTTTAAAAGTGAATGAACATTCATTTATATTTGCATCGTCAAAATATAAATCAATGCGTACCCGTAACACCGATAAAGAAGCCCTTGTAAAACAAAAAGCTATAGAACTACTTGTAGAACTTGGCTTTGAAGGCTTTAGTATGAACAAACTGGCCAAAGCCTGCGGCATATCGGTAGCTACATTATATATCTATTACGCAGACAAAGACGACCTCATCAAAAAAATAGGGATAGAGCTGGGCAAAGGTTTCTTTGAAGGTGCCTTAAAAGGCTTCAGCCCCGAAATGCATTTTGCCGAAGGGCTGCGCATACAATGGAACAACCGCCTGAATTATACCTTAGAGAACAAAGCCGCCATGCAGTGCTGGGAGGTCATCCGCCACTCACCACACAACGACTATGTGCTGCAAAACAGTGTGGGCAACTTTAAGGAAATCCTGGGAACATTTACCAAAAATGCAAGAGATCGCGGCGAACTGGTTCACCTGCCTTTTGAGGTGTTCTGGAGTATAGCCTACGCCCCTATGTACACCCTCCTTCGTTTTGAAGCCGAGGGAAAAAGCATGGGAAACAAACCCTTTAAACTAACCGAAGAAATGAAAGACCAGGTGTTTACTGCTGTAATCAAAGCACTAACACCCGATAAACAATAAAGTTCAATCATCATTTATACACACATCACATCTTAAAAACGAACAGTTATGAAAACTAAATCAAATGACAATCCGCTTTCGGGTTACCAGAAGCTGGTCATTTTTATCCTGGCCATGACCCAGTTTACGGTAATACTGGACTTCATGGTTATGTCACCCTTGGGCACCATTCTTACCAAGTCCATGCATATGACCCAAAGTGAGTTTGGTATCGCCGTATCGGCTTATGCATTCAGCGCCGGTATATCGGGCTTGTTAGCAGCGGGTTTTGCCGATAAATTCGACCGTAAAAAACTATTAGTATTTTTCTACGGAGGGTTTATAATAGGCACCTTCTTTTGCGGTATAGCCAATACTTTTGCTACGCTGGTAGCCGCCCGTATTTTTACAGGAATTTTTGGCGGGGTTATAGGCTCTATCACCTTTGCTATAGTAACCGATTTGTTTGCCCTGAACCAGCGCGGACGCGTTATGAGCTTTATGCAAATGGGGTTTGGCGCCAGTCAGGTACTGGGCATACCCATAGGTCTTACAGCAGCCGAATACCTGGACTGGCACGCGCCATTTTTAGGCATCGTAGTGGTAGCGGGTATTATTATGGCACTTATAGCCTTTAAATTGCAGCCCGTAGCCGAACACTTAAAGCTGAAACAAGACAAATCGCCCCTACTCCACTTGTGGCACACAGTTTCTAAAAGAGACTACAGGGTGGGGTTTACCGCCACTGCCCTGCTTTCTATAGGTGGTTTTATGATGATGCCTTACAGCAGTACTTTTGTAACCAACAACATAGGTATATCATCGGCACAACTGCCCATAATTTACTTTATAGCCGGGATTTTCACCCTTATAATCATGCCTATTATGGGTATAGTAAGCGACAAGGTAGATAAGTTTAAAATTTTTGCAGCAGGCTGTCTGTGGATGATAGGTATTGTAATAATTTATACCCACCTGGGTGCATCGCCACTATGGCTGGTAATTACCGTAAATGTTCTGATGATGATAGGCATTATGGGCCGTATGGTGCCCAGTACAGCCATGATATCGGGTGTGCCCGAAATGCAGGACAGGGGTGCATTTATGAGCATTAACTCATCGTTACAGCAAATATCGGGTGGTATTGCTGCAGCCATAGGTGGCTGGATAGTATACCAGGAAAACGAAAACAGCCCGCTACAACATTTTGATACCCTGGGGTATGTAGTGGGATGCATTACTCTTATAAGCATAGCGCTTATGTACAGGGTGTATCTTATGATAAAAGCCAAACCCAGTGCAGCACCCAAGCCACAGGACGATATAGAAGAAATAGGCGTACCGGAAGTGTAAACATAATTTAAACAGACATAAACAAAACCCTGAAAGTCAATTACTTTCAGGGTTTTGTTTTTATATTTATGGTTAAACTGTTAACCGTAAACCGTAAACTAAAAAACTAAAAACCATAGTTAGCCGCTACACCAAATACCTGCCTTACCTGGAAACCACGATAGGCGTTGTCGTCATATATGGTTTGAAATTGCAGATTGGTTGTAAGGTAACGGTTTATCTTCATTACAATATTTAACTGGTAGTCAATATCGACATTCTGAGGATCTTCAAGGTAGTTTGAATACAGGTTCACTATGTTTTCAAAGGTTACATTGGCTATAACATCCAGCTTGTAATACATATTAGCGTTAAAACCCAGCTCATAACGCATGGTTTCACCTTCCTTTACCCCAAAATAAGCCTCATCGGGCAGGGTGTAGTTCTTGTCTACAAACGTAAACTTAGATGTAGCCGGAGAAATGTTTATCTTCAGGTTATCATTCTTTTTATATTCCATACCCGGCCCCACAAGCAGGTAGGCAGGAGAAAAGAAATTAGTATACTCCTCGCGTACTTCGGCACCATTTGCATCTTTACTGTAGTTATATCCTTTGGTAAACTGCGTACGGAAGTTCAACAGCATTGTATACAACCAGTGCTCAGCCGCTTTTTTACCCAAAACCGAGTTGTAGTACATCCGGTCGTCTGTTTTCTTCGCAAATGAGCTGTTTCGCGTTTTTACTACACCATACGACGCTATTACTTTGTTATCCCAGCTCCAGTCGCCTTTTTTGTAATTAAAATCATAGTTAAAACCCAGCGTACCCGATATGTTGTTTTCGCCACCGGCAACCCAGTTGTCAAAGGTACTTTGGTTAAACAATAACGAGGCATTGCCTTTTTTTGTCCAGGGGCCTATGGTATCGTTATCGGCTTTCGCCGGATTTTCGGCATCTTGGGCAGTTACAGTAAAAGCAATGGCAACAGTTGCAAAAAACGTAAGTATCTTCTTCATAATTGTCGGGTTTTTACAAATATAGTACTTGGTAAGGCGGCAAATTTTAAACTTTCGTTAAAACTATCTGCGCTTATAAAGCGGCACTGACGAACAAGCCTCGCCAAACATAATGCTTTTGGCTACCGGCATCAGCTTTTGTGTGGCTATTACATAAGCCTCCTCAGGCACGGGCTTGCGCGAACAGCCTTTTATAATCACCGGTTTATCGGCATAAGGAGAATAGTCAAGCCCATCAAGTATTTCCTGGTACACCAGTACATTCAGGCGGTCTATACTGCCCTGAACTATCTTTTTGGCAAAAGGTTGCAGGTAGGTGGTAACCAGCATATAAGCCCATGCGGGTACTATAGCATCTTCACTGCAAAATACAGCTACAAACTTGCCACTGTACTGCTCCCAGTCGTGGTTTTTAAGGGCATCGCGAAACTCTTTTTCCCGCAATACAAGCCCCTGCCACAACCAGCCCGAAACATCGAGTGCCACGCGCTCGCCATCCGGGTAATAATCTTCAAGATCAAAAACCTGCAGGGCACTGTTTGCCACACGGTTTACAATCTCGTCTTCTGTGTTTATTTCGGGTTTCATAATCAACCTTTATTAAAAAGTGTTACATACCCACCCCGGCTTTCAGTCTCCCCTCTGTAGGAAGGAATGCCACTCTGATGTTCGGTTACTACTATTCCCCTCCTACGGAGGGGTGCCCGCAGGGCGGGGTGGATATCCTTTACGACCTTATGACTTTCGCCTTTTAGAAGTATAAGACGCAATTAAAGCATTCCCAGCTCCAGTTTGGCTTCTTCGCTCATAAGGTCGCGAGTCCATGGCGGGTCGAAGGTAATTTCTACCTCAGCGGCTTTTACGCCCTCTATGTTTTTTATCTTCTCCTCTACTTCCAGCGGAAGGCTCTCGGCCACCGGGCAGTTTGGCGATGTAAGGGTCATTAGTATTTTCACTTCGTTATCGGTGTTTACCATAACGTCGTACACCAGGCCCAGTTCGTATATATCTACCGGAATTTCAGGGTCGTAAATCCCTTTAAGCACCTTTACGATTTCTTCGCCAAGTTGTGCAGTATCTATTTCGTGCTCCATATTTCTTAGTTTTTGGCACTGAAAGCCAGTGCGTACATTTTTATCTGTTTTATCATGCTTACAAGGCCGTTTGCCCTTGTAGGCGAAAGGTGTTCCTTAAGGCCTATTTCATCTACAAAAGCGGTGTCGGCCTCCAGTATCGCGGCAGGTTTTTGCCCACTGAATACCCTGATCATTATGGCTATAAGCCCTTTGGTAAGTATGGCATCGCTATCGGCAGTAAACACTATGTTACCATCGTTTGCTTCGGCGTGCAACCACACTTTGCTTTGGCAGCCTTTAATAATATTATCTTCGGTTTTGTACTGTTCATCTATCAGCGGAAGCGATTTCCCCAGGTCTATTACGTACTGGTAGCGCTCGTCCCACTCATCAAACATAGAAAACTCGTCAATGATTTCGTCTTGTATTTCTTTAATGGTCATATACTGTGTTCGTATTCTTATTTTTCAAACCCGGCAAGCTGCACTATCTTGTCTACAACCGGTTTTATTTGTGCCGGAGGGTTACCGTGGTCAAAGGTTATGCTGGTAGTGGCCTGCTCCCCTGACCTTACGGTGAGGTTAGCTGCCATAGCACCATCAAACTGGTGTTTTTTGCTTGGTGCTTCCAGCTCTTCAAGCTTTACTCCTTTTTTGGTTACGTTGTCGTTGTATAGCTTTACCAGCTCATCCCACTGTACTGATTCAATTTTTTTAGCCTCAGGCTTGTTTCCACGTACAGAAGAAGCCCATATACCGGCCTTGCTGATAACAACATTATACTGGCTGCCACGGGTTATGGCTTTGTATTCAAACTCCAGGTTTGCAGCCTGTTTGGCGGCTTCCTCCTGCGCTTTCTTTTTAGAGGCACAACCTGTAACCAGCACCAGGCCCAGGGCAAACAATGTAAATAGTTTTTTCATCGTAAAGTTTTTAGGCGGGCCGTATAAGGCCTCATGGTAAAAATAGCAAAAAATCTGCCAATTATTATCCCAGCATCATTTGTGCCTTTTTCACTGCCGCCACAAGCGCATCTATCTCTTCTGTGGTATTGTAAAATGCAAACGAAGCCCTTACCGTACCCGGAATATTAAAATGCTGCATAACCGGCTGTGTACAGTGGTGGCCCGTACGCACTGCTATGCCCATTTTGTCTACAATAGCGCCTATATCATACGGGTGGATGCCCTGCAGGTTAAACGATATTACCGAAGCTTTTTCTTTAGCGGTACCTACAAACTGTATACCTTCTATTTCAGATAGTTTTTGTGTACCGTACACCAGTAACTGGTGCTCATACACGGCTATTTTGTCCATACCAATGCCGTTTAGGTAGTCTATGGCTGTACCCAAAACAATGCCGCCCTCTATGTGTGGGGTACCGGCTTCAAACTTATGCGGAAGCCCGGCATAGGTTGTTTTTTCAAAAGAAACCTCCTTAATCATTTCGCCACCGCCCTGATAAGGGGGTAATTTTTCCAGCCACGCCTCTTTTCCATACAAAACACCCGTACCTGTAGGTCCGCACGCTTTATGCCCGCTAAAGGCGTAAAAATCGGCATCGAGCGCCTGTACGTCTATGGTAAGGTGCGGTGCAGCCTGGGCGCCGTCTATAAGTACGGCAGCTCCGGCAGCATGCGCTTTGTCTATAATGTATTTTACCGGGTTCATGGTACCCAGTGAATTGCTGATGTGGTTCACTGCAACAATCTTAGTACGCCCCTCTGCCAAAAGGCTGTCAAACGCAGGCAGTATTAACTCCCCGTTTTCATCCATCGGTATAACTTGGAGGTCGGCTCCGGTGCGTTCGCACAGCATTTGCCAAGGCACTATATTGCTGTGGTGTTCCATAGCCGATACCATAACAGCATTACCCGGCTTTAAAAACTGGGTAAAACCACTTGCCACAAGGTTAATACCGTGGGTAGTACCTGAGGTAAACAGCACCTCATGGGCATGGGCAGCATTTATGTGTTTTTGTATGGTGTGGCGCGATACCTCATACGCATCAGTAGCCAGCTGGCTAAGTGTATGTACACCACGGTGAATGTTAGCGTTAATGGTGCTGTAATAGTTACTTATAGCATCTATAACCACCTGTGGCTTTTGTGAAGTAGCGGCATTGTCAAAGTAAACCAGCGGCTTGCCGTTTACTTTTTCGTTTAAAATAGGGAAATCGGCTCTTATAGCCTGTATATCAAACATGTTTATCCTTTCTTTTTGGGCAACTGCATCCATGTGCAATAGTTTTTTGCAAAGTTACGTCATGTTTTTTTAAAAAGTACCCTTGTAAACCTTAAAAAGCACCCTTATGCATTTTGGTTCTAAATAAGCGTTACTTTTTTAGCAAATCATTTTCTTTTATAGCCAAATAAAATGGATAGCCATCCTTTTTCGGTGGTCCGAGCAGTATACTTTCGCCTTTAATTACTGCATAATGGTAGCCTTTTACACCACTGCGGGAATCAAAAAATACGGTATCACCCTTAACGGTGTAATCACCGGTTTCTTCATCAATACCGAAACATGTTTCCCTAAAAAGATATGTTTTATTTTCCCTGAGTTTTAGTGTACACATACAACTGGCTACACCTTCGCGATAGGCTACTAATAGGGGGTTACTTTCAAGTTTTTCAAAAGGTATAATTCCGTTAGGAAAAAGGAAAATAAGAACAAGGCACGTTGCCAATAAGGCAAAAACCTTGAACCTTTTTTTATCGGATAATTTTTCCCTGATGATTATTATAAGTTGTGCTAAAGCTGCAACAGCCAGTATTAAGTACAAAAGCACAAGCAATACAAAAACGGGGATGGTAAGTACGCCCAGCCAACCTTCCCAGAAATAACGGGTATTAATAAGCAGGAAAAAGATAATGTTGGTAAATAACAGCAACCTATGTTTTTTCATAGCCCTAATATATAAAAAATCCCGCCGAAGCGGGATTGAATCTATATCTTGGTAATTACCAGTTCTACACGGCGGTCATACTCCGGGCCTTTGCCCAGCGGCTTGGTATTTCCGTAGCCTTTATATGTCATGCGGTTAGCTGCAATTTTCTTTAGCTTAAGGTAGTTGTATACCGTTTTTGCACGGTTTATACTCAGCTCGCGCTGGCGGGTGCCCATGTCTATAGCCTCCTTTTGGAACGTAGGCGTACAACATATATGCCCCTGGATTTCGAACTGCAGGTTCTTATATTTCTGCAATATCTTAATAATCCTGTCCAACTCTTTTTTGGAGCTAAGGGTTAACTGGCTTTTACCCTTTTCAAAAAGGATATTGTCCAGGTAAATGCGGTCACCCACCACCATATTTGCCTTAAGGTCGTCTATATGGTACATGCCGGGTTCCAGCTTTGGCGGCGGTGCAGCCCTAAAGTTTACCACAACGTCTACGCGGCGGTTTTTAGACCGTGCCTCGCTTTTATTGTCTATATCTTCTTCCAGTAATATACGCCCTTTACCTTCTATGGTAATAATAATCTTGTTTTTAACACCTTGCCCTACCAGCTTGTCTTTAATGGTATTGGCGCGGTTTTTACTTAGTTTAAGGTTGTAGCTGTCTTTACCTCGGTCGTCGCAGTAACCAAATATCTGAATGGTTTCTATACGGGTAGTATCAAGCGCTTTAATAAAAGCAACTACACCATTTCCCTGTTTTTCATCAAGGTTGTATTTATCAAACTCAAAGTAAACCGAATACACGGTTTCTTCTTGTGCCCGGGCTATAAGTGGGGCGAAAATCAAAAACAGGTAAATAACTTTTCTAAGCATTGTTTTGTGGGGTTTTATCATCTATCCTGCACAGGCTTATATCTTCCGGCGGATGTATTACAATAGGGAACTTTTCTACCTTAACCGAACTGCTGTCTAACCCAAACGCTCTTCCTTCTGACAGACTGACTTTTTTCAGCACAAAGTAAATATCAAGAATTATACGCTCTAACCACGGCAAATCGTTGTCGTAGCTCAGGAACTTCTCAATAATAACAAACTTAAAGTCGCCAATTACGTTATTTCGGCTAAGCGATTCATAACGGCTCGTAATATCCACTTCTCCACGCTTCACAAGGTCGCGTACTACCTGTTTAAACATAAGGTTTATACGCGGCTGTACCCTGAAACCAAGGTAGAAGTCTACACGTATAACGTCATCTTTTACAATTTCGCGTACACGGTACTCCATTGTATACGGTTCGTCTACCACATTTACGTGAACAAACCAGTAAATATCGGCACGTTTTGGCCTTTTTTGAAGTATCGAATAAATAATTTTAGATTCTACCTCATCGCTCAGACCCGCATTGGTCATGTATACCAGGTGGGTAGCGTATTTAGGTATAGAGCTGTCGTTACTCAGTTCGGCCAGTACATTCTTGTAGTTGTCTATCTTTGTAAACTCAGTATACTCGCTACGGATTTCCTTAGCTCTGTACCACATAAACATTATAAATGCAAGTAACCCGGCAATACCCAGCGAAACGTAACCACCGTGGTGGAACTTGCTCATATTAGCCACAAGGAACGAAAACTCTATGGTAAAATATATGGCCACAGTACCCAGTATGAACAGCTTGTTGTAGCGTTTCATAACCATGTAGTACCCCAGCAATATGGTAGTCATTATCATACAAAGTACAATGGCAAGACCGTATGCAGCTTCCATATTACCCGATTCTTTAAAGTGGAGTGTAATGAATACACAACCCCAAAACAGCAACCAGTTTATAGACGGAATATAAATTTGTCCTTTTAGCTCTGTAGGGAACTTAACCGATACCTTAGGCCAGAAGTTAAGGCGCATGGCCTCACTGATAAGGGTAAACGAACCGCTAATTAACGCCTGCGATGCTATAATAGCCGCCGAAGTAGCTATGGCAATACCGAACGGCAGGAACCAGTCGGGCATAAGCAGATAGAATGGGTTACCCGGCACCTCAGGGCTAGGGCTAAGCGCGGTAAGTGTTTTACCGGCATGTGATATAAGATATGCTCCCTGTCCAAAATAGTTAAGGATAAGCATAAACTTAACAAACCCCCAGCTTATGCGTATGTTGCTACGCCCGCAGTGGCCCATGTCGCTGTACAGCGCCTCGGCACCTGTAGTACACAGGAATACAAAACCCAGTACATAAAAACCGTCGTGGTGCACACTAAGCAGGTTTATGGCATAATATGGGTTAAGCGCTTTAAGTACCTCAGCATACTGAAATATGGGTATAATACCTAATACACCAAGCATACCAAACCATAACAGCATCATAGGCCCGAAGAACTTACCTACAAGGCTGGTACCAAATTTTTGTATAACAAAGAGCGCAAACAATATGCCTATAACAATAGGCACAGTATTCAGCTCCGGGTTGTAAATTTTAAGACCTTCTATAGCCGAAGAAACCGAAATGGGCGGGGTAATAATACCATCGGCCAAAAGGGCACTACCCCCTATAATAGCGGGAATAATAAGTCCTTTCTTTTTAAGGCGCTTAACCAGTGTGTACAGTGAGAAAATACCACCCTCGCCTTTGTTATCGGCCTGTAGGGTAAGTACTACGTATTTTAGCGTAGTTTGTAGGGTAAGTGTCCAAAAAATACACGAGAGTGCTCCCAGCACTACTTCGCTATTTATGGGCTTTTCGCCTACTATGGCCTTCATTACGTAAAGGGGCGAAGTACCAATATCCCCGTAGATAATACCCAGTGTAACAATTAGGCCTCCTAAGGTTACACTGTTTAGGTGTTTGTGACTTGAGCTCACGACAATTGTTTGATTTATAAAGAATACAAAGTTAGAAGATTTTACAACATGCGGTATCGCAAAAGGGCTAATATTTCACTTGCAGGTGTTGCATTTACACTCTGCGCAATACTACAGCGTATTTGTTTATTAAAAAGTTATAAACACAAATAAAAGTGCTTAAAAGAAAAGGACTTTTAAATATTAAACCTCAGAAAACACATCGAAAAACATCAATATCAGGGCTTATCCGGGTAATTACGGCACCATTCGCTCCAGGAACCCACATAAAGAGATGGTATTCCTAAGCCCGCTTGTGCCATAGCCAACAAGGTATGGCAGGCGGTAACGCCCGATCCGCAGTGGACGATGATATTATCTTTACCATATTGCTCAAATAGCGGTGCATATTTTTCATACAAATCACTTTCTGATAAAAACTCACCCACGGCGTTAAGGTTAGACTTAAATGGAATATTTATTGCGTTTTTAATATGCCCAGCAATAGGGTCTAAAGGCTCACTAATACCAAGAAATCGTTCACCATCACGAACATCAATAATAACAACTGTTTCATTTTCAGAAGCTTCTTTAACCTCATCAATATTCTTTAGAGGTAACTGCCATGCACTAAACGGATAAGGTTTTTTTGGATGAACAATGGGAACATCTGTTTTTATAGAAAAACCTGAAGACACAGCAGCCTGTAACCCTCCACTAAGCACCTGAACATCGGTATGCCCTGCCGCCCTGAGCATCCACCAGAAACGCGCAGCCGCATTACTGCCCTGTTTATCATCATAAACAACTACATGAGAATTTTTATCGATGCCAAGATTTCCGAGGAGATCAGAGAATTTCTCAATATCGGGCAAAGGATGCCTGCCGCCTATTGCAGCATTTTCGGGTACTTTTGCCAGATGTTCATTAAGGTCTACGTATAAAGCTGATGTCAAGTGACCTTCTTTATAACGCAACTTTGCCTCCTTTCCAGAGCCCGCCTCAATTAATACAATGACTTGCTTTTTCAATAATAAGCTTAATTCAGTAGCAGTGATTATGGGTTTCATGGCAGTTAAAATAAAAATCCCCTCGTAGTGAGGGGATTGTAGTATAAATTACTTTTTAAGTAGCTTACTATATTCAGCCGAGTTAGCCAGTACAGCCGTTGCTTTTTTAATCTCGGTATTACTGGTCAGGTAATACTTATAAAGCCCTTCCTTGTACTGGTAGCGTTTTATAAGCTCATCTGTAATCAGCTGTTTTATTTCCTCCTTGTGGGCAGCCAGCTCTTTGTCTTCGCTTTTTTGTACTGCTGCAAGCAAGGCATTGTATTCTGCTTTAATGCTTTCATCTACTTTTTCTTTTTTTGCTGTAACCATCAGGTCTTTAACCGCTCTTTCGGTATCGGTATCAAACTCAAAGTTTTCTTTCTTCAGGTACGCCTTAAAGGCTTCAAAATCAGCATCGGTTACCGTGGGTATCTTGGTGCCCAGGTTAGGGTTTTTGTAGTAGTACTGGGTAGCGTAGTTAAACACACCGTCTTTGCGCTGCAATGCATCGGCTATGGCGCTTTGTTTGCTTGCATCGAGCACTACATCCGGTAATATACCTCCGCCGTCGTACACAGTACGCCCGTTACGGGTTTTAAAAGCGTTGTAGTTCTTAGAATCTATGCGGATGGCCTTACCATCGGCATCCTTATGGGTATAATCCAGTGCCTGTATACCACGGCCCGAAGGCGTGTAATAGCGCGATATGGTAACCTTTACCTGCGTGCCATAAGTTAAATCCAGCGGACGCTGTACCAACCCTTTACCAAAACTACGGCTACCAATGATAACCGCACGGTCTAAATCCTGCAATGCTCCAGATACAATTTCTGAAGCCGATGCGCTTTTACCGTCTACCAGTATAGCCAGTGGAATATCCAGGTCTACCGGAGCTGCATGGGTTTTATAGGTATTGTTATACTTGTCATTCTTGCTCTTTGTGGTAACAATAATTTCGCCTTCCTTAACAAAAAGGCTGCAAATGTTTACCGCTTCGTTCAGCAGGCCGCCCGGGTTTCCGCGCAGATCCAGGATAATACGCTTGGCTCCCTGCGATTTCAGGTCGAGCAACGCCGCTTTGGTTTCGCTGCTTGCTTTGGCATTAAACTGAGACAGCACTATGTAGCCCGTTTCCTTATCGGCCAGGCCGTAATACGGTACAGCTTTTACATCTACCTCGCTCAGTACAAGATCTGTAGTATACGGTTTGCCCTGGCGCAGGTATTTCACGGTAATTTTTGTGTTCTTACTGCCTTTAAGTAATTCGCTGGCATCTTCTTTAAAATCAGCCAAAAGCACATCGCCTATCTGTATAATTTCGTCTCCCGCTTTAAGCCCGGCCTTATCGGCAGGATAATCCTTATACGGTTCTTTAATGATTAGCTTACCCTCCTTACGGCTTATCATGGCGCCTATACCGGTATATTCGCCCGTGTTGTTAATCTTAAACTTGGCCACATCGGCCTCGTTAAAGTATACCGTGTAGGGGTCCAGATCGGCCAGCATGCTTTTTATGGCCTTGTCCATCATATCGCCCGGATTCGTTTGATCCACATAGTTAGTATTCACCGTTTTATACAAGGTGGTAAATATTTCTATCTGCTTAGCTATCTCAAAAAAATCATCGCGATAGGTAAAACCCGCGCCGGTAAACAGCAGCCCCACGGCCACCGCCGGAACTACGTATTTCTTTTTAAGTCTCTTGAACATTTTTTTTCCTCTTCTTTAATTTTTTTCGGATCAGTATAATCGCAATTACGAAAATAAGTATTAACGGCCAATTGTCGAGCACGGAAAGGAAGAAATCTGATATAGAATTAAATCCTGTGCCTAATGATGCCACTATTTTACCACCATACGATTGCCTTTTGGCAGTACCGCGGGCTATTTCCTTATAAAAATACAGGTCTACAGTACTCATGCTCACCTTAGTTTGCAGGTACTTCAGTCTGCCCTGTTTGGCTTCAATTTCTTCTCGGATTTCCGACAGTTTTTGCTCAATTTCCAGCATCTCCGACACCTTGTTGGCTTTTTTCAAAAGCTCGTAGTAGCGGTTTTCCAGTTCTTTTTTGGTTTTAATGCGGGCAGCAACATCTACATATTCCTCTGTAACATCCTGCGACGAAATTTCTTTGGTGTCATAATAGTCCACACCCTTGCTCAGGTCGGCTATAAAAGCATCAAAGCTGGCAGACGGAATGCGAAGGCTCATATTGCGTGACATCTGGTAGTCTTCATGCTCCTGCACATCGCTTTGAATGTTGCCCTTGTATTTCTCTATCAGTACCTGCACTATAGCTGTTGTGCTGTCTATGTCATTGGTCTGGAAACGCAGGTTGGCGTTTTTGATGATTTTTGGTTGAATAATCGAGGCATCGTTAGTGCTTCCTTCGACAGGTGGTGGAGGTGGTAATTCACTCACATCGGTGTCAGCCATTGGGGCTTCCATAGCTGCAGCATCTACAGCAGTACTATCGTATGCCGAATAGTATACACCTTCTTCTGGAACCTCTAATGCCTTGTATTTAACTTCCTCTATAACCTCAACACCTTCTGTTGATTCAGAATTATGATTATTGCAGCCGGAAAGGGCTAATGCAAGTAAAAGGGTATAAAAAATTGTCTTCATAGGTTTGGTGATTTTAACGTATAACGCAAAATACCAAATCTGTAGTATAGTTTACTGGTTTACAAAACCTTCCTTTTGCAGAAACTTCTCAAACAGCACTACCGTTTTCTCCATAATCTCGGCATGGGTAAGGCGGTCTTTGGTTTGGTAAAAAAACATTATGGCATAGGGTTTTTCTACTGCATCAGGCAAAAGATGCTTGTTTAGCCGGTAGGCTTCACGCAGGTGGCGCTTAAAAAGGTTGCGGTCGTGTGCGCGCTTAAAATATTTTTTAGACACAGAAACTCCCACCTGGGTAGCCACCCCTTCGCCCGGCGCTAATGCCTTAAATACCAACCTCAGCGGGTACTTACTTACCGACTGCCCGTCTATAAAAAGCTCACTAATAAGTGTGCGGCTTTTTAGTTTTTCGGCTTTGCCATAAGTGTAGCGTTTCGTTTCCATGCGGCGCAAAGGTAGTATGTTTTTAGCTTTTTGCCACTTCTTTTACCATTTGGGCACGCTTATGGTTAAAAATCAAGGCACTAAGCGGGCGTAGTGCCCAATTATCGCATAAAAACACCGAAGTATATAGATTATTTTCTTATGTTTGTAAAAAATTCTGATATGGTATCACGCAGGGTAGGCCAGTTTATAGAGGCCACAGGCATTAGCTATTACGCTTTTGAAAACAGTATCGGCGCAAGCCGCGGTGCTATAAGCAAGGCTGTAAAAGACGAGAAAAGCATAGGCAGCAACGTACTGGAAAAAATAATAACCCAGTACCCACAGCTAAACCCTAACTGGCTGCTTACGGGCTTTGGCGATATGCTACTGCCTGAAAGCGAACTACCTACAGGGGTAACTACTTTCCGCCTGAAAACCGATGTTACCGTAGAAAGCCAGAAGATACCGCTGTACAACCTGGAAGCTGTGGCCGGTATAGTGCCGCTTTTTGGCAGTGCCAATACCATGAAGCCCGATGATTTTATCTCGGTACCACACCTACCCAAATGCGACGGTGCAGTATATGTTACCGGAGATAGTATGCGCCCCATACTAAACAGCGGTGATATAGTGATGTACAAGATACTGGACGATATTAAAAACAGTATTTTCTTCGGTGAAATGTACTTGCTGGGCCTGGATATGGGTGGCGATGAGTACATTACCGTAAAATACATACACCGCAGCGAGGAAACAGACCACATAAAACTGGTGAGCGAAAACCCTAAGCATCAACCAAAAGACGTGCCCATGCAGTCTATAAGGGCGCTGGCACTGGTTAAGGGCAGCATACGCATCAACTCCATGTTTTAAGCAAGATATTTACATTCAACAAAATAGCCTGTGGGCAATTTACATTTTACTTTTTGCGTTTTGCAAAGTATGTGTAAATTGCCCATAGTTTTTTATACCTACCCACCATGAAATCAATACTCAGATATACTTTAATTTCTATACTACTGGTGTCTTGTACAGACAGGAAAGCTATGGAGAAAACCGTAGAATGCAAAATACCAAAAACTCCTGAAAATGAAATTCCATCCTGCTTTTGGGCAAAGAAAATACAACCTGATAAGCACTATGATTACTGGGCATATGTGGGTTATAACCTCAACTATTTTTATGATAAACCGATAATTAAAGAAGCCGGCGACACCCTGTACCGGAAATATACTTTACAGAAACCTCCCAATCTTGGCTTTTTTCATGGTTGTCATCCAAACTTTTGTTCCCAATTTATAATCGCAGTAAAGAACAAGAAAGTTCGATATATAGATACCGAACTAAAATTAAGGGACTTCTTAGGAACAATTGACAATATTGAAGAAGCCCTACTATATGCGGCAAGTTTTAACTATTATAACACTGGAAATCACTACAGGGTAGTAAACGGAAATTATCAGTTTAATGCCAACAAATATAGCACCTACGGCAGGGTGGCTTTACCGTCGGAAAAAATTACTATTACCAAAGACGGCTTTATAAAAACGGAACGATTAATAAAAGCCAGATAGAATGAAAAAGAAACTGATATGTATAGTTGCTATTGTTGTAATGTTTGGCTTTGCAGGTTGCGACAAAAAAGGTAAAACACGCACAGAATCGTTGCCAAAGGTTAAATACAATTACCCCGAAAAATATTATGACATTAATCCATTTGATAGGGATATCTCAAATTTTGTAAAAGATATAAACCCAAAAAAAGATTATGATTACTGGCGATATACGGGTTCTGAAACCTTTGAAAAAGGCAATAAAGAATTGCGGAACCTTATTAATCTTGATAGCGTAATCAAGTTGCGAAGTAATTTTTTCGTTGGAATTAAAAACAACAACGTTGAATATTTCCCGCAAGAGCACATAAGAGATTTTATTGGCGATGTAGACAATCTTGATGAAGCGTTATTGATAGCCAATTCATACAATTTTATCCCTAATAAGCTTAGTGGTGCCACAAGCTATTACACTCAGGACGGCACTCATATACTCAATCTTGAAAATAACAGCGCGCATTCAATAAATCGTGGCGAAATAGCTGAAGTATCCATAACTAAAGAAGGTTTTACAAGAACCCATTTTATTAAACAAACTACCAAAAGATGAAACATCCTTACCTATATCTATGGGCTGTGAGTATTGCATGCCTTATTTTACCATTTTTTAATAACTCACCCGACAGCACACTGGATATAAATATACATGACACTTACTATGTAATCTTGTACAAACATTTTTACATACTTTTAGCAATACTATATTTTATAATCGGACTACCATATTTGCTACCGGTTCTTTTGAAGAAAAAGTTATTAGTTTGGCCGACACGTATCCATGTTTGGGGTAGTGTTTTATTTTTCTTCTATTTGTTAATGTTGATTTACTGTTTTACTTATACATCCCTACCACAGCGTTATTACACAAATAGTGCTTTTGATAGTGTTTCGGACGGATTGTTATTGATAAGCTTCCTAATAATCTTTGTATTAATACAATTACTTGAGTTGATAAATTGTATAGTCGCATTAATCAAAAAATCATAAATGACTAATCTATGAAAGTATTGATTACCAAAATATTAATTTTGTTAGGTGTGTTTAATTCTTTGGCTCAGCAAAACATTCATTATACAAAAGACAGCGATACTACGAGTATAAAATACACTCACGACGTTGAAAACCGATTTGACATAGAGCCTATCTGCGGTTTACAAGAACCATTTGTTTTCAGGAGTTGGAATCCCCGTTCTTTACTTGAAATTCGTAAAGACAGTACAAATCAACTTTCAGGCAGTATAACATATATGGTTCATGAATCTTCACAAAACAATAGCGGCGTGTATACCAAGGTATTTAATCTCAGCAGAAAAGAGGTTGCAAAAATGTATAAAATAATAACGCAGTCAAAGGTAGACACCATACCTGACAAGAAATACATAACGGGTTGGCCATGGGGCTTTGATGGGTATACATACACCTATGAAACGAAAAACGGCTCTGTATATTCGCACAAAAGCTATTGGTGCGCCGGCAATTACAAACTCATACCAAAAGCAGTTGCTGTGGAAAAATTTAACAAAGAACTATATTCTTGTCTTGATGAAGGTTACTTTAAAGCTTTTAATAACGGAATACCTTTTTTAGGCTGGCTTTATCCTGGATCAGCAATGTATACAGGAAAAATCTTGACTGCTGAGGAACGCCGCCGTTATGATGGGGAGATTTGGAAAAAAGGTCCGTACATGAATAAAACTACTCATTATAAGCTGGTTTACAACGAATTTACTCCCGGTGAGCCACAAAATGATACCACAACCACCATTACGCGAAATTGGCGCGGCTATAAATTTGTAAATGTGAGTGAACCGGACGGTAAAGGCAGAATGTATTATCAGGACTTAATCATTTTACAAAAGGACACGTTACCTAACCAAGCTATCTTTAATGAAAAATATGAAAAACTTTTGCAAAAAATAAACCGGAAGTTGGAGCAACAGTTTCTTAAAATGAAAAAGGAAGATATCAAAGAAACAAATTCCTACCTTGAGGATTTAGTATTTACTCCATTTGAAATAGATAAACTTCTAATAGAAATAAACGACGAAAAATCGTTTACTTTTATAGCACAATATGATGTGGGTATGGCCTGCCTTCCGGTAATGTTTGACCGTGTAACAATTCCTTATTCAAAAATTAGAAAATACCTGATTGACACGCTAACAAAAGTGAACAAATAATTCAGCAAACTTGAAACCTTAAACAAAAAATTTGTGCATACGTATGTGCGGTATATCATCTTCTAAATACCCAGCGCCTTCCTGCTCAAAACCGTGGCTTTCGTAAAACTTTTTCAGGTATTCCTGTGCCGATATGGTAATGGCTTTTTGCCCAAAGTTATCGTAAATGCCCTGTATGGCGGCACGCATCAGATCGTGACCCCATTTACGGTCGCGATAATCGGCATCTACCACCACCCTGCCTATAGATGGATTGTCAAAATAATATCCGCCATCAAACAGGCGTGCATAAGCTACTATTTTACCCTCAAACGTGCCCAGGAGGTGTAATGCTTTAGCATCTTTACCGTCAATATCCGGATAAACGCAGTTTTGCTCCACTACAAACACGTTTGCGCGCAGTTGCAGGGATTGATATAGTTCTAATGTAGAAAGCTCGTTAAATCGCTTTATTTCGAATTGTACACTCATAAGAATTTTGTGGAGCGTATTATGGCCTCAAGTTCCAGCAGCAGGTCGCGCTTAGGCGACGACGGGCAATAAATAAATCCCTCAATAACCATATAGCACTGGTTTTTGTTGTCGCGTATACTGAAGTTGATGAACGGACCGCTCATAAAATCGTTTTTCATTTCCCAGTTGCCACGGGTTTCCAGCGCATGATGGTCCTTAAACCCGGTCATGAACACCGATGGCGAATAAGATGCCTCGGTAACCATGTACGTTTCCGGCTCGCGACCGTGAATGTATAGCGTACCCACCGAATCGCGCATACGGATAATGTTGTTTATCATATCACGGTCTTTCTCCAAGGTAACATAGGGTACACGGTAGAGCAACAGGTTAGTGTTACCTCCCTGTATCTCTTTTTTCAGCCAAACAAAACTTTCATTTCTTATGGCGTAACGGTAGCTGTGCGGAACTTTTATACTCAGGTCGTACTGGTTGATAAAGTAAGTGGTATCGCGCAGGCCAACTTCTATATCCTGTTTTTGCGCACGCGAAATCTCGCCCTGTTTTATCGTCCTTATGATTTCATCGCTGTACATCTGTACCGCCTCTATCAATTCAGGAATATCCTTACCGGTAAGCGTAAAAACATTTTGCGGATTACAATAACTGTTTTGTTTGTAGCGGTAATCCAGTTTAAGCCCATCGCCCTGGTTTATGAATATGATATTTCGACCGTGCTTTATATCGTCGTCCAGCAGCTGGCCACGATACTGGTTCAGGGTAAAAATGGGCTCTTCCTGTACAAGACCCTCTACAGGAGCGGCAAATTTTTTGCGAAGGCTGTCGCCCACCGCGCCATTCCACAAGGCATCGCTTATAATAATGCTTACCTCATTTGGCCCGCCTTCCGATACATTTTGGTCATCGTCACCTTTACAAGACGAAAAAGTGCAGCCAATAAGCAACGCCATCGCTACTATTTGCTGCACTTTTTTCATGGTAAATATGTTAGGGAGCATTTCTTAGTTGTCTCCTACTTTCAGTTTCATTCCGGGCTGTATGCTCTCACCTTTTATCTCGTTCCAGTCCTTAAGGTTGTCTACAGTAACACCCGGGTGTTTCCTGGCTATACTGAACAGTGAGTCACCTTTCTGTACAATGTATAAACGGGCTTCGTCATAGGTCGTATCACGCCTTTTCGGTTGCGATGCCACAGCATTGTTTACCTTTTGTTCAGCCGGAGTATCACAATCAGCAGCCGCAATAGCCTGTGCATCTTCGGTTTGTTCTTGTTTCTCTTTGCCTTTTGCTGCTATAGCAGTTTTAGACTTGTCGGCGGTTTTAGCCGTAGCTGTTTTTGAAGCTTTCGTAGTATCGTTAGCTGCAATAGCTGTTTCCGGTTCTTCCTCAGCTACTATACGTTCTTTAACTGTAGTTATCTTTTGTATTTTAAGCTTCTGACCCGCCCTGATGTTTGTGCCCTTAATGTGGTTCCACTTCTTAAGCTCAGCAAGGCTTACATCATACTTATCTGCAATGGCGCCCAGGTTATCACCACTCTTCACCACATAGGTTTTTGTGGAAACATTAGTTTTCTTCTGGTACTTTGATTTACTCTTAGCCGGTGCTGCAGCTATAGCAGTAGAATCTTTATCAGGACGTCCTACCCAGTATGGCCTTTCGCGCCTAGTGCTTTCGTGATCTATATAAGCATAAATGGCATTTTCGTTTGAAGCGAATAAACCTATTTTCTCCTTAGGAAGCCTCAGGTAATGTGCCTTAGCGCCCGTAAACGGAATTACATCAAGTTTATAGATAGGGTTAAGGAACTGAAGTTGCTTAACCGGTATGTCTAACAGTTCTGATATCTGCCTGAACGACATTTGGCGTTTTACCATTACAGTATCAGTCTCAAAGTAAGTAAGCGCCGCTTTTTGTCCTTTCAGGCCGTGCTCCTTAGAATATTCGTAAATGTACATGGTAGCCAGGAACGCAGGGTTGTATGCCTGTGTTTCCTTAGGCAGGTTTTTACGGATGTTCCAGTAGCTTTTGTAGTTACCACTACGACGGATAGCCTTAGTTACGTTACCCGGACCTGCGTTGTATGAGGCAAGCACAAGATCCCAGTCGCCAAAAATGTTATAAAGGCTTAGCAGGTACTGGCAGGCAGCTTCTGTAGCTTTTAGAGGGTCGCAACGCTCGTCTACATAGCTGTTTACTTCAAGGTTATACTGCTTACCTGTAGGGTACATAAACTGCCAAAGGCCTGTAGCACCTACCGGGCTTTTTGCCCTTGGGTTTAGCGCACTTTCTACTATGGCAAGGTATTTAAGTTCAAGCGGAACATTGTATTTGGCAAGATGCTCTTCAAACATCGGGAAATAGTACTCGCTTATCGCCATCAGCCTTTCATAGCTTTTCGGACGGTTTTTAAGGTACGATTTTATAATGTTTTCCAGTCCTTTGCTGTATTCTATGTTAAACGGAGATGCAGCATCCAGCTTTGCAAGCCTGTCTTTAAGAACCTCAGTGCTAAGCGCCCTGTAGTCTACATCAACATCGGGGTTAATGTTCCTAAGGTCGTTTTGCATGTCTTCAAACAGGTCGTCGTTAGCCAGCTCACCCATCCATAGGCTGTCAATACAGGCCATTTCGTGGTTGCGCACAAAACTGCCTTTTATTGAATCAAGGTATGAAACCTTTACATACGGCCTGGGCGATATCTCTGTTTGTGCCGTTTCCTGGGCAAAAAGCCCCGCTGAAAGCAGCGCAAATAGTAACGACAATGTTCTTTTTTTCCTCATAATTTACTCCTCACTATAAATTACGTGCCTCTGGGACACAGACCAGTATAACTCCGGCCTTCAGGGTTTTATTGTATTTTTTAACTATTCCAGTATAGCAGCTATACCCGGAAGCGTACGTCCTTCCAGCATTTCCAGCATGGCGCCGCCGCCTGTAGAAACGTAGCTCATTTTAGGCTCCAGGCCAAACTGTTTTACAGCCGCCACAGAGTCGCCACCACCTACAAGAGAGAATGCTCCGCTTGCAGTAGCCTCAGCAATATACTCGCCAAGGGTTATTGTTCCGTTAGCAAATTTCTCCATTTCAAACACGCCGATAGGACCGTTCCAAAGGATGGTTTTGCTTTGTAATATTACTTCTTTAAAGTTTTCAAGAGTTTTTGGACCTGCATCAAGACCTTGCCATCCGTCAGGGATTTCCATAACGTCTACAATCTGAGTATTAGCGTTAGGGCTAAAATCATCAGCAGCCACAACGTCTACAGGGATGTGTACCTGTACGTTGTTTTCTTTGGCTTTAGCCAAGATTTCGTGTGCAAGATCCAGCTTGTCAAGCTCGCAGATAGAGTTACCTACATTTCCGCCAAGGGCTTTAATGAAGGTATACGTCATACCGCCACCTACAATCAGGTGGTCTATTTTATTAAGAATGTTCTCTATAACCGTAATTTTTGTAGAAACCTTGCTACCACCAAGAATTGCAGTTACAGGCTTCTCGCTGTTTTTAAGTACTTTATCAAGGCTTTCTATTTCCTTAGCAAGCAGGGTACCAAATACCTTAGCCTCAGGGAAGAACTTAGCAATGATAGTAGTAGAAGCGTGAGCGCGGTGTGCCGTACCGAAAGCGTCGTTTACATACACATCGCCCAGTTTTGCCAGTTTACCTGCAAATTCTTCGTCGCCGGCTTCTTCTTCAGCGTAAAAACGAAGGTTTTCAAGCAGCAATACTTCACCAGGCTGTAGTGATGCAGCAGCAGATTCAGCTACTTCACCTATACAGTCTTCAGCAAACTTTACTTCTTTGCCCAGCACTTCACTTACTTTGGCAGCAATGTGCTTAAGCGAATATTTTTCCTCTTTTCCTTTCGGGCGGCCCAGGTGGCTCATAAGGATAACGCTTCCGCCATCTTCCAGAATTTTATCAATTGTAGGTTTTGCAGCTACGATACGGGTATCGTCAGTTACGTTAAAGTTCTCATCCAGAGGAACGTTGAAGTCAACACGTATTACAGCTTTTTTGTCTTTAAAATTGATGTCTGAAAGGGTTTTCATAGAGTTATTTATGTTCTGTTTTAAGTATGGTGAAATGCAAATATAGGTTTTTGTGTTAATAATTACCCAAATAATTGTTCATAAAGATTTGCTTAAAACAAATAATATTTTGATTTACAGTAATTTACATATATGTTAAAGTTGGTTTTTCTGCATGAAACGGAAATAATATGTAACGAATTTAAAAAGTAGATTTTTCAAGAAATCGATTGCGGATTTTTAAGGCTAAAAACTTTATAAAGAAGATTTTTGTTAAATTTGAAATCTTAATCACCAACCCATTATGAAGAAACATACAACAAAAATTACCTATAAAAGTATAGAACAAAGTTTAGTTAAGGATTTTAAAAAAGCTATTGCAGAATATATTTGGAATGGATTTGATGCTGAAGCAAGCCAAATTGAAATAACGTTTTCCAACAATGAAATAAACTACATAACTGACTTTCAAATAAGTGACAATGGAACCGGAATTAATTTCGAAACAATCGACGAAACTTTTGGGCAATTTTTAGATTCAAAAAAGACCTCGTCAAATAATTATCATGGAGTAATAAGAGGAAAAAAAGGCAAAGGAAGATTTTCATTTATAAACTTTTGTATCAATGCTAAATGGAAAACAGTTTATAAATCTGAAAAAGGGATCATATCATTTGAAATTACTTTAGAAAAGCATTCTTTACCATCTTTTACCACTTCAAATAATTCACTCCACAAAAATAAAGAAACTGGTACTATCGTAGAATTTTCGAATTTCACTGATCTAACAGCTGATTTACTTTATACACAAGAATTCATTAACTTTATTACGGATGAATTTGGTTGGTATCTATTTTTAAATAGAAGCTCTAAATTTAGATTGACAGTAAATGATTATCAAATCGATTATGGTAGCATTATTGAATATTCAACAAATGAGACTTTAAATATCGATGGATACGATTTCCACATCAACTTTATTAAGTGGAAAAGGAATATCGGAGAAAAGTATTACTATTATTTCCTGGACGATAGCTTGAAAATCGTGGATAAACAACATACTTCATTCAATAATAAAACAGAAGATTTCCATCATTCAGTATACATTGATTCAAAATATTTTGATGAATATTATATTATTGAAAATGAACAACCTACTTTCGAAGAATTTGGAAATACTAAAAATGACATCACGTTTAAAACATTAGTAAAAAGACTTAATCAATTAGTTCTTGAGCAAGAGAGGAATTTTATTAGAGAACATAAAGCTGAGAATTTAATTAATGATTATAAACGTAAAAACATTTTTCCAAAATTTAAGGATAATCAATATGATAACATCAGAAAACAAGATCTAGAGAATGTTATTAGGGAGATTTATTGTTTAAGCCCAAAAATTTTTCAGGGACTAAAAGATCCTCAAAGTAAAACAATAGTAGGATTCTTAAATTTACTATTAGACAGTGAACAAAGAGAAAGCGTTTTGAATATTTTAGATCGAGTAATTGAATTAACAGACAATGAAAGAATAGAGCTGTCAAAAATATTAGAAGACAGTAAATTATCAAATATAACCAAACTAATTTCAGAACTGAAAAATCGCTTTGAAGTAATATCTATCCTCAAACTATTAGTATTTGACTTTGAAGAATTTACAACGGAGAGAGATCAAATACAAAAAATCATCGAAAAAAATTACTGGTTATTTGGAGAGCAATATCATTTGGTAAGTGCAGATTTGAATTTTGAAAAAACTCTGAATAATTATTTAGCATTCATCGAGTCTGATAAAAAAAACTTAGGCCTAAAAAACCAATCCTTAAAGCTTAAACGACCAGATGTTTTTATTGCCCGACAACATCAAATCTTTTCTAACGATCAAGAAGACAGCATAGAAGAAAATATAATTATAGAGTTGAAACGACCATCCGTAACTATTGGTAAAAAACAGTACGACCAAATTGAAGAATACATAAGGTATATAATTAGTGAACCAAACTTTAATAGTGAACTTAGAAAATGGAAGTTAATTCTTGTTGGAAAAGGTGTAGATGACTGGATAATTGATCAATACGAATCACAAAGAAATAAAAATAAAAAATTTTTAGTGCAAAGCGTAAAGAACTACGAAATATACGCATATAGATGGGATGACATATTTAAAATTTTTGATATTCGACATAAACATCTGATCAAGAATTTAGATTTTAAAGATATTGTCATTGATAGCTTAATAACACTAGAAAATAGTGAAGCTACGAGAATCCTTACCCAAATGGCTACTGATGATTAACAAGTCTTTGATTTCTCAAGATGAATAAAATAGTTTAACAAACTAAGTAACTTCTGTTATCTTTGCCCTATGCTTTTTTCAGAAATCTTAGGCCAAGACCACATAAAAAGCCACCTGGCTACCAGCGCCGACAGTGGGCGCATACCCCATGCACAATTGTTTATAGGCCCCGAAGGCAGCGGCACGCTTCCTTTGGCTATAGCCTACGCACAGTACATACTGTGCAGCAATACCGGTGGCGAAAACCAGGGCGGTAATGCGGCGTGCAACCTAAAATTTGAACACTTTTCGCACCCGGATTTGCATTTTGTATTTCCGGTAGCGGCAAATAGTGAAGTGAAAAGCCACCCGGTAAGTGCCAACTTTTTAAAGCACTGGCGCGAGTTTATTACCGAAACGCCTTATGGAGGCCTGTTTGATTGGTACAAGAAAATAGACATTGCCAACAAGCAGGGGCAAATAGGTGTAGATGAGGCTACGGAGATTGTAAAATCGCTTTCGCTGAAAGCTTTTGAAGGCGGGTACAAAGTGATGATCATTTGGATGGCGGACAAGATGAACACTGCCACCGCTAATAAGCTGCTGAAACTGCTGGAAGAACCGCCGCAAAAAACGGTGTTTATCCTAATAGCCGAAAGCCAGGACGATATACTGCAAACCATACTGAGCCGTTGCCAGGTATTGCAGTTTAACGGGCTGCCCGAGCAGGTAATAGCCGACGGGCTTGTTTCACGTGAAAAAACAGAACCAAACACGGCCATGAAACTGGCACACCAGGCGCAGGGTAACTACAACAAAGCCTTACACTTACTGCACAAAACCGAAGATGAATTCCCGTTTGAGGAATGGTTTATTATGTGGGTGCGTGCTGCATTCCGTGCCAAAGGTAATGCAGCTGCCATACACGACCTGATAAGCTGGAGCGAACAGATAGCGGGCATTGGCCGCGAGGCACAAAAGCAATTCCTGAATTACTGCATTGATATGTTTCGTCAGGCGCTGTTGCTAAATTACGGTGCTAAGCCATTGGTTTACATGGAGCCATCTGTTGAAAATTTCAAGCTGGAAAAATTTGCACCCTTTGTAAACGGCACAAATATTACCGAAATTTTTAAGGAGCTAAGTGATGCCCTTTACCACATAGAACGAAACGGTAATGCCAAAATTATCCTTACCGACCTGTCTATAAAGCTTACGCGACTTATCCACAGGAAATAACGGCTGTTTTGATGTTCAATTTCGACCGAAGCGCAGCGACACGAGGGCTTTGCCCGGACTGTCGAAGCAAGTGGAGAAATCTCAAAACATGGATTTGTAGGAATATTTTTCCTTTCCGTAAAAACTTAATATGCTGCAAAGCAAACTTTTGTTATTTTTGAACACCTAAACAAACACAACATACATGGAAACGCATAACCAAACTGCAATTATCATAGTACTGGCTTTTTATGCCGTAACGTTCATACAATCGGGCTACGATAAAATCATGGACTGGCAGGGCAACGTAGGCTGGCTGAAAGGACATTTTTCTGCAACCATCATCAAAAATATGGTGCCTGCTTCACTAATGCTTATACTTGTACTTGAGGTGCTTTCGGGCGCATTTTCGGTAATCGGTATCATAAAGTTGCTTATGGATGAAGGCACCGATTTCGCATATTATTCAGGTATACTTAGCGCTGTAACACTTATTTTCCTACTACTGGGCCAGCGACTTGCCAAAGACTACGACGGTGCCCGTACCATAGCTATTTACTTTGTTCCGGCAGTATTGCTGCTGAGCTGGTTGTAAAATGGATTTTTTGATGGTTGGATTATTAGAGCTTTAGATACTTATATTTTAAAATAAGCCAAAAATATAGGGCTGTTTCAGGAGTTGTAAATACCACCCTTGAAACAGCCCTTTTTCTTGTTCGAAAAGTATCTTGTTTTATTTCTTAACCGCATTTTTTAGGAGCCAGTAGTTTCGGCCTGCCAGTAACAACTCCGTTTGTTTTTGCTTTTTTTCTTCAGCGGTGTGCCATTGTATATCAGCAATCGCGGCATCATTGTTTTCCTTAAAACGGCTGCAAATAGCTTCTTTTTCAGCTTCGCTAATTCCGGATGTAATGGATAGCAGCTTATAAAAATTGGCTATGTGCGGAAGGTTATGTTCCATCTTCAATTGTTCCTGAATAAAGAATTTCTTCTCCTCCTCAGTAGCTTCCCCGCTTAAAAGCGGTTTATATATACTAAACAGCCACCTGTTTTTTAAATTAGTATCGTAGGCGGTCCCTTCCGATTTTTGGGTGTCAATCTGGTACAGATCAATCATTTCCGATAACGATCCCGGCTTTATCTCCCCCGAAGAAACTTTATTGATTTCCGAATCTACAGGTATGGCGCCCTTATCGCTATTCTCCTCAATCCTATTTTTCAAACTCAGGCCTTCTTCGCTTGTATTAAACTCTTTATCTGTACTACAACCAACAAAAGCCAATGCAGCCAGCATGAGGTAAAATGCATTTTTCATGGATTGGAAATTTAAAGTTAGTAACTAACACACATCATTGCACTTATAGATTAAGTAACTGTAATTAAGCGAATTAATTAAACTTTTAAAAAACCTCCTGTTAAAGCTTTGTTAATTAAACCGTTGAAGGATGCGTTTTCTTGATGTACGATTTTAAGCGCGATAATATTGATGAATTACAAAAAAACTCGTTTTCAAATGAATAAAGTAAAGGCTAATACACGCATCAACACATCAGCTTACTTAATCGTTGCCTGGTACAGTCGCAGTTCGCCGTAAGTAAACTCGTCGCCGTACTTTTCCTTAAGCGGACCCAGGGCGGTTTCGGTATAGCCTTCAAAAGCCTTTGCCAGCGCCACGATTTTATCTTCCGGCAACACCTCCTCTATTTTTATCTTTCCGGCCTGTATAAGGCCTGCTAAATGGCTTTGTATGGTGGTTTCAGTGAGTTTCCGTGCACCGGCAATCTCTTTAATGCTTAGTTTTTGCTGCCATAGCTCAAAAGTTTCATCCAGCGTGGACTTTTTCTTCTCTGCCGTTTTCTTTTTGGGCATGTAACGCTCCTCTTCATAATCGTCCTCGTCATCTTCCACCAGCGCTACCGGGTTTTGCTTCATAATTTCTGCAAGGGCAGCAATTTTATCGGACTTATACGTTTGTATTTCAGGAGTATTAAGGCTGTCTTTATCTATACTTTCCCCGGCGGCCAGTACTTCGGCAAGCTTACGGGCGCGCAGCATTTTCAGCACTACAGTGGTTTGCATTTGTTCCAGCTCAGTCAGTTCACCAAAAAAAGCTTTAGAACGTTTCAGCCTGCGTACCTCCAGCATTTTGCTGTACAGGCTTGTAGCTATGCTGTCCATTGTAGGGTAGAAATAATTCACCGCTGCCGTAACACGCTCTTTTACAAAATTAACATCCACGTTATCAGCACTAAATATACGGTCGAGTTGATTTAAGAATTTACCCGACGCGTCCATCAGGCTGTAAATACGGTCTTCCTGCTGTCGAGCCCATTGCGCATGGGGCTTCTTCACGCTTTTTTCACCCTCACCGCCATAGCTTACTTTGTGCTGCTGCCATTGGCGGGCAAGGTTGTCCCATAAAAAGCTGTCCTTAAGATACCTAAGCGCAAAACCAAGGGTTTCTTTACGCAACGACGCTTCAAGTTCGTCTTCCTCTGCCCTACCCTGGGCATACTCCATAACGTCTTCATCGTTACTAATACCGTTCATTCGCATCGGAGAAAGCAAAATAAGCCCCTCTAACGAACGCAAACGCGAAAGAGCTACATAGGCCTGCCCCGGCATGAAAATCTGGCTTACATCAAGCACAGCTTTGTCAAACGTTAATCCCTGGCTCTTGTGCACGGTTATGGCCCACGCCAAGCGCAGCGGATAGTGTACAAAAGTGCCCAGTACTTCTTCTTTTACCTCCTTGGTGTTCTCGTCTACGGTGTAGCGCACGTTTTCCCATTCGTATTTCTCTACGGCAATAGTAACATTGTCGTCCGGGAAATGCACGAGTATTTCACTTTCAGTCAGCGATTTTACCATGCCTATCTTCCCGTTGAAATACCTTTTCTCAGGTGAAAGATCGTTTTTTATAAACATCACCTGTGCTCCCACTTTTAATTTCAGGAGTTGTTCCACGGGGAAAATCTTCTCCGGAAATTCACCCACAATTTCAGGTAGGTAGGTATATTCTTTACCTTCAAGGTCATCTAGTGCCTGGGCGTTCATGGTGTCGGCCTTGGCGTTGTGTGTTGTAAGCGTTATATAGCCTGGGTGGTTCTTCAGGTTAAAGCCTGGCTTTACAAATTCATTCAGTACCGCAAGGTCATCTTTGGTAATGACATTATTACGCAGGTTGTTCAGCACGCCTATAAAACGCTCATCGCTCTGGCGGTAAATCTTATCCAGCTCTATGTACAAAGGTGGGTCTTGCTGTACCACATGGCTGTGAAAGAAATACTTACCCCTATAAAAACGCTGCAATACCGCCCACTCTTCATTTTTAACAACAGGAGGTAACTGTAGTAAATCTCCTATAAAAAGAACCTGAACCCCGCCGTAAGGCGTATTGCGCTGACGGATGTTACGTAATGCGTAGTCTATAGCATCCAGCAAATCAGCACGCAGCATACTTACTTCATCTATAACCAGGAGCTCCATGTTTTGTATTACGGCTTTCTTTTCACCGCGCATTACAAAATGCCTTTTAAGAGTTGACTTGTTTTCAAAACGTACATTTTCAGAAATAAAATCCTGGTTGTGTGTAGGTAAAAAACCCGAAAACGGCAACTGGAACATACTGTGTATGGTAACCCCCCCTGCATTAAGCGCAGCAATACCCGTAGGAGCCACCACCACCACATTCTTCTGTGTAGTACGGATAATCTCCTTAAGCAATGTGGTTTTACCCGTACCGGCCTTACCGGTAAGGAACACACAACGGTTGGTTTGGTTTATAAATCGCAGCGCATATTCTGCTGTAGATGAACGGGTTTGCATTGTGATTGGTTTCTAAATTACGAAAATAATCAATTATATAAGAAAATAATAATTTAAGCAAAATATTTTTGCGTTCAATTATTTGTCAAAAATAAGAAAAGGGCAACCGTTATGGTTGCCCTTTTGGATATATAGTTTTGAACTATTTTATTTCTTTTCTTCTTTAGCCGGTTCAGCTTTCGCCGGTTCAGTGCTGCCTTTTGTAGACTTGTACTTATCGTTTATTTCTTTAAGTATCTCATCTGTAACATCATAACCTTCTTTAGCATAAAGTACAGAAGCAGCATCGCCGGTACCATAAATGTAATCGTACCCTTTTTTCTTGCCGTATTCTTTGATTACTTTTTTAATCTGGCTTACAACTGTATCGCGTTTTACGCCAAACTCTTTAGCAAATTCTTCCTGGAAAGTCTGCTGTTTTACGCTAAGTTCTTGCTGTCTTTTTTGTAGTTGCTGGCCTTTTAGCTGTGCCCACTCCATACCCTTTGTACGTGCTTCGCCTTCAGCAGCAGCAGCTTCAAGCCTTAGTTGTTCAGCATCCGTCTGAAGCTCGCGGCCCATTTCCTGCTCTTTAACCTTAGCCTTATCTTCAAGGTCTTTTAGCTCATCTGATTTCTCTATAAGCTTAGAAGTATCTACATAAGCAGTTTTAAATCCTGAAGCTGTAGCACCACCTTCTTTGTTGCAGGCTACAAGCGAAATCATGGCAGCTGCTATAACTAATGTTTTTTTCATTTTCTGAAATTAGAGGTTTAAAAATTTTGGTAAAAATAATAATTCCGTTTTATGTACCAAAAACATGGCACTTATTTCAATTTTTGAGGCAATAAATTTTTGCTATCAAAAAGCAAAAACCACATAAATACTTTCAATCAAAACCGACCTCAAATAAAGCGATTTAAGGCAATTTCAAAAAAAGGTAGCCCAATCGCACATTCTAACATAAAAAAGCCCGAAAAACAGGCTTATTTTAGTTTTTAGCGTTTTTTAAGACGTAAATATGCGATGAATATTCGAAATTTTTGGCCGCTTTAAGGTTTGACACCAATCCGCGCCAAAATCCGCCCACAAAATTCATTTTTCCGGTTTTGTACTTTTCCGAAAGGAGGCTCACATAAAAACTGTCAAATTTCATTGGCAAAATTTCTACAAGATCCATTTCCTGTCGCCCAAAAAGTTTTTTTATCGAAGTTTTACTAAAATGCCAAAGGTGCCTCGGCACATCATAAGCTGCCCAAAAAGCACCGTAATATTGCGCATCATGCGATTTATAATTCGGTACAGCGATAACCAAAACTCCGTCGGGTTTTAAAATACGCTTGAGTTCTGTAATTTGTGCTTCCACATCGGGCACATGTTCCAGTACGTGCCACATGGTAATTACATCCTTGCTGTGCGACGGGATCTCCTGTAAATCGGCTGTAAACGGCACGCCTTTGCCTTTTGCAATGCTCCTTGCCTTTTCACTGGGCTCTACTCCGGTTATATTCCAACCGCTGGCCTTTGCTACAACCAAAAAATCGCCTGTACCGGCGCCTATGTCTAACAAATCGCCTTTTAAAGGCTTAAATTTCTGCACCAGGCTTATTTTATCGCGAAGTGCTTTTTGTTTTACAGTATGGTACAGTTTTTCAAAAAGTGAACGTTTACCATCGGTATGCGAAATGTAATCGTCGCTTTCGTAGTACCTACCGAGGTTTTCCAGTGCAGGTTGCGGATGCGTTTTTAAAAGTTCAAGGTCTTTATCCAGCAATAAGTCAAAAGTTTCCCCGGAAACAGAGTGGTCTTTTACAGTAATGTAAATGTTGTGGTCTTTAAAATCCATTTATAGATTATTGTATTCTTCTTTAAGTTTTGTAAGGTAATTAATAGCTACCTGATGAAAAAGTGAATTTGGCTGCAGGCAGTCCTCATTTGCGTTATTTATAACCGAGAGTCCTATGAAGTGTTCCTTTGAACCTACCACGTTTACATCATTTTCTTGTTTGGTAACCATAAACTGGCCCATATCGAAATATTTTTGTAATTCGTCGTAGTCGTAGACTAAAACTTTCAGGCGGTGTCCCTCAACGTTTACCCAGTATGAAACGTCTACATATTTGCCCACCTCATATTTATCCGCTACAAACTGCACAAATGGAATTTTTCGGGGATTATTCTCAAAAACAAAGGCAGTAAGCCCTTCTTCCTTACCCAAAACTTTTTTCCCTCCTTCCATCAGCACATAATCATCAATTTCTACACTATGGCGGGTAGTTCCGCATGATGTAAGTAACATGGCAGCCATAAACACCAAAAGGGCCTGTTTAAAAAACAGTCCTTTTATTTTATTAGAACGTTCCACGTGAAACATAATTAACGACCCATATGGATTAATAGTACAGAAACGTCTGCCGGGGTAACACCGCTAATGCGTGATGCCTGCGAAATGGTAACCGGACGAATCTTTTTCATTTTCTCACGCGCTTCATAAGAAAGCGACTTTATTTTATCGTAATCAAAGTTTTCAGGAATTTTCACATCCTCCAGCCTATTCAGCTTGTCGGCGTTATTTTTTTCTTTTTCGATATAACCAGAATATTTGACCTGTACTTCAGCCTGCTCTATAACTTCCCTGTCAAGATTATGTTCAGCAATATATTCTTGTACTTTTTCAAATTTCAGAATATCCACTAATTCAATTTGCGGACGAGAGAATACTTTAAACATTTTATCTGGCTGAGAAATCGGTGCAGATTCTTTAGATTCAAGTATCGGATTCGTTTCAGCAACGGTAACACTCGTTTCCTTAAAGAAGTTTACAAACGCCTCACTTTTCTCTTGCTTGTATTCCATTCTTCGCAAACGCTCGTCTGAAGCAAGCCCTATAGCGTGCGACATAGGCGTAAGCCTGAAATCAGCATTATCCTGACGCAGCAATGTGCGATATTCCGCACGTGAGGTAAACATCCTGTAAGGCTCTTCAGTTCCCTTTGTAATAAGGTCGTCAATAAGTACACCAATATAGGCTTCGTTCCGCTTAAGAATTAGCGATTCCTTTTCCTGAACTTTAAGTGCAGCATTAATACCGGCCATCAATCCTTGTGCAGCCGCTTCTTCATAACCGGTAGTGCCGTTAATTTGTCCCGCAAAGAAAAGGCCATCTACTAATTTTGTTTCAAGCGTATGCTTAAGCTGCGTAGGCGGGAAATAATCGTATTCAATAGCATAACCCGGACGGAAGAATTTTACATTCTCAAAACCGGCTACACTACGCAGCGCTTTAAACTGAACATCCTCCGGAAGGGAGGTGCTGAATCCGTTTACGTAAACTTCCACCGTATTCCAGCCTTCCGGCTCCACGAATATCTGGTGGCGGTCTTTATCTGCAAAACGGTTTATCTTATCTTCTATAGACGGACAGTATCGCGGACCAAGGCTTTTTATCCTACCGTTAAACATAGGCGAACGATCAAATCCTTCGCGAAGTAAATCGTGCACTTCATTACTGGTATACGTCATAAAGCACGAACGCTGCTCCACTAACGGCTTGGTTACATCCAGGTACGAAAACTTATCAGGATTTACATCACCGGGCTGTTCTATCATTTTACTATAGTCAAGCGAACGACCGTCTACACGTGGAGGGGTACCGGTCTTCATTCTACCCACAGTAAATCCGGCTGCAACCAAATCTTCCGTAATACCGTACGAAGCACTCTCTCCTGCCCTGCCGCCGCCAAACTGTTTTTCCCCAATATGGATTAACCCATTCAGAAATGTGCCGTTTGTTAACACCACTGTTTTGGCTTTAATTTCGATTCCAAGCGAGGTTTTAATTCCTTTTACTTCTCCATTCTCTATAATCAATCCTTTTACCATTTCCTGGTAAAAATCAAGATTACGCGTACCCTCCAGCATCAACCTCCACTCTTCTGCAAAACGCATACGGTCGCTCTGCGCGCGCGGGCTCCACATAGCAGGGCCTTTACTTTTGTTCAGCATTTTGAATTGGATCGCAGTCTTATCAGTTACGATTCCACTGTATCCACCAAGCGCATCAATCTCGCGAACAATCTGCCCTTTTGCTATACCACCCATTGCGGGGTTGCATGACATTTGGGCTATATTTTGTAGACTCATTGTAACCAGTAGCGTACTACAACCCATATTGGCTGCTGCCGCAGCAGCTTCGCTGCCTGCGTGCCCTGCACCTACTACAATTACATCATATACATCCTGAAACATTATATTCCTTTCTTTTGTTCCACGTGGAACAGATTTATTTTATTTATTTCTCGTGTTCCACGTGGAACACGATATTAAAGCATCCGGAAAAGTTCCACGTGGAACAAATCCAGAATTAAACAAAGTAATTAAGTTACTGTTCCACGTGGAACAGCTTCATTTTTTCTTCTTCTTTAGCACGCATTAACTGCTCGTCGGCTTCGCTTTTATCTTTATAACCGCAATAGTGAAGCACGCCGTGAACCATAACCCTGCGCAATTCTTCTTCAAACTCAACCTTAAAATCTGCTGCGTTTTCGCGCACGCGTTCAACAGAAATAAAAATATCTCCACTGATAAGATTACCCATAGTATAATCGAAACTGATAATATCGGTAAGTGTATCGTGGTTTAAAAACTCAATATTCTTTTCAAGAAGATAGGCGTCATCACAAAAAATGTAATTGATTTCGCCTTCAGTCTTATCCTCGCTATCTATAACTTCCGAAATCCAGTTCTCATACTGTTCTTCGTTTTCAATCTGGAAATCGGTCTCGTAATTAAAACTAATCATTGTTTTTAAAATAAGTTTGAACCTTTTGATTAAAATTCGGGCGCAAAGGTAGTGGTTGTCTGTTTAATATCTCTACACTATTTAAATATTCTTTCAGTGATTCAGGAAGTTCATTAGACGTGTTATTTAACTCCTTTTTATTGGTTTCACTTTGTCTTTTATTATCCTGACCCTGCTGCAGCGTAGCCTTATCTAGTTTTAGCAATTCCTGTTTAAGGTTTTGCATACGTTGTAATGTTTCATTCTTGAAACCTTTATCCAGTAATTGTTTTTCTATCTCTTTCATTTGGCGCAATGCATTCTGTCCATTACCACCCATACCGGTTTTGTCTAACAATTGTTGTAGCTGTTCACGAAGTTTCTGCTGTTCTTTATAGATTTCCAGAACACGTTCGGCATTTCCTTCACCATCATTGCCGTCACCATCACCCTGACCTCCCTGTCCCTGGCCTTTGCCTTGGGAGCCTGGTTTTTGTCCGCCTTCTTTGCCACCCGGTTGCTTCCCTCCTTCTTTTTTGCCACCATCTTTCTTTCCTTCACCATCCTGCTTTTGCTCACCTTCATTTCCTTTGCCCTGTCCCTGCTGCATACCCTGCTGCATTTTTTGAGACAGTCCCTGTTGTTTCTGGATAATGTCTGAAAGTTGGATTTCTTTACCCTGCGACTGGCCTTTACCCTTACCTTTTCCGCTACCCATACCCTGCATTTGCATCTGCATGTTGTTAAGGGCATCACTAAGGAAATCGGCAAGTTTATTAGCAGAAGTTATAGCAAACTGTTGGTTACTTACACCTCTCGGAACTATATTTTCAGCAAGATCATCAAGGGCTTTATCTACATAATAATGCACATTACCTACCTCCTTAGTTATCTGTTCTGAGATACGCGGGTTACGAAGCGACATGGCAAAAAGGCTGTCGTCAACGTGTCCAAACTGTATTTTTAAATCTTGTTGTTTTTTAAGGTACTTAGCAAAGTTAGCATTGCGGCTACCTGCATTTTTAAACTGACCCATTACATCCTCCTGAGAGAAGGAATATTCAAGCAGGTTATCCAGTATCTGACGCAGTGTTTTCACATCTTCTTCCAGTTGTTCCTGCTCCCCACCTTCCATCTGCATTTGCATTTGGTTACCCATTTGCTTCATTTTATTGGCAGCATTCTTTTGCTTAGGTTTAGCTTTACTCTGTTTGCTTTTTTGATCGCTCCCTTGTTTTTGAAGTTCCTCTTGGGCATCCTTCATATCCTGCTCGATGCTCTGCTCCTGCTTTTCATCTGTAGGAATATCCATTGGTTTTTTAAGCTCCTGGTTTTGCTTATCCAGTTCACGCATTTCCTTTTGAAGCTTATCAAACTCCTTGTTAAGGTCGCTTTGCTCTTTAGCATTATTGTCTTTATCTTCGGCAAGCTTGTCTTGCTTTTCACCAAGCTGGTTTAGTTTTTCAGCAATTTGTTCTGCTTTCTTTTCTACGTAAAAACGCTTGGTAAGTTCTACAAGTTGCTCCAGGTTTTTAGTTTGGTCTTTGCTCTGCTGTTTCAGTTTATCAACCTTATCAAACAGTTCTTCCTCCTGAAGTTTATTTGTAAGTTTCTCTAATTCGTCAAGAAGCTTCTGGTTTTTCTCCGACTCTTTTTCGTTTTTTTCAAGACGCTTCATCAGTTCTTCCTTAAACTCATCCTTCTTTTCTGGTAGGAATTTTTCAAGGTTTTCCTTTAGCTCTTTGCTTAGTTCCTGCTTGCGTTCTTCAAGCATTTGTTGCCTGTTTATAAAATCCTGTACTTTCTTTTGGTCTTTAAAATCAAGCTCACTCTTTTCCTTACCCATTTTCTGAAGCTTGTCCAGTTCGGCATTTTGTTTGTTTTGGCTTTTTATAGATTTCTCCATATTGCCAATACTGTTGTTTTGGTCCTGAAGCGCCTTCTCCTGTTGTTCCTCCTCTGTAAGTTCTTTGTGTGAAAACACAGACGACTTTGTACTCTTAAACCCGTGTACAGCATCGTTATCAAAAACCTCAAAATAATATTCGTATACCACACCTTCTTTAATGGATAGGCCTTCAGGGAAGCTGTAATAAAAACGGTCTACCGTACCTTTCTTAATAGGTAATGTTCCACGCTTGGCATTGGCAGGATTATCCTGAGGGTAGTATACAATTTGCAGTTTGTTTAAACCGTTATCATCACTAAGCTGACCCAGTACAATATCTTTTTTCAGCTTTAAACTATCAGGAGCAGCCTGTACGCTAATGGTAGGATACTGATCTTTAATGGTAGAGATCTGATATTGCAACTTTTCGTGGTTTTTTACCTTATTATTTGATGTAAGGATTTGATATTCTGTATTTTGAAGTATATTTTTACTGAAACTAAAGCTGTTATCGTTATTATTGAAATTAGAAGCAGCATCATTGGCCAACCATTGCACATTTGAAGTAGCCAGGGCATCAATTTTCCAGGTTACCTTAGTACCTTCCGGCACTATAGCATTACCGGTACCCTTAACCACTTCATTCTTTTTACCAAGATACGACGGGAACTGCAATACCATTTCGAAGTTTGCAATGGTAGGTACAGCCACCACCTCAAGCTCATAAGGTTTACTATTTACGTTATTAGCCGAAAGCTGAAAGCTTATGGCTTTTGTAGGTTTCTCAAATCGGTATGCAAATACACCGGGCTTAATGTTTTCAAGATAATACTGTTCATCACCAATAGCTATCATGGCATTTTCGGGAACCACATTACCTACAGTTTTCACCTCAAGTAAAAAATCGGTATCTTGTTGTGCCATCAACTGTTTATTAACAACAATAAATTCAAACGGTGCCGGTGGTGCATAATGTTTGTCGTAATTAACAACGCGAGTAAAACTGTTAGTTATAACCTCGCCGTTTCCGCTTATAAAAAAGAACAGTAGCAACAACAACGGCACTACCGCATACGGAATGTACTTAACATTCTTTTTAAAATTAATGGCATTGGTAAACGGTACCGGCTGCAGGCTGTTTGCCTTCTGCTCTATCGATGCAATGAGCAGTTCGCTTTGTTGTGGTTCATTATTCAGCTGCAGGAAATTGGTAAGCTTATCACTTACTTCGCTAAAGTGATTACCAATAATAGCAGATGCCTGTTTGTAGTCGATACCCTTTTGTAGCTTAAATAATTTAAACAACGGAAACAAAATAAAACGCCCAAGTAAAAGAATCTCTACGGTTATAAACAACCAAAATAGTGTGGTCCTCCCCTTTTCGGGCAGCCACAAAAAATATTCTATAAGGAAGGTTACAATAAAATAAAGTAATCCCAGCGCTGTAAAGAAAATTGTTCCACGAATAACTTCATTGGTATAATACTTCTTTATAAAGGCTTCGAGCTTGGCGTATATGATGGTTTTTGCTTCCAAATTGTGTATAAATTAACTACCGTTGTTAATAACTGATAAAAGTACAAATTATCCCGTTAGTAAAAACGGATTTTTTTGATAGACATTGTTCATAAGAAGTGGATTCGTGGATTTGTTAATTCGTTTATTTGATGATTACTCCGTTGCAGACAAATACACAAATCCACGAATTAACAAATCCACCTCAAAAACCTATCTTTGCATAAAAATTTACAACATCATGTCTAAACCGGTACGTGTGCGTTTTGCACCAAGCCCTACAGGCCCGCTACACATAGGCGGTGTACGTACGGCGTTATTTAATTATCTGTTTGCCAAGAAACACGGCGGAACCTTTTACCTGCGTGTAGAAGATACCGACCAAAACCGTTTTGTACCCGGAGCCGAAGAATACATAGTGGAAGCACTAAACTGGCTGGGGATTCCTTTTGATGAGGGTGTGGGCAAGAATGAAAAATTTGGCCCGTACCGCCAAAGCGAACGTAAAGAAATATACGGACAATATGCTACCCAACTTATAGAAGGTGGATGGGCGTATTATGCTTTTGATACTGCCGAAGCGCTTGACGAAGCCCGTAAAGCTGAAGAAGCCGAAGGAAAAACTTTTATATATAACCATACCACACGTGGAACACTGGATAACTCACTAAACCTTTCGGAAGAAGAAACAGCTAAAAGGATAAACAATGGTGAGCACTATGTAATCCGTTTTAAAGTTCCTGTGGGTGAAAAACTATTGCTAAACGACATTATTCGTGGTGAAGTAGAATTTGATACCAACCTGCTTGATGATAAAGTACTATACAAAAGCGATGGTATGCCTACCTATCACCTGGCTAACATTGTAGACGACCACCTTATGGAAACCAGCCATGTTATTCGTGGTGAGGAATGGTTACCGTCTATGCCGCTGCACGTATTGCTTTACAAAGCATTTGGCTGGGATGCACCTGAGTTTGCCCACCTGCCGCTTATTCTTAAGCCAATAGGTAATGGTAAGCTAAGCAAGCGCGATGGCGATAAAATGGGCTTCCCGGTATTCCCACTGGAGTGGAAAAATGCCGATGGTACAGCATCTATGGGCTACCGTGAGCAGGGCTTTTTACCGGAGGCTGTTATCAACTTCCTGGCGCTACTGGGCTGGAACCCGGGTACCGAACAGGAATTGTTTACGCTGGATGAACTGGTTCAACAATTTGACCTGGAAAGGGTGCACAAGGCAGGAGCTAAATTTAACCCTGAAAAGAATGCCTGGTTTAATCACCAGTATTTCCAGAAACAGGATAACGATACTATAGCAAAACAGTTTGCTCCTACCCTGCTTGAAAAAGGAATTAATGTACCAGCCGAAACCGTTTCGCGTATAATAGGACTGGTTAAAGACCGTGCTACATTTGCATCAGAACTGTGGAATCTTACAAGCTATTTCTTTGTAACACCAGATAGTTACGAAGAAAAAGCAGTAGCTAAACAATGGAAACCCGATACCGGAACCCTGCTTGCAGAACTTGCAGCAACCTTAGAAGCTACTGCCGACTTTAGTTCTGCCAATACAGAAAGCGTTGTAAAAGGCTGGGTAGAACAAAAAGGAATAGGAATAGGTAAAGTTATGGCTCCGCTACGTTTAAGCCTTGTAGGCGACTTAAAAGGGCCACATTTATACGATATAATGGAAATCATCGGTAAAACCGAAACCATAAACAGGATAAACAAAGCTGTTGAAACTTTATAAAAAAATCTAACATGAAAAAAGCCCCGAATTAACATCGGGGCTTTTTAGTATAATATGCGCTTAATAACTAAATAAATAAAAATTCACTGTAGCAGTTAAATAATCATCCTTTCCTTTTGGTGTTACATATTCAGAAAATGCAGGTAGACTTCGGTATACGTCTGTAAGCCCTTTATGATATCTTACATTTAGCTCAAATTTTCGGTAACGAGCACCTATTCCGGCTACACCAAAAAAATTAAAAGAAAGGGAATTTCTATTTCCGTCAATCTTTAATGCTTCGGGGTCTGCACCATACGGATCTAATAAATAATCCTCCCTGTAATCGTCTTCCAAAACGAAGTCAGTAAACATGCCCATAGAGCCACCAGCCGAAACACCAATTTCAATATCACCCTTAAGTAAACTAACAAAGTTATAGTGGTACAAGGCATTGAAATTTATTCTGTCAAGAGAAAAAGATATCCATTGAGGGTTACTTGTTGAAGTTTCTCTTCCTAAGAAATCCATGTAAAATCTCGAAAGTGTAAATTCAGCTCTAATAAAAGAATTATCAGACACCGAAAAGTTATCTCCAATACCTAACGTAAATCCGGTTTTTGATTTGGATGACAAAAAATTCGTATTTGCATAGTACTGATTAGTACCCGCTATAACTGCAAAAGCGCTATCATCATCATACTGTGCAAAGGCAGAAATTCCAACACAAAAAAAAGTAAATAGTAAAAATTGTTTCATTGTTTTAACATTTTGGCGCAAATATCATATTTTTGGCGGATAAAAATCATCTATGAAAAAAATATATTTACTGTTATTTACGTTTTATTTTCTTACAGGTTGCTCGGTAGAAAATCTATTGCAGGAAGAACCCCTAATGCGCACTTATGCACCCACAGACATAAAAACAACATCAGCTATTTTAGGAGGTTCAACCCTATGCGAAATGGGTCAAAATATAACAGAATATGGTATAGTTTTTTCAACTACCGATAAACCTACTATAAACGATACCAAAATACCATTGGGAGAAGGAATGGCTACATTTGTTTATAGAATTTACTACTTTAGCCCAGGCAAAACTTACTACTACAGAACTTATGGAACTAATAGTATAGGTACAGGCTATGGCGAAACTTATAGTTTTACCACCAAACAATAACTATTTGTAAATAGAATAAAACCAAAAGGGCTGTCGGTTAAGACAGCCCTTTTATGTTTTACCACCTTGTATAGGGTTAATGACAAACTGTTGAGTGTTCCTTTTAAGTTGGATCCATTAGCCTGTACACCCTGAAGTGCATTAGTAAATCCCCTTGTATACCGTAGTACCAGCCTTACCCCTTCATACCCACCGAAAATACCAATGTTAGCACCAAAATTGGTATCAGGCATGTTTTTAAAAGTACCATTATCTATTCCTGTAGCATAATCCCTTCCAGCGAAATCATCATCTCCTACCGGGGCTAACTTCTGAAAAAATATAGAAAAATAAGGCCCCCCCTGTACTCCCATATAAAACTCATCTTCTTCGTAAGGTATAACGTAATAATTACCATTAAACATTACATCAAAGTTCTGAAAAGCATAAACATCTTCCTTCTTCGTACCACCATGCTTTGGAAGAAAAATCATAGTAATTCAATCCACCTGAGATATACAAATAGCTTGGTGTAGTATCGTATTCCGGTTCATCATCTTGAGAAAAACCTAAAAAAGGCAGTAAAAACAGGCAGTACAGTGAAAATTTAAACATAAAGTAATAATTGGTGATTGTCGGCAAATATACAATAACGCGTTAATAATGTAACAACCTTGGCTTTTTTGCGTATAATTACATATAACATTAAAACCAATTCCAATGATGGGAACAGCTTTTTTAGGCTTTATACTGTTTATAGGCCTCATTATCCTCTTTACAGGTATTTTTACCGTTAAACAACAAACCGCCGTAATTATTGAACGATTTGGTAAATACCAAAGCATTCGTCATGCCGGTTTACAATTTAAAATACCTATTGTAGACAAACAGGCAGGCCGTATCAACCTGAGAATTCAACAACTTGATGTAATTATTGAAACCAAAACCAAGGAAAACGTATTTGTAAAAATGAAGGTTTCGGTACAGTTTAAGGTAATTCAAGACAAGGTATATGAAGCATTTTATAAACTGGAATATCCTCATGACCAAATCACTTCTTACGTATTTGACGTAGTGCGTGCCGAAGTGCCTAAACTGAAACTCGACGACGTTTTTGAGCGTAAAGACGATATAGCAATCGCCGTAAAACGAGAGCTAAACGAAGCCATGACTACTTATGGTTACGACATTATCAATACACTGATAACCGATATAGACCCGGATCCTCAGGTAAAAAATGCCATGAACCGTATTAACGCTGCCGACCGTGAAAAGGCTGCTGCCGAATATGAAGCAGAAGCACAACGTATACGTATTGTAGCAAAAGCCAAGGCTGAAGCTGAAAGTAAAAGGCTGCAAGGTCAAGGTATTGCTGACCAGCGTCGTGAGATAGCACGTGGCCTTGTAGAGAGTGTAGACACACTAAACAAAGTGGGCATTAACAGCCAGGAAGCTTCTGCGCTTATAGTAGTTACACAACATTATGATACGCTTCAGGCTATAGGAAGCGATACTAACAGTAACCTTATTCTGCTCCCTAACACGCCACAAGCAGCTAACGATATGCTGAACAATATGATAGTTTCGTTTGCGGCAAGTAACCAGGTAAGTGAACAACTGAAATCCTCTAAAAAGAAAACTGATACAGGCTATAAACCTTACTTAGACCAGCCGGATAATACAGCTGAAACAAATGACTAATATGAAATGCTTCCTTCGGGGAGCATTTTTTTTATACTGATATTAAACCATTTACATATTGTAAAGTCTTATAGATAACTATAAATTATATTTTATGAAAAATACACTTTTAAGGGCAATGGTACTGGGTTGTGTACTTACTGCTGCTACGGGATTTGCCCAGGATAAAACCACCGAAAAGCCACAACGTAATGGCGAAAAAATGTTTGAAAAACTGGATGCAGACGGTGATGGAAAATTAAGCAAAGATGAAGTTGCAAAAGCAGAAAGGCCTATGCTTAAAGACAAGTTTGATGAGATAGACACAAACAAAGATAAGTACCTGGATAAGGATGAGCTAAAAGCTTTTAGAGAAAAGCAGATGGCAAACCGTAAGAAAAAAGAAGACCAGTAAAATATAAAGGCTACCAATTGGTAGCCTTTATATTTTATGCTTTTCTAATAAGTTTAATAATAAGGAACACTATGCCTACAGTCAATGAAGCAATAAATAACACCCATAAAAATAATGCAGGGCTAAAATCACTAATAGTTTTTTCCATGATATAATTGGTTATTTGATACCACTAAGATATAGAAAAAGCTATCGAAATGATAGCTAAACAGTTACTTTTTAAAAAGTAATTAAAAAATCTTTTTAAGCAGCCAACTCACAGCTGCATTTTTAATGGGTCCGGAAAATGTACCCAGTACATTAAATATCATCTTAGGGGTTTCCCCTATTATGTTTCCGGGTTCCAGGCTTTCTTTAGTAGTATCAAGACTACGCTTAAACTTTGCATACGCCAGGTCACGCTCTACTTTTAGTATCTCGAGCTCTTTGTTTATTTCCTCAAAATTACGGTATACTTTTGTTTGCATGGCTTAGTCGTATTTTTTAAAGAATATTTTAGAAAAGTTAGCAAGCAAAGTCTTTTCTACAATTTTGTCCTGCACTTTGTAAATTACAATGGCTATAACTAGGTAAATAAGCCCTACTATGAGAAAACCATATGCAAAATTATTTAGCCAATAACCAAAACCAAGAGCCAGGGCAATTGAAAAAAACAAGGTAATAACAACCAGCATTATAGCCAGCATAAACAGTTTGAGCATCTGTGCAGTGCTCTTCATTAAAATCTTAAAAGCCCATAACTTATAATACGCTAAACTGCTGTCTATAAGTTTCTTGGTTTCATTTTTAAGATCTTCTGCGTTTTCCTTAATTTCTTCAAATGCCATGGCAGGTATATGGTTTTATTTACTACTAAAATTAGTTAGCCGATGGCGTAGAAGCCTTGGCATTGTTCTTAAGCTCTTCAAGCTTTTTTTCAAGGGTAGCAATAACTTCTTCTGCTTTGTCTTCTACATTTGCTACAAGCTTATCAAGTCCGGCTTCAATATCCTGGCTTGCATAACCAAATTTGCTTTTTACCGTTTCTGTAAAATCGCCAATTTTGTTTTTCAGCTCATCTGCCTTTTGGGTAGCACCGTCTTTAATTTTTTTTCTTGTTTTACTACCTTCATCAGGAGCAAATAAAATTCCTAAAGCTGCCCCTACAGCCGCACCGGCAAGTACGGCTACAATTGTTGATGTTTTACCAGCCATAATTATAAATTTTAATGATTAAAAATCGGTTTTGAATTAACTATTATAAAGGTAGGGAATTTTAACACAGCCCTGATGTTAATAAGTGGTTAATTTAGGCATAAAAAACATACAAAATTAAAATAAGGCGATTTCCCGAAGGTTTATAATAGTAAATGATAAATAGCATTAGCTATTTTTAAAAATTGATTAGAAGTAAAATATAAAAGTCACTTTTAATATAATACATCTATCAAATTTTAAAATATAATAGATTTTAAAAATAATAAAGCTACCTTATAATTCTCATTAGAAAAATAAGATAGCCTTATAAAAACTAACATTTATGAAAAAACTTAATTCCTGACTAATTTTAGTGATTTGGTTTCGTTACCTGTGTTTAAGTTTACCATATAAATTCCCGAAGCAAAACCGGAAGCATCTATAGTATACTCCATCAACCCTGAATCCTGGCCTTTTATATTTTCTGTGTAAACCACTTGCCCGGCAAGGTTAACAATAGTAATATTTATATCTGCTTTAAATTTGTTAAAAGCATGCAACTGAAACATATTACCTTTTACAGGATTTGGCGTTGCAAAAAAAGTATTATCGTTTACTGTAACTTCTTCCTTTTCCGGTTTAGTTTCGGCCATTTTACTGGTACTGCTACTTATATATTCCAGCACCCACTGCTGGTTTATGCTTACATTACTGTACCAGTGCTGCAGTATAGAACCATCGGCTGTTAATCCTCCTGTATCCAGGCATTTACCATTAGTACGATTTATAAGCTTATAGTAAGGACCCGCCGCTACTATAGCCCACTGTTGGTTGTAACTTGTACCACCAGTCCACTGGCCCACGTTAGACCCATCGGCAGTAGCACCCACACTATCAAGGTATTTACCACCGGTAACACACTTAAGTTTATAATAACCACTACCCGAATAGGTTATTACCCAACGCTGGTTATTACTAGAACTGCTGGCCCATTGCACCACATTGGCTCCATCTGTTGTAGCACCCAGATTATCAAGGTATTTACCGCTTGCAACATTCTTTAACTTATAGGTACCATTTACTACAATTGGGCTAAATGTACTTGCCACCGGCCAGTCATTGCTCCAGCCTATGGTAGCCGTCATTAGCTTAGGAGCACCGTTATCATTACCGTCATAAAAATGGTAACTAAGCGTAGATTCACCATAACCAAAATGGCCAGGGCCTATATATCTGCCATTTTTATTAGGTAAAAAAGTAGTACCACCAGTGTTCATCAGGTCTATACCATTTTGGTCATAATACGGCCCTGTAGGGCTGGAAGCACGGCCTACCTGCATGTAATACCCTGAGTTTACACCACTACAGCATAGTCCACGCTGAAAGAAAAGGTAGTAATAGCTACCATGTTTCATAATGCCGGGACCTTCTACTTCGCCTGCTATTAGATCCCAATGGCTTGTTCCTAAACGAAGTCCTGTACTGTAGTTTAGCTGTATCATGTCTATACCACTTTGCCAGTTGCCATAGGTCATGTACATATTAGTACCATCAATAAGTATAGCAGGGTCTATACAGTTATTACCGGCTACAATCATACCTTTATCTGTCCACGGACCCGAAAGGTTAGTAGCTGTAGCTAAGCCTATTGCAGCCGGGGCACCGGTGCCCGCACAAGAATAATAACAGTAATACGTACTGCCTATTTTTACCACTTCGGGGGCCCAGAAATTACCTGCAAAACCGGTAACGTAACTGGCTATCCAGCTGGGCCATGTACCCGATGCAAACACCGTGTTTTCGGTTTGCCAGCTTGAAAAATCTGTGGTAGAAGAAGAAATGGTGTAAATACCGTTACCGGTAGCAAAATGCCAATACCTGCCATCGGTATTTTTAATGGTGGAAGAAGGATCGTGTATGCCTGGCTGTGCGTAAATCAAACTTACACTTAATAGTAAAAAAAGATTGAAAATGAACCTCATAAGGTTACTTCCGGAGCTGAAATTTGGTTTTAGATTCATAAAAAATATAGAGTTTGGTTATAAACTAATGAACTAAAAACACCTTAAAAAAAGGCAATAAAAATCTGCTACGCTTGCAATGCAACGTATTTACTGGTCCTTCAACATTAACTCTTACTTCCGGGAATTCTAAATTTTTCTCATTTATTGTAAATAATAAGTGTATTATTTACATTTGTGAAATTAGTAAAATATTTTAATAATTATAACGTTTTCGAAAAAATATTCATAAATATTTTACTACAAAATAAAATAAATAAGAAACTCCCGCAGAATACGGGAGTTTCAAGTACTAATATGTAAAAAGTAATTACTCTTTGCTTTCTACTTTTGCCCAGGTATCTCTAAGACCTACAGTCTTATTGAAAACCAATTTTTCGGCATTAGTATCGGTATCTACACAGAAATACCCAAGGCGTTGAAACTGATACCTCTCCCCTGCCTCGGCACTCTTAAGTGAAGGCTCTAAATAGCCTGTAATCACACTTAGAGAGTTAGGATTGATGTATTCTTTAAAGTCTACCTCTTTATCACCATCGGGATTTTCATGAGTAAACAGACGGTCATAAATACGTACTTCTGCCTTAATAGCGTGTTGTACAGACACCCAGTGAATAGTACCTTTTATCTTACGAAGGCTTGCTTCGCTACCGCTACCACTCCTACTATCAGCATCATACGTGGCATGGATTTCTGTAATGTTACCATCAGCATCTTTTACTACGCTTTCGCCTTTAATGATGTAGGCATTCTTTAAACGAACTTCTTTACCAAGCGTAAGACGGAAGTATTTGCTGTTAGCATTCTCCATAAAGTCTTCTCGCTCTATGTACAACTCACGGCTGAATGGTACATCACGGTTACCGGCTGCTTCATCTTCAGGGTTGTTCTCTGCTTCCAGCCATTCTTCATGACCTTCAGGGTAATTAGTAATAACCAGCTTAACAGGATCAAGCACCGCCATAACACGCGGCGCAGTTTTGTTAAGTTGTTCACGTACACAGAATTCCAGTACACTAACGTCTATAAGGTTAGTACGCTTAGCAATACCTATGGTATCGGCAAAGTTAACTATTGCTTGTGGCGGATAACCCCTGCGACGCATACCGCTAATGGTACTCATACGCGGATCATCCCATCCTGTAACATATTTTTCCTGAACCAGTTGCAGTAGCTTACGCTTACTTACAACAGTGTGGCTAAGGTTACGACGGGCAAATTCACGCTGTTTAGGGCGTGTTTCTTTGCTATCATATATTTGGTCAAGGAACCAGTCATACAGTTCCCTGTGCATCATAAACTCCAGTGTACAAAGCGAGTGCGATACTGCCTCTATATAATCACTCTCTCCGTGTGCCCAGTCGTACATAGGGTATACGCACCACTTATCGCCACTACGGTGATGATGTTTGTGTAGTATACGGTACATAATAGGATCGCGCATCAGCATGTTGCTGCTGGCCATATCTATCTTAGCACGCAGCACGTGTGTACCTTCCTCAAATTCACCATTTTTCATGGCTTCAAACAGACTAAGGTTTTCTTCTACACTGCGGTTACGATAAGGGCTTTCGGTACCCGGCTGGCTTGGTGTACCTTTTTGTTTTGCCATATCCTCAGAGCTTTGGCTGTCTACATAAGCCTTACCGTTTTTTACAAACGTTACGGCCCAGTCATACAGCTCCTGGAAATAATCAGACGCATAGCGCTCCTCTGCCCATTTAAAGCCCAGCCACTCTACATCGCGCTTTATAGCATCTACATACTCCTGCTCTTCTTTGGCAGGGTTAGTATCGTCAAAACGCAGGTTTACAGGGGCATTATACCTAAGACCCAAACCAAAGTTAAGGCAGATAGAGCTGGCATGCCCCACGTGCAGATAACCGTTTGGCTCCGGTGGAAAACGGAAACGTAGTTTGTCTTTAGGAAAACCATTAGCCAGATCTTCCTCTATGATTTGTTCGATAAAATTCAGCGAACGCTCTTCGGTTGACATATCTTTTTTGATTATTAAGACTGCAAATGTAATTAAATTAGTCTGTAATGTCGTAAAGTCTAAAGTCATAAAGTCAATGAAATACCATCATAGTATCATAACAGGACTTTAAAAACTTTATGACTTTAGACTTTCTCACTTATTTGTACCTTTATACCCTTAAAACTTTATACTTTATAAGTAAAATGGGTATTATTAAACTACAAAACATACGCACTTTTTCGTACCACGGTTGTCTTGAAGAAGAGGCAAAAATAGGCAGTGATTATCGTGTAGACCTGGAAATTAAAGCAGATTTACGCAAGAGCATGGTTACTGATGAGCTGGCCGATACCGTAGACTATGTACAACTGAACCGTATAGTGGTAGAAGAAATGGCCATACGCAGTAAGCTGCTGGAACATGTAGCACAGCGTATCGTAAAAAGAATATTTGCCGAAATACCCGCAGTAAGCCGTATAGTTGTTGCTGTTAGTAAAATTAACCCTCCTATTGGCGGCGATGTAGAGGCTGTAACCATACAGGTAGAGGAGTTCAGGGCGTAATTATTTTAAATTTTGAATTATAAATTTTAAATGAAAGGTATTTATAATCAATTTATTATAAAAAAGTGGGGTACAAATATGGTGTAAATGTGGTAAAATTTAAAAATTTATGTACATTTGCCAACCAAAATAATGGCATCTTGGCCGAGCGGCTAGGCACAGGTCTGCAAAACCTGCTACAGCGGTTCGAATCCGCTAGATGCCTCCACAGTGGTAAAAAGCTCTCAGAAATGAGGGCTTTTTTGTTTTATTCCATTTACGTTTGTAGAAAAGCAAATAGGATAAAACTTAAAGTATAAATCGGAAAAGATGTCTCCGCACAGCTGTGTTTCGGTCGACATGGAAAAAGAAACCAAAAATAAAGCTGTTAGTGGGAGTTTTCGATAGTATTGATGGTTTGCTTCATTTCAGATGGAAACCAGCCCTGAAACAGCAATGCAAGCCCAAATATCATAAGGATGATACTTATCCCCTGCTTTATTTTCATAATATTTCTTGTGGTAAGCTTACTGCGCAATTGTTTGGCCAGGGTAATTTTACCCAAATCTATTACAAAATAAGCCAGTATTACCGCCACAAAAAACACAAATATGCGCGACGGAACCATATCCAGTTTTGGCCCCCAGGTAATAATAATAGCAAGCCAAAAACCCAGCACGCCAATGTTTATAAAATTTAGCAGGAAACCTTTTATAAACAGACTTAGGTAATCTTTACGGATAATGTCTTTACTGGCTTCATCTACCAGTTCATTTTTGCTTACTTTTTTTAATTTCATAAGCGAAATAAAGCCGTATGTAAACATAACAAGCCCGCCAAAAATGAATAAGGCAGGCTCGTCTTTTATTTTTTCGAGTAATTTATAGCTACTGAAATAGGCTATAAGTATAAAAACTACATCAGAAGAAATAGCACCAAGGTCAAAGGCTAAAGCGGCCTTAAAACCTTTTAAAACACTGGTTTCCAGAAGTACAAAAAATACTGCTCCCGGCATTATGCTTAAAAAGAAACCCAGTGGAATAGCGCTAAGAATGTCCTGTATCATTAAGTCGGTTTAATGATGCAAGATACGTTTTTTTAACTTAACTAAAAAAATGAGTGTTTTTTGTTATTTTTCGTAATTGATTATCTAATAACTACGATTTCGGCATCACTGCCTTTTACCTCATTTACTTTCTTTGGGTCACCGTATATTTTAAGAGAAGCATCTGATGACACAGTAGCATTTACTATATCTTTTGCGTTGATTTCTGCCGAAGCATCAGACGACATTACTATTGATGTAGTATCGGTAAGTAGCTTTTCGGCATTCAGTTGCGCATCAGACGAGTAGGTTGCTGTATGCTCACCAGCTTTTCCGCTTATAGTAACTATAGCATCAGAATTTGCAGCCGTGCTGAGTTTTTTCACATTTACTTTTATTTCCAGTTCAGCATCAGAAGCCATCGTAATGGTAAGTGAAGCTGTTTTAATTTCATCTTTGCATACAATCTTAGCGTCAGATGCAGCTGTAATGTTTTCTAAATCAGCAGTAAAATAAACAGTGATTTCAGCATCGTCTCCACCTTTTATAGCAAGACTGTTACCTTCGTTAGCTATCTCAGGTTCGTCATCGCTATTCCTGTTGATAACCAGTTTGTTTTGGTTTGATTTTATTAGCGTAACATGTACATCAGAGCCTACAGTAAGGGTTTTAAACTCTTTTAGCTCTCTTGTTTTTTGTGCTGCAGCCAGGTTAATAAAGGCAAGCGCAGCAATTACTAAAGTTGTTTTCATACAAATAATTTTAAGTTTTTTGATTAGATTATTTACAACTAAAGACTGTACTAATTTACAAACTGTTACACTTTTAAATAAAAAAATTTCCCTGTAAAGAAAAGTACTCTACAGGGAAATCTATAAGTTTTAAAACAAGGCTATTTTACAATGTTTATGTTGCCTCCGGCTATGGTTTTCTGGTCCACCTGTTTTGGTTGTCCGTGTATCCTTATATCACCCCCAGCACGGGTTTTGGCATTTACATAATCAGTAGCTGTAATATCAGCTTTACCACCGGCATTAAGGGTTATTTCGGTTTGAGAAGTTTTCAGTTCTTCAGCCTTAAGTGTAGCACCCGATGTCATGGTAACATCATGGTTTGTAGCCTTACCCTGCACGGTAATTAATCCTCCCGAATTAACCCTTGTGGTAAGTTTGTCTACATCGAGCTTAAGCGATATAATAGCGCCTTCTTTAGCACTTAATTCAAAGGCTGTAGCACTAAACTTATCTGAAGAGCTTATACTGGCACCTTCGCTTGCTTCAATACGGTCTAATTTTCCTGTATAGTAGATTACAGCTTCTATATTGTCGCCGTTAAACATCTTGCTTACTTTCATGCGTACCTTCAGCTCGCCGTTTTTGTTTACAACTTCCACGTTCTCGGCCTGGTTACCCCTTATGTCTATCTTATTTTCGGTAGATTTTTTCAGGGTAATGTTTATCCTGTCAAACGCGCGTACTACAGTAAAATCACCCAGATTTTGTGATACCTGTGCCGCCATAAACTGGCTGATGCCTAAAATTGCTATTAAAATTAGTTTTTTCATATCCTGTGATTTCTGATTGTTGCTATTTTACTTACAAAGTAACATTAACTACAAAGACAATGCCGTTAAATATTTGTTACACTTTTTTCAAAAGTTTTATAAAAGAAAAACCACTGATACTTTCCTTAAAAATTATTTTAAGTACTAAATATCAGTGGTTTATTTTATTGTTTAAATATTACTATTCGTTCTTTCTCAGAAAAGTAAAATCAAGCTGTTTCTTTACAAGGTCGGCATTTTTTACCTTAACCCAAACTTCGTCACCCAGCTGTAACAGGTTTTTAGTAACCTCGCCTACAAGAGCATACTGTTTATCATCAAAGGTGTAGTAATCATCTTTAATTTCACGTATGCGGCACATACCCTCACATTTATTCGACATAATTTCTACATAGATACCCCATTCGGTTACACCCGAAATTACACCCAGGAATTCCTGGTCCTTGTGGTCCAGCATGTATTTTACCTGCATGTATTTTATACTGTCGCGCTCAGCATTTGCAGCAAGGTTTTCCATATTGCTGGAATGTACACACTGTTCTTCATACTTCTCGGCATCGGCAGACTTTCCTCCGTCAAGGTAGTGCTGTAACAGCCTGTGCGCCATAACATCGGGATACCTTCGTATAGGCGATGTAAAATGCGAATAATAATCAAATGCAAGTCCGTAGTGGCCTATGTTCTCTGTACTGTATTTTGCCTTGCTCATGCTTCGTATGGCCAGGGTATCAACAAGGTTTTGTTCTTTTTTGCCCTGAACTTCACTAAGCAGGTTATTCAGTGATTTACTAACCGTGTCTTTCGACTTAAAGTTGATTTTATAACCAAACTTGGCAATCACTGTTTGCAGGTTTATCAGCTTATCTTCATCGGGTTCATCGTGTATACGGTATACAAAGGTTTTTTCCGGTTTTTGCTTACCTATAAATTCAGCCACCTTACGGTTTGCCAGCAGCATAAACTCTTCTATCAGGTGGTTAGCATCCTTGGCTATTTTAAAATACACCCCGGTAGGTTCGGCATTTTCATTCAGGTGGAATTTCACTTCAACTTTATCAAATGAAATGGCACCGTTTGCCATACGCTTACGACGTAGTATTTTGGCCAGCTCATCCATTTTAAGCGTTGCTGAGCGAATATCTTCGCTTACGGTATACTCATTACCTGTAAGGGATATTTCGGCCGGTATAGTAGCGCTTTTGGTTTCTATAATATTCTGCGCCTCTTCGTAAGCAAAACGCTGATCACTGTAAATAACCGTACGGCCAAACCACTGGTTAACCACCTCTGCCCTTTCGTTCAGTTCAAATACTGCTGAGAAGGTATATTTTTCTTCGTGCGGACGTAGCGAACAGGCAAAGTTACTCAGCACTTCAGGCAACATGGGTACTACCCTGTCTACCAGGTACACCGATGTGGCACGCTTGTACGCCTCCTGGTCGAGTATGGTACCTTCCTGTAAATAATGAGATACATCGGCAATGTGGATACCAATTTCATAGTTACCATTTGGCAACTTCTGGAAACTCAGTGCATCGTCAAAATCTTTAGCATCCTTAGGGTCTATGGTAAAGGTAAGTATCTGCCTCATGTCCCTTCTTCGGGCTATTTCATCGGCATGGATTTCGGTATCAAGCTTTTGTGCAAATACCTCTACATCTACCGGAAAATCATACGGTAGCCCGTATTCGGCAAGTATGGCATGGATTTCTGTATTGTGCTCTCCGGGTTTACCAAGTACTTTTAGTACTTCACCAAACGGGCTGTCGGCTTTAGCCGGCCAATCATCCAGCTTTACCAATACTACATCTCCGTTTTGTGCATCGCCTATTTTCCCTTTCGGGATAAAAATATCGGTATACATCTTGGGGTTTGCAGTACTTACAAACGCAAAATTCTTTTGTATATCTATAACCCCTACAAACTCGGTTTTAGCACGTTCCAGTATTTCTACTACTTCACCTTCAGGCCTTCTGCCCTTGCGTCTATTGTATATGTATACTTTTACTTTGTCTTTATCCAATGCCTTATTCAGGTTATTGGTAGGTATAAACACATCTTCTTCTAAATCAGGCGATACAAAATAAGCTGTTTTACGGCTTGTCATGTCTATAGTACCTTCTGTATAATCTGCCTTGCTTAGTACACGGTATTTACCACGTTCCGTTTCTTCTATACTTTCTTTAGAAGCCAGTATTTTCAGTTCTTTTATAATCTGGTTGCGGCTGTTAGTATCGTTTAGTTCCAGTGCAGCTGCTATCTGTTTATAATTAAAAGATTTGTTGGGGTCTTTGGCAAGTATCTTGTATATCTTTCTCGAAAAGTCTTTTTCCTTTTTGGCAGTTGGTTTGCCATTCTTCTTACTCATAATTCATTCTAATAATGCTGAAATGTACGAATAACAATCAGAATTATAAGACACCTTAAAGAAATAATAACGTTTTAATGGTTAACTTTATACCGGAACAGGCTAATTATAACCCATTTATGAAACAATTTGTTACCGCTGCAGTATTTACTTATCCACACGAGATAACAATACTGAAACTACTATTACAGGAAGCAGGCCTTCAGTTTTACTTCGAAAACGAAACCACCCTTACCGTAGTACCCGTTTATACACACGCACTTGGAGGCATAAAACTAAAAGTGCACAAAAACGACCTGGACACCGTAAACCAAATCCTGGAAGACTTCAATCATAACAATCATCTAAAAATTGTGTAACCAAAACAGCTCACAGTTTTCAACACTCATTATAAAATAAAAAAGAAATTTTTTAAAAATCTTTCTTTATGATTATTATTATTGCTTGTTGAAATGTGGAATAACTTTTTACGGCGGGGCTTGTTTATGGAGTTATACAATTTTATACAAATGTTTCAACAATGTTAAGAGAATGTAAATTTTTAAAAATGAGGAGTTTTCGTTTTTTTCGTTAGAGGTTATTAACATTGGTTAATTTTAAGTTTACAATAGTTTTTATGGATAACTTCACTCATTAATATCTGTTAATAACTGTGTGAATTGTATTGATAACTCCACAACAAATTTTAAAGAAATTCACTTGCATATTTCGTTTGCGTTTTGCTTATAAAAATTTTGATACACATTAAAAAAATCTTTAATTTTTCACTTTGTAGTTATCAACAAAACAAGTTAAAAAACACAGCCTTTATTTTCAGTACTTTATAAAATTTATAAACATTGTTGTTTTTTAACATTTTTATTGTTATACTATTACGTGGGTACATAAGTACCTATAAACTAATAATTTGACTTCTTTATGCACAATTTGCCGTTTTGTAATACCTTTGCACCATAAATAACACACTATTCATAACTATGAAAATTTCTATTGGTAACGACCACGCAGGACCTGAATACAAAAAAGCCATTGTAGCCCACCTTGAAGCTAAAGGATACGAAGTTATTAACCACGGAACCGATACGCCCGACAGCGTAGACTATGCCGATTTTGTACACCCTGTAGCAAACGACGTGGAAAACGGTGTGGTAGAATTTGGTATCATTATCTGCGGTAGTGGTAACGGAGCTGCCATGACTGCTAACAAACACCAGAAAATTCGCGCTGCACTATGCTGGACCAAAGAAATTACCGAACTGGCACGTCAGCATAACGATGCTAACATACTAAGCATACCGGCACGTTTTACCAGCAAAGAACAGGCAATAGCTATGGTAGATACTTTTCTTACTACTGCTTTTGAAGGTGGCCGCCACCAAACCAGGATAGATAAAATGCCTTGTATGTAATACAGTCACTGACTCAATTAATGTAAATTCCGTCAATACGTTGACGGAATTTACATTTTTAGAGGTTTAGTATTTTTATACTATTGAATGAAAAACCCCTTATTTTACAATAGTTTGACACAAATGCCGTAAAAATGCCGTATTAAAACCGTTACAACAGGCCTGCCTGCCACGGTAATTTTGCTGCATAATCTTAAAACAAAAAACCATGATTACCATTGGCAAAAAAATTTCGGAAATAAGGAAACAAAAAGGACTTACCCAGGAAGAAGTTTCAGAACGTGCGGGCATAAACCTGCGTACACTACAGCGTATAGAAAAAGACGAAACTGAGCCACGTGGCAACTCACTTCAGGGTATTTGTGCAGCGCTCGATATACCGGTTGAAAACATACTGGACTACGGAAAAGTAGAAGACAATAGTTACCTGGTATACCTGCATCTTTCGGTGTTAAGTGGTGTGCTTATACCTTTTGGAAATATACTACTGCCGCTTATTTTATGGCTAAATAAACGCGATCGTATTTCGCTGGTACAGCAACAGGGAAGTAACCTTCTTAATTTTCAGATATTATGGACGGTGCTTACTAATGCCTTTTTTATAACCTATGTAATACTAAAAATAACCAAAGGCTGGGATCGTTTTGATTGGTTTGTATATACAGCTATAGCCCTGTATATAATAAACTTTATATATCCCATAGTTGTTGCCATACAGGTAAGTAAAGGAAAAATACGCACCTATTATCCGGCACCCATACGTATTATAAAATAAAAAAATCGCGCCACAGGCGCGATTTTAGTTTATCTCAACTGGGGTTTTACTCCACTGTTCGTTCTATACGTTTATCGGGGATAAGCCATATAAGCGCTACCAGCACATACATAGAACCCGATAGCCAGCTGCTTACCCAGCTAAGGCCTATACCCGCTATATACAGGCAAGCCGATATGTTTCCTTTTTGGTCTTTACCTATTGCTTTACCTAATACTGATTCTTTACCCTGTGATTTTATAATTTGTCGTTGCAGTATAAAATAAGCCACGGCACACATAAGCATAATAAAACCGTACAAGGCCATGGTTTCGCAGGCAAAATGGTTTTCGCCCATCCAGCCGGTAACAAACGGAACCAGGGACAACCAAAACAGCAGGTACAGGTTGGCCCACAAAATGCCGCCGCTAACGCGGGTTACCGTATGCAGCATGTGGTGGTGGTTGTTCCAGTAAATACCTATATAAATAAAACTAAGCACATAACTAAGGAATACCGGTATCAGGGGTAGGAGTACGGCAAAACCGGTGCCGTGCGGCACTTTAATTTCCAGCACCATAATGGTGATGATGATAGCCAGTACGCCGTCACTAAAGGCTTCCAGTCTTCCTTTTTGCATGATTTTTTGGTTTTAGGTGACGATAAAAGTAGTAATTTTTTGCAGCTAAAGGGTCAAAAAAAAATCGCGCCTGTGGCGCGAATCCCAACTATTTTTTAAAGACCAGCTCGGCCTTGTGTACCCTAAGTTCAGAATAATCCAACGGGGTATAAATCCCCTCAAAGGTATACTTACCATTTTCCTTTACAGTAAACACATGGTTTTTAGCGTTAAAGCTTGTTTGGGTATAGCCGTTTATGGTTCTAGAAAACTCATTCATCATAAAATTACTCTTAAACGGATCTATATCCAGCTCGTCATAAGGCAGCTTGTCTTTGTATACCTTTACCCTGAAACGCGTTTGTATTTCGCCCTGAAACTCCACATCCATGTCTGACCAGATGCTTATCTCCTCACCCTTTTTTAAATCCAGGGTCAGTTCTTTGGCAAACACATGCTGATAACCAATACTCAGTTTGTTAATGGGCAAACGGCCTATTTCCTCGCCGGTTATATCGCAGGACACAAAAAGAACGGAAACAAACAGTAAGGCTAAAAACTTTTTCATTGGTATGGTATTAAGCACACAAATATAAAATTTTATGGTAGGTTTTAAAAAAATCACTTCCACCAGCGTGATTGGTTTTAGAATTTATAAAAAAGCTTTCCGTTCCATGGATATTCACTATTACGCCATATAGTAGCCCAAAGGCATATAAAAACAGTAATACACAAAAAGATAAATGTAAGCCACATAAAATATCTGCTATCTTTTTTAAAGTTTTTAATGGTCAGGATAGTATGAGTTATAAAAACGATATACATAAACGGGTAACCTATAACGCAATCTCCTAACCCCATACCAAAACTTATGTGCTTATAAAATGTGCCTAAGCCTATAATTGTTGCAAGGATACACAAAACAAGTAAGTTGGTTATTTTCCAGAAATTCATATAGGTTGGTTTTATAAAGATAAAAGTAATGAAAGTATATAAAAATAAAAAATCACGCTGGTGGGCGTGATTGGTATTGTTAATGCTTTTCAAGCCACTCTTTTGCTTCTTTTTTCACTAAAGATTCAATATTATCAAGAGTTGCGCCGTCATAATAATAATTGTCATCTCCGTAGTCAAGATCGTACCATGCGTAGTATAAGAGGTAAAAAGGATTTAAACCGTAACCATGGTCGTATTGATTGCATAAATCATTAAGTTCCGTTAAGCTTTTTCTTAAAGAATTATCTATAACTATCTCCATAACATAATAACGAATCACTGCAAGTATAGCATCTTCACCATCAATTTCTTTGAGGCTCAGGTCATTTAGGGCAACGTTAATATAAGGACGTATTTCAAGAGCATCAATAGGTTCGGCAAACGAAGCCAGCATAAATACACTGGGCATTTCATTACCTTTCTTCATTAAAGACAATGCCCATACTACTGCGAGGTTATAATTAAGCGTATCTATACTGTTATGTGCCTGTATTAGATTTGTCAGGTAAGGATTGTTTTGTTCAGATAAGTATAATAGGTTAACTTTTTCTTTATTGCTGTGATTTAGTGTAAGATTTGGAGGGCTATTTCTTTCCTCATCCTGTAGTGGTTTTTCAGGTTTACTCTTAACACTGAAAAGCTTTTTAAAGAAGTTCATTTTTAGTTGGTTTTGCGAAAGTAAAAGTAGTAAAAATAAAAATCACGCTGGTGGGCGTGATATTATTTGGTTCTTTTCAGTTTAAAAGGATTTTGCCTTGTATCAAAAACATCTGCAATTTTAATTTCTTTCAAAGGTTTGTTTATTGAATAAATGATTTTATAACTGTCGCAGATAATATAACGGTATTGTATTTCCCTGTCTAGCAAAGCATCTTCAAAAGGATAAGTTTCAGGGTCTATTAACAGTCTGTCAGCTTCAGATACAATTGTTGTATAAATCTTCACTGCAACACCGAAGCCTGCTTTCTCAAGGTAATAATTAAATATTTTATTTAGTTCAAATACCGCGTAATCAGACCATAATATTTTATAATCCATTACCTAAATCGCGCCAAAAGTTCAGCACTGCTTTTATATCTACCATTTTTAAAATCGTCTTCAGACCTGTCTATCCTTGCATTAAGTTCTTCAACAGTCATGGGTTTAAAATGGTCTTCATTACCGGAAGTTTGCTGTTTCATTACAACTTCCAAAACAGCAATGATTTCCTCATTTTCAAGTTTAAGGAATTCCTGTATAAATTCTATTTTTCTGGTTTGTAAATCCATAGCAGTATTATTTATTATCAAAGGTAGCTATTTTCAAATTGGTTTAAGTTAAGTGTAAATAAAAAAATCCCGCTTTTGGGCGTGATTGGTTGAGTTTTCCATTTCGAGCGCAGCTTACGGAGTCGAGAAATTTCGTATTTTGGTTTAAGAATTGGCACGAGCAAGATGGTCGCGCCAGCGGGGCCATATTCCAAAAGAAGTTGAACTTTTGTATGAAGATTTGAATATAAATATAGAAAAAAATTGATTACGATAAAAAGTGGATATTCAGGTTTAGTTTTACTGAATAATGAAATAGATAAAAATGAAAAATTTGA